>JAIRUZ010000070.1 GCA_031254115.1 Streptococcaceae bacterium
CAAGGATTTCAGGCTCAACATGCTGGAAATTGATTTGGCTTATATTTCTGGCGTCAGACTTTCGCGAAATCGTTTTGAGTTCAGCTACGCGGGGAAATATTATCATTATCTCGTGTGGGGGAGCTCACACCGTTTGCTCGTCGAGTTGTTAGGAGAAAATAATATTGCATTTGCAAAGACAAAAGATTCAGAGATTCACGGCGCGTAAATCGTTCTGGTTCGGGCTTTTAGGGCTCATTTGGCTGGGAATCAATACGTACGTCATCACGCAAATACCCGAATGGAACCTTCGGCACATTCTGGGATTTTTGCTTGGAAATTTGTGTTTCTTTGTCGCCGCATTTTATCTCTGGGGGCTTTATCGGCTGACAAAACATCTGTCAGCGCTGACAGACGCGCGGCTTACTCATTTTTATAAGCTGTCAGCGCTGATAGTAGGGCTGACAGTCTTGATTGTGCCTTTTTTCCTCGTGATTCATGTGCCTGACAGCGCGCACAATTGGGACTTTTTTGAGATTTTTGTCAATACCAGTCTGACACACGGCGGAAGTTTTCAAAAGCTTCCGATGACCGAAGATCAGCTGCTTTATTTCTTACGCTATCCTAACAATCAATTTTTCGGCATGCTCTATAATAGCCTTTTTGGCCCGCTTGATACACCCGTAAAAATTTGGGTGCTGACTGCTGTATCAGCCATTTTGACGAGCAGCTCCGTTCTTGCAGGCTCTTTGTTAGTCAAAAAAATCATGGGCAAACGCCACGCGCTTTTGTACAATGCCGCAGCTTTTGGCTTTGTGCCTTTTTACGTCTACGGCGCGCAATTTTACACAGACACGGCGAGCTTGCCCTTCGTGCTTTTTGGTTTGTTGTTCATGGTTTATGCGCTCAACGCGGAAAATCGCCTGAAACAGCTGCTCTGGTGGAGTTTGGCGTGCCTGATTGTGTTTATTGGTTACAATATCAAGCCGACTGTTGCCATTCCGATGGTCGCTGTTTTCGTTTTTTTGCTCGTTATCAAACGCGACTGGAAAAAAATGCTTCTTTTCGTGCCGGTGTCGCTGGTTTTATTTGGCGCCGTGCATGTCGGCATAAAATCCTATCTCGCAACAGAGCCCGCTTTTTCCGCTCAGGCGAATAACCGCTACAACTTGCCGCTTGTGCATTGGGTAACAATGAGCTTGTCGCCTGAAAATAAGTATGGCGGTTTCAATCCCGCAGTGCTTGCGTATTCTGAGAGCTTTCCTGACATCAAATCCAAACAAGCAGGCGACGTCAAATTACTCGTCACAAACCTGAAAAAAATGGGCGTTTCTGGCCTTGCCGTGCAACTCTGGCGCAAAATCATGTACACGTGGTTTAACGGCGATTTGAGCGACTTTTTCTATACCTATCGCCACCAAAATCCTGTTGTTTTCTATTTATTTGACTGGACGAGCTTTAAGCCTTCTGAGGGCAATGTTGCGGGTTGGCTCTTGATTAAAGCGGCACAATCGCTTTATTGGCTTGCGATTGTGCCGCTTATGTGGTATGAAATCGGGCTTTCTATTTGGAAAAAGCGGCAAACTGAAGGCTTTATTTTGGGACTTTCGATGATTGGATTGACTGGTTTTCTCTTAATCTGGGAGGCCAATTCGCGCTATCTGTATAATTTTGCGCCGATTATGCTCGCGCTTGCCATCTGCGGTTTGATAGATTTTTTAGCTCGCAAAAAGAAAGGAGGGAAGCATGACTAAATTATCTCAATGGGCACAACGAAGTCTGCTTGGCCTGTTCGCAATTGCGGCCGCCTGCATGATTTTGGAACCTTATACAGATGTCGGATTTATTGAGCCTTTATCAGTCGTTGTGCTCACTTTTGGTTTGTATTTTGGCTTGCGAGCTGTCTGGCAGCGGCTGGCGACAGCTAATCGTGCGTTTTTACTGCGCTTGATCATTTTTTTATTTCTTGTTTTTATTGGCCTGCAAATCTGGACGGTGACGCGCTCGCATATCGGCGTATTTGGTGATCCGTGGCACATTCAGGCTCAAGCCACACGGCTTGCTGCAGGCGAGAAAACGTGGGACATTTGGATTTTGCAATACCCCAATCTCGTGCCACTTGTTGCGCTTGACCTGCTTTTTATCACTATTTCAAACGCGCTCCACGTCAGCTATTACACGGTTTTCTTTGGTTTTAATATTCTCATCAATAGTGCCATTTGGGCGCTTGTCGTGCGTATTTTGTGGCGTAGAAAGCCATATATGGGCGCATTCGCCCTGTTGCTCATTTTGGCGTTGCCATTTATGAGTGATTTTCTGATTACGATTGGCTATTCGGACGGTCTCGCGCTGCTCGCGCTTGTTCTTTTATTCAATACAGTTGATAAAGCGCTCGCTAGACGGCAACTGAGGCTCATTGATTTTTTGAGCGTGACGCTTGCTTTTACGTTCGCTTATCTAGCGCGGCCAAATAGCATTGTGCTCGTGATTGCGCTTGCGATTTTAGGACTTTTGGCTTATCACAGGCGCGCAAAATACAAGACTCTCTGGAAAATTTTTGTTGCACTCATCGGGGCTTGCTTCGTTGGTATTCTGCTCGCGAGTCTCGCGTCGCTCGGCATTTCTGCCGCTTTGCATTACGACGCGCACAATCAGTACGCTTTTCCTGTCTGGAATTGGATTTACGAGAGCGTGAATTTTCAGTCGGCTGGGACGTGGACTTCGGCGGATCGGTATTACACGCTGTTTCACGAAGGCTACAAGACAGCTGCACAAGCTGATATTGCTGGGATTTTCGCGCGTCTTAAAACTTATAATTTGCTTCTTATTCCGCTCTGGCTCGTAAAATTTGCGATTCTTTGGTCGAGCGGCACCTTTGCGACTGGAACGGATTACACGCTATTTTCACAAACTTACAACTGGACGCACGCATCGGCTTTTTGGGTGCAAAATATAGGCGCTATCAATCTTGCAACGCAAACCTACGCAAAAGCGTTTTTAGGCGTTATTTTGCTCGTGATTTTTCAAACGTTGCGGCAGAAAAAGCACCTCAAAGTCTCGGCTTACAGCTTTTTGCTTTTGGTCATCATGGGCATTTCGCTCTTTCATGCCGTGCTTTGGGAAGTCAAATCGCGCTATCAGTTCATGGCTTTCGCTTTTTTGATTCTGGCGGCCGTTCTCGCATGTGAGCAGATTTGGGGCAATCAAAGCAAAAATCCTGTCAGCGCTGAAGCTCAAAAACGACGCTTTAATTTCACTAAAAAGCAGCTCAAGCTTGCTCTGTCAGCGCTGACAGCAGTGTCAATTATTCTCATGGCGACTGTTTTGCCGCTACAACGCGGGCAAAAAATCGTTGTCAACGCGCAGCAGCACCCGACCGACAATTACGGTTATAGCCCAGACGATTTGAAAATTGCGCCTGGAAAAAGTCTCACACAAGAAATCATTTTGCCTGTTCAGGCGAATCGTTTGCAGCTTGGAACGGGCACAAGCGATGCGCTGACGCTCGAAATTGAGAAAAATGTCGCAGGCAGTTGGGCGACGCACGACACGCACAATTTGTCAAAAGATTACGCGCCACACGCGCAAATCGAGTCAAGTTTTGCGAGCTCAGCCGTTGACAAAATCGCAGCCATCAAGCCGTCACAGATTTTTGACGTCAATATGCCCGCAGGCAGCTACCGCTTGACTATAAAAAATACGAGCGCAAAAACCGTGTCTATCGAGGCGCTCCTTGACACGACAACGCTCGATTATCCAAATCTGATTCATCTGGAAAATGGCAAAACAGCTTCGTTCAGTTTTATTTTCAGCCAAACGAAACTTGAAAACAAATATTCCCTTGGCCTGATTCTTTTTCTGTCAGCCCTTCTGCTGCTGGCAAATCTCGTTGTGTGGCGTTTATGGTAAAAAAGCTGATTTTTGTCATTCTGTCAGCGCTGATGGTTTTTTTCCTCGCTGATAATGACGCCGTGCTCTATCACGCGCCTGTTGCAACAGTTTTATCAGTCAGCAATAAGTCGCAAATCACAACGGACGAATTTGGCAATCACGACACGCAAGTCACGCAAACTGTGTACCTCCAGCTGCTCAATCAAACGCACGAAAAGCTGACTCTGACAAGCATTTCCAGCCGCTCTGAGGCCACAACGCCGCTTTACAAAACTGGCCAACAAGTGATTCTCACTAAGGAAAACGGCACTTTCACGATTCAAACGCTCAAGCGCGATGCTCTTATTCTCGCGCTTTTTACGCTTTTTTCTGGCCTCTTGCTCTGCTTTATTCGCCTCAAAGCGGCCCTTTTTCTCTTGCTCTCGCTCGCTGCCAATTTCGTATACTATCTCGCGGCGCTTTCGCTCAATCTCGCCGCAAACAATGCCATGCTGCTGATTTTTTCTGGCCTCTGCGTGCTCTTTGTTGCCTCATCGTGTGCCTTTGTCCTCGGATTTACACGGCAAATGCTCTGGACTCTTGTCACAACACTCGCGACAATGCTTGCGACCTTTTTGCTTGTCGGCGGCATTCTCACGCTCACAGGCAACTCAGGCATTCATTTTGAGTATTTAGATTACGTGACGCTAAATCCCGAACTTCTCTTTTTTGCCGGCACGCTCATTTCCGTGCTCGGCGCAATTATGGATGCGTGCTCTGACATTGTCGTCGGACTTTTTGGCGTCTTTCGGCAAAATCCCGCGCTCACAACTACTCAACTTTTTAGATCAGGACGCCACATCGGCGAGGAAATTATCGGCACGCTGACAGGCGTTCTCTTCATGATTTTTATGGCCGAAACGCTGCCCATGACGCTTCTTTTGCTGCGCAATGGCAACAATTGGAATACGATTTTGACCATCGGGCTCAATCTCGGCATTTTCCAAACGCTGATCTCTGCCATTGGCATTTTGCTTGCGCTCCCGATTTCATCAGCTCTCGCCGCATTTTCACTCACGAAAAGGAGAAACGCATGAACAGCTTACTCCTTTTGAGCTTGATTTTTGTCGTGTTGAGCCTCACCATCGCAGGCAAAGCAGGGCTGCGCAATTTGCTCGCGCTTCTTTACAATTTTGCCGCAATTTTTGTGCTCATTCTCTTGTTAAGCTGGGGTTTTCCGCCTGTTCCAGTCACCTGCATTTTGTCCCTTTTCATGCTCGCACTTCTCCTATTCATGTCTTCCACTGAAAATAACGTAATTGCCATTGCTTTCAAAGCCAGCTTTTTCACTCTTTTAGGTATTCTTGTCCTCGCACTTTTCGCACAATTTTTCGGTCAATTTCAGGGCTTTGCGTCCGAAAATGCCGAAGCGCTTGAAGAACTCTCACTCTCTGTTGGACTTGACTTCTCTGGCATCGCCACCTCCGTCATGATTCTCTCAAGCCTTGGTGCCATTGCCGAAGCCGCCATGGCAGTCACCGAAGACCTCACAGAAATTACTCTGCACACACCAAATCTCACGCTGTCAGCGCTGACAAACGAGCGAAAAATTGTCAGCCAGCAAATCCTAGGCACCGCCGTCAATACGCTCTTTTTTGGCCTCCTTGGAAGCTCTGTCAGCCTGATTCTGTGGTTTGTCAAGCTTCATTACACGCTCGCTGAAATTTTTAACTCCAAACTTCTTCTTTTAGACGTAACAACAATGCTTCTTGGCATGCTGGGCCTTCTCGCCGTTATTCTACTCTCTGGACACTTTGTCCTCAAAAATTTCCGCGAAACCCAACCATAATCTGGTAAAAAAGCATTGCCCTTAAAGCGCAACATCGTCGCTTAAGGAATGTGTTATAATAATTCTATGACTCTCGCAATTAGTTTACTCCTCGTCGCTTATCTCTTGGGCGCTATTCCCTCTGGATTGTGGATTGGCAAAATCTTCTATCACAAAAACTTACACGAACTGGGCTCTGGCAACACAGGCACGACCAACACATTTCGTATTCTCGGCACGAAAGCAGGAAGTGTTGTTTTTGTTCTTGATGTCGCAAAAGGCGCCGTTGCACTCCTCTTGCCCAGTCTTTTTCACAGCACAATCATTCCCGCACTCATTTTTGGGCTCGCTGCCATACTCGGACATACGTTTTCAGTTTTTGACCATTTCAAAGGCGGAAAAGCCGTTGCAACAAGTGCAGGCGTTATTTTAGCCTACAATCCTCTATTTGTCGCCTATTTAGCCGTTATTTTTGTAATTGTACTCGTTCTCTTTAGCATGATTTCCCTTTCGAGCATCTCAGCAGGAATAGCCGCGCTTTTGGGTCTCATTCTCTTTCCTTTGCTTGGTCTTCAACATCTGGATTGGCTCTTTACCGTCGCAATCCTCGCTATTGCAAGTCTCATCCTCATTCGTCATCGTGAAAATTGGCGGCGCATTCGCGCACACGAAGAAAATCTCGTTCCCTTTGGCTTCAACCTCTCCCATCAAAAAAAATCTCATCACTGAGATTTTTTATTACGCCTTCAAATAGCGGCGCATTGAAAGCGTCGCGCCAAGCGATCCAATGACAATACCTATCGCGAACAGCAAAAGTGTGATTTGTGGAATAAATGTTGCCTCAGGCAGCAAATGTAAATTGCTAGATTCAAGACCTGGACCAAAATCTTTGACGATAATACCATAAATAAAGATGACCGCGACCGTTGGAAGAATCGCGCCCAACAAGCCCACCCAAGCTCCTTCAAGGAAAAATGGCCAGCGAATATAGGAATTTTTGGCGCCCACCAATCGCATGATCTGAATCTCACGCGAGCGCGAAATAATCGTCAAACGAATCGTGTTTGAAATCAAGAACATGGCAATCAGAATCAAAAGCAAAGCAAGCCCCGTTCCCCACGTCCGCACCATATTAGCCAAATTAAACAGATTCGTTGTGCTCACACCGCCGTAATCCACTTTTGTAATGCCATCAAGTTTTGACACAGCCGCAGACACTTCCTTGACTTTATCATGTGAGGTTGCCTCAATGACATAAGAATCATAAAGTGGATTCGCGGAACCTTTAAACAAATTCCACACAGGCCCTAGCGACTTCGTCAATTTATCCAACTCTTGATCCTTGCTCGAGAACGTGACAGCCTTTACATTCGGCACCGTTTTTATCTCATTGAGGATCTTGTGGTAATCTGGATTGGCAATCGTTTTTGTCGAATTTTTAGGATCTGGAATCGTTTGGCTGTTATCATGCGATTCAAGCTTGATATAAGCCACAACGCGCACATTATTTGCGAGATCATTGGCAAGTTTTTGTGTGTTCAGGATTAATCCAAGGAAAATCCCAACCAAAAACAGAGTGATTGTGACTGACGAAACCGCCGCAACCGTCATCCAGCCATTTCGGCGGATGTTTTTCAGTGAATCCCATACATGTCTAAAAAATATTCTAATCATCGTAGCCGTAAGCTCCTTCTTCTTGGTCACGGACGATGTGTCCATTTTCTATAGCAACCACGCGGTGTTTCAGTGTATTCACAATTTGTGAATTGTGTGTTGCCATCAAGACCGTTGTTCCTTGCAAGTTGATTTTCTCAAGCAAATTCATGATTTCCCATGAATTTTCTGGGTCCAAATTCCCTGTTGGCTCGTCACAAATTAATAACTTTGGCGAATTAGCGATTGATCGCGCAATCGCGATACGTTGTTGCTCACCACCAGAGAGTTCATTGGGGAAACTACGAAGCTTGTGCTTCAATCCGACCAAATCTAATACTTCATTGACACGCTTTTTGATTTCATACGGCTTTTTGCCAACAACTTCCATCGCGTAAGCAATATTCTCATATACCGTTTTCTTTGTCAAAAGCTTATAATCCTGGAAAACTACGCCAACTGAGCGGCGCAAAAGCGGCACCTGACGCTTTTTAATTTTCAGCAGATTATAGCCTGCAATCTTTGCCGACCCCTTGTCAATCTTTAATTCACGATACAAGAGCTTGATAAATGTCGATTTACCAGCTCCTGAAGGACCGACAATATAGGCAAACTCGCCCGCAGGAATATCAATTGAAATATTTCTGAGCGCAGTCGTCCCATTGGAATATTTTTTAGTTACATTGTTAAGTTCTACAATTCCCATTGTTGCACGTCACTTTCTAATTTTTATAATCAGCTGATTATAACAAAAACTGTAAGCGTTAATGTTACAGTTTTATTAAACGTTTCTAACTTTTTGGCGTTAATTCACCATTTCTCGCGCCGTGAACCATCTGAGATAAGCATCAATAAATCCGTCAATCTCGCCATCCATCACCTTGTCAATCTGTCCCGTTTCAAACTCAGTACGCGTATCTTTTACAAGCTGATAGGGCATGAAAACATACGAGCGAATTTGTGAGCCCCAGCTGATATCTGACTGAATCCCACGCAATGCGTCAACTTCGGCTTGTTTTTTATCCATTTCAAGCTGAACCAGCTTTGAGCGCAACATGTTCAGCGCAATTTCATCATTGCCATATTGTGTGCGATCAATCGTGGACTGAACAACAATGCCCGTTGGCAAGTGCGTATAGCGCACACCTGTTGTCACTTTATTGACATTTTGCCCGCCTGCGCCGCCCGCGTGGAAAACATCGCGCTTCAAGTCTGATTTATTGATTTCAATTTCGATAGATTTGTCAAGTTCTGGCATCACATCCACACTTGTAAATGATGTGTGTCTGCGGCTTTGCGAGTCAAACGGTGAAATCCGAACCAAACGGTGCACACCCTTTTCTGAGCGCAAAAAGCCGTAAGCGTTGTGCCCCTCAAATTTGATGGTCACAGATTTAAGACCCGCAACATCGCCGCCTTGATAGTCCAAAATTTGAACCTTAAATCCGCGCGCTTCCCCCCAGCGCGTATACATGCGCATGAGCATACTTCCCCAGTCCTGAGATTCCGTACCGCCCGAACCTGGGTGAATTTCAAGAATCGCATTCATGTGGTCATAAGGCTGATTAAGCAAAACTTCAAGCTCGTAAGCCTGAATTTTATGGTTTAATTCGTCTGTTGCGGCTTCTAATTCAGCCTGAAGCTCCTCATCGGGCTCCTCAGCCAGCATTTCAACGAGGGCTTGATTATCTTCAAGCAGCGTTTGCATGGCGTGATAGCCGTCAAATTGCGCCTTCTTTGCATTGGATTCATCAATTACCTTTTGTGCTGCGATATTATCGTTCCAAAAATTCGAGGCGGCCATATCATTATCAAGCAAAGCAATTTCTTCTTCTAGGCGCTCGAGATCAAGCGATTTTTCAATCCCTGTTATTTTTGAGCTCTGTTCTTCCTGAATACGTCTAATTTCTGAGAGTTCCATACCGCTTATTATATCATAAAAGCCCTCTTTTTAGGGGCTTTCAGAATGTGGAACAAAATGATAGTTTACTTGAAATTTCAAGCTTTTCGACGTTTTGAAATCAAATCATACGCGACGGCGACAATCACGACGAGACCTTTTATGATTGAGACGATGTCTGAACTCACGCCCAAAATAGACAAGCCCATATTTAAGACACCCATAATCAGCGCGCCGACTAACGCGCCAGGAATTTTACCGACACCACCTGCAACGGCTGCGCCACCGATGAAACAAGCCGCAATGGCATCAAGCTCATAGCCCGTTCCTGCTTGCGCAGAAGCCGAGGCAAAGCGCGATAAGTCTACAATGCCTGCAATCGCAGCGAGTAAGCCCATATTGAGGAAAATCTTCATGTCTACAGCTTTTGAGTTGATACCAGACAAAATGGCGGCTTTTCGGTTGCCACCGACCGCGTAAATTTCGCGTCCCAGAACCATGCGATTGAGCACAAACATGTAAGCTGAAACGACCACCGCGATAACCACGAGGATAATCGGAATGCCGCCCGCGGTCGCATTTCCTGAGGAAGCAAAGAGATAGGTGGCATAGCCAATGACAAAAGTCCCAATGATAAGCTTCACCACGAGCCATGCGTTAGAATCCATTTTTAGCTCTGCACTTAACTTGTGATGGCGCTGCCTCATTTGTAGCCAAACAAATAGGGCTAAAGCAGCAAGTCCAACAACAATCGAAAGGCCGTCAAACGGGCCCCAAAAGCCGAAAACGTTGGGCAAAAAATTGGAGGAAATTGCGACCAACGGGCTGTTTGAATTGACAGGAATCGACTGTCCCGCCACATGTGTTGCCAGTCCTCTGAAAATGAGCATGCCGCCGAGCGTAGTGACAAAGGCAGGAACGCCTACGTATGCTACCCAAAAGCCTTGCCATAAGCCAATCAAAAGGCCAACGGCAAGCATCAAAATAATAGATAGAAGCCAGTTCAGATGCCAACTTTGCATCACATAAGCACCAATGCCGCCAATCAAGGCAACGCCTGAGCCGACTGACAAGTCGATGTGCGTCCCGATAATCACCATCAGCATGCCCACAGCCAAAATCATGACATAGGCATTTTGCTGAAAGAGCGCGACAAAATTGTTTGGCCTTAGGAGCGTCCCGCCCGTCAGAAATTGGAAAAGGAGCACGATAACCACTAACGCGAGATAAATCCCGTATTGGCGCGCATTGGCAACGAGATACTCTTTTATCGGTTGCGTCTCGTTTTGTCTTGGCATATTTTTTGTCTGATTTTTCTCTGACATATCTTTAAAATCTCCCGTTTTTCATAACTTTACGCATAAGCTGCTGCTTGGCTGATAGGAACGCTTGATGTCATAAAGGTCATCAGTTCTTCTTGATTGGTCAGCTTGGCGTCCAAACAAGCCGTGATAACTCCCATATTCATCGTGTAAATGCGATCACAGATGCCAAGCAATTCTGTCAGCTCTGACGAAATGACAATAATCGCCGCGCCCACGTCTGCAAGATGATTGATGATTTCATAAATATCGTATTTCGCCCCGACATCGATGCCGCGTGTTGGCTCATCTAAAATCAACACGCGCGGACTTGTTGACACCCATTTTGACAAGACAACTTTTTGCTGATTGCCGCCTGACAGATTCCCAGCGGGCATTTCAATCGTTGATGCTTTCATGCGAAAGTCTTTTCTGAACTTTTCGGCTATTTTTATCTCGACAGCGCGATCAATGACACCATGCTTAGAAAGCGTGCCCAGACTCGCAAGCGACGTGTTCTCACGAATACTTGAAATCAAATTTAAGCCATACGTCTTGCGATCTTCTGTCGCATACGCCACGCCCGCATCTACCGCGGATCTGACATTTGGGAAGCGGATTTCTTTTCCGTCCAAAAAGAGCTGCCCTGACGCATTGGTTCCGTATTGGTGACCAAAGATTGACATGGCTGTTTCAGTGCGGCCTGAGCCGACAAGTCCTGCAAAGCCAATGATTTCGCCTGCTTTGACATTAAAGCTGACATCTTTTGCAACGAGGCGTTTCGCATCCAGCGGGTGATACATTTTCCATTTTTCAACGCGGAATAATTCAGCGCCTAATTTTGCATGATGCTCTGGATATCTGGAATCCATCGGGCGCCCCACCATGTCACGAATCAGAAGCGATTCATCAAGCGGATGCGTGGCGTCAATCTCGAGATGAGAAATTGTCGTGCCATCACGAATCACTTGGACGGAATCGGCTGATGCCGCAATTTCATTGAGTTTGTGAGAAATAATAATCGCCGTAATGCCCTTTTCTTTTCTCAGTTTGTCTATAATCCCTAACAAATGAAACGAATCCTCATCATTTAGCGCGGCCGTCGGCTCATCAAGGATAATCAACTTCAAATCTTTTGTCAGCGCTTTGGCGATTTCAACCAGCTGTTGTTTGCCAACACCAATACTGGAAATCAAGGTGTCTGGATCCTCGTCCAAACCAACTTGCAAAAGCACTTCTTGCGCGCGCCTGCGCTGTGCAGCGTCATCAATCGCGAGGCCTTTCATCAGCGGATTGCCAAGGAAAATATTATCCGAAATGCTCATGTAGGGCACAAGAGCAAGCTCCTGATGAATAATCACAATCCCTTTTTCCTCAGAATCACGAATTGTTTTAAACGCACAGGTTTCACCGTCGTAAATAATCTCGCCGTCATAGCTGCCATGCGGGTACACACCCGAGAGAACATTCATCAGCGTTGATTTTCCTGCACCATTTTCGCCACAAATGGAGAAAATTTCGCCGCGCTTGACTGACAAAGTTACTTCTTTTAACGCTGTTACAGGTCCAAATTTCTTGACGATATGCTTCATTTCAAGAATAATATCTGCTGTTTTGCTTGGCATCTTGCCTCCTCTTTAGTTCAAGCCCGCTGCTTTTGCCGTGATATAGCCCGTATCCACCAATTCGGATTTGACATTGTCTTTGGTAATGGCCTTCGGCGTGAGTTGAAGAGTTGGCACCTCTTTCTTGCCATTTGCAGAGGTCGAATCCGTTTTCGGCGTTTTTCCAGCCGTGACGTCTGAAATCATCGACGTGACCGTGTCCGCCAAGCGCACATCCGACTTGTAAACCGACATATATTGCGCGCCTTTGACAATCAAGGGCACATTTTGCGACTCACAGTCTTGGCCTGTAATCACGACCTTACTTGGGTCAATGCCGGCCGCTTTCAGTGCCGAAATCGTACCAAAGGCTTGCGCGTCATTCGGTGCAAGTACGGCATCCAGCTTTTTACCGCCCGTGTAAAATGAGTTCAAACGCGTTTGCATCTCGGTTTGCGCAGCTTGTTGTGTCCATTCAATCGCAACTTGCTGGAAATTATCCACCACGCCTTTTTTAGAAGGCGAAACGAGCGCGCCTGATTTAAAATACGGATCCAAAACGCTCATGGCCCCTTTGAAAAATTGTGGCGCATTATTGTCCGTAGCTGAGCCTCCCAGAAGCTCAATATTGAACGGGCCCTTTGCGCCTTTATCAAGCCCAAGCTTTTGGACAATACTTTCTCCTTGAAGCTTGCCAACGCCTTGAAGATTGTAAGTCGCATAATAGTCCACATCAGGGGTGTTCATGATGAGGCGATCGTAAGCAATGACGGTAGCGCCATTTTTCTTGGCAGCTGCAACTGCTGGACCAAGCGTTGTTCCGTCTTGCGACGCGATGACAATGTATTTATCGCCTTTATTGGCCATGTTCTGAACTTGCTGAGACTGCGTTGACGTGGACGAATTTGCATATTGCACATCGGTTTTGTAGCCTTTGGCTGACAGATCTTTCACCAAATCGTCAGCCGCTGCTGGCCAGCGCTGAAGCGCTTTGTCAGGCATCGAAATGCCAATCGTGATGTCTTTTGCGCTTGTCGTTGTGCCTGAGCTTCGGTTTGAACTACAGGCTACAAGTGTCATTGCCCCGACAATAACAGATGAGGCGAGTCCTATTTTTTTCCATAGTTTCATTTTTTATTACTCACACGTTTCTTCTTAAAATTCTTTATAATCAAAATAGTCAAATTCTGCTTTTGCTTCGTAGCCTGAATAATCGACGGCTGCGAGTCCGACAAAGGCGCCGGTGAAAAATCCGCCATAGCTTGAGAGGATATATTCGTCAGACAGAACCATTGCGTCAAGTTTGACGCCTGTTTCCAGCCATGATTTTCCGTCAAATGAATACTGATAGGTGTAGTCTAGGCCGCGAACTTGCGTGCGGAAGAAGACTTCATCAACGCTGTCAGGAATGATAATCGCCTTGTCTTTGAGATAAGACGTATAGCGATTCTGATTATTCTCAGCCACTTCAATCACGCGCGTCTGGCGCTTTTCGTCATAGCTGACAAAGATGAAGCTCCAGTGGCCGCTGTTGTAATAATTCGTCAGTCCAGCCATAGCTTGATAAGTCTTGGGAGCAA
>JAIRUZ010000073.1 GCA_031254115.1 Streptococcaceae bacterium
TATTTCTCAGACACTTCTGCCGTCGTCAAATTTTCCTCAGCCGCACGCTTGATAATCTTGTCATCCACGTCTGTGAAATTTGACACATAGTGGACATCAAAGCCTCGCCATTCAAGATACCGACGTACCACATCAAAAGCCACGGCCGAGCGCGCGTTGCCAATATGAATATAATTGTACACCGTCGGCCCGCAAACGTACATGCGCACCTTGCCTGCCTCAATCGGCACAAATTCCTCAAGCGCGCGCGACATCGTATTATAAATTCTCATGGCAATATTATATCATACTCAGAAATTGACACAAAAAAACCCTGTCAGTTCGCACGATGACCTTACTCAGGAAAATCAGCGCTGACAGGAGTATAATTTTCTCTTAATGACTGGTTAAAAATGCAAGCTGAACAACGATTTTAGCAATCCAAATTAGCGCCAAAACAATCGCAGCAGCTCCTGAAAGTCGGCGTCCACGTGTGAATTTCTTGACAATAACTGCTTTTTCTTCGTCAGTCATCGCCGCATCATATTGCTTCTTAAAACGATTTCTCGGCTTAAGCTTATTTTTCAGCAAGTCTTCAGACTTCGCGTCAGATGAGCTCACCAAATAAACGATGCCCATGACAAACAGTACAATGATAAGAACTAATTCAACCATTTTTTCTCTTTTCTATACGATTGGTCTTGGTTTGACAGAAACTGTCAAACCTGATATAACCATTATATCAGGGCTGACAAGATTCTAGCGTTTTGATTTTCTATTGGCAAAGGCAAAAGCCAAAATCAAGAGAACGCCAGAAGCAACCTCCGATAAGAACACAGGGGTGACGCCGATAATCAAAGTACAGCTCAAAATCCCATAAATCAAAAGATAAATATGCCAGCCTGTCCGCTTTTTCGTACCCATTTTTGCAAAGGCAACCCGGCCCATGATGAATAAAGCGATAAAAATGATTAAAATAATGACTAAAAATGCAAGAAGGTCCGATGGTTGAAAATCTTGCATAACGCTCGACGAACGCACTTCCCCAATAACAATAAGCGCAAACAATACAAAAACAAAAAGTGATTTGAGAATCATGCCAATGAGCGCAAAAGTTTTACTCAGCGACCAAGAAGCATGAGCGACCGCTTGCGGCGTTTTAGAGGTTTGAGGCGCTTGCGGCGCGTCAAGTTTTGGCGCCTGAATAGCCTGACTATCTGCTTGAGTTCCCGAGTGAATCCCCACAGCTTGCGCCTCTTTGGGAGCTCCAAAAATCACAGCCGTGCCAGCTTTATAAGCTTCAAGTTCTTCCTCTTTGATGGCAAAGATCACCCCACAATGCGGGCAACCAACCACAACCTGACGGCGCGTTGGAAAAAGCTGAATGAAAAAGAGCGTGAAATAACGAATACGCGTCAAAATCGCCCAAATTCCTGAATAACCACACTTTTTGCAGTACAATGCACGCCCCGTCTGCCCAATCCGCGTCCTCACCCAACGAAATCCCCAAATAATCATGTTAATACTCCCTCTCTTAAATCATATACCGTACATTGTATCAGATTTTGAACAAAAAATCCTGTCAGCGGCGTTTCTTCTGAGCACAGCTCAGTGTGCGAAACTGACAAGATTTCATTTTTTCAATATTCCTGCGGCCAAGGGAAAAGTGCTTTTTCAAAGTCTGCAGCTTCGAGGTCAAACGGATTAATCGCGAGTCCAGAAAGGCCGTCTAAAATATTGACACCACTTTCAGGATGTTGAATATCTGTGAGCTTCATCGCCGTAATCGTTCCGTGATTGTCCAAAAAGGACTGAATCGCCGTGGAATCTTGGTACCAATGTCTCAGGCTCATCAGATTGTCAAAAACCGGAATATATTCTTTCCCGTCAATCGCCTTGACCGTCATAAACACGCGCTTGATGTCATCTGGATTTTCGCGCCCCGTTCCCACAAAATGCGGCACATAATACGCTTTTTTCGTTTTGTCAGTCAGCGTTTGATTTTCCGCCGTGTCAACAACACCCACAAGCGCCAAACGCTCCGTGATAAAGCTCAATAATTCTGCGACACCAAAATACGCCATATTGCGCGTTTCAGCGTCCTGTGTCGTCCGCAAATTAAACGCAATCATATCAACTGGCAAAGCATTTTCCCGAATCATGTTCAAAATCTCAGGCAACAACTGCGTGCTCCAACTTGACGCAAAATTCGGATCCAACCGCGACAAAAAAGTCGCGTGAGCCGCCTCGTCTGTGAAAACAGGTAAGCCTTTTTTATCCTGCAAGCTGACCGAAAACAAATCCACCGGCGCAATCACAGGATAGGCGAGTAAGCCATACGCAAAAAGCAAGTTATACATAAAATCATCTGGGTGCGCAAGCGACGCTTCAAGCGCTTGATTCAACTCGGGATTTATATTATACGTACTCATTCTGGTTTTTTCGGGCTCAATTCTGAAAATTCGCCTCTATCCTCGTGTACTTTAAACGGTTTGCGGCCGTCGCGACGCGGCCCACGGTCATGGTGATCATGTCCGCCAAATCGCGGCTTGCGCTCAGGCTCCACATAACCTTCTGGCTTTTCTGTCAGCTCGCGCATGGAGGCGTCAACGCCTTTATCGGAAATTTTTGTGATTTTGACCTTGACCAGATCGCCGAGCTTCGCCACGTCTTCAACTTTCGCCGTGCGTCCCCATGCCATCTCAGAAATATGCACGCGCGCATCCGTTTTGCCAAAAAGATTGACAAAAATCGCCGAATCCATGGTGCGCACGACTTTTCCTTCGTAAATATCGCCGACTTTTGCTTCGCGAATCAACTCAGAAATAATCGCCTTCGCGCGCTCAATCGCCGCCTGATCCGAGCTGTAAATCGCGCACAAGCCGTCGTCGTCAATATCAATCTTAACACCCGTCTCTTCAATAATGCTGTCAATCGTCTCTCCACCTTTACCAATCACGATGCGAATCTTGTCATACGGCACTTTAATCGTATCAATTTTCGGCGCACTTGGTGACAATTCTGCACGCGGCGCTTCAATCGCGCCTGCAATCACGTCCAAAATCTGAAAACGTGCGCGCTTCGCTTGTGCCAAAGCTTCGGCCAATATTTTCGCGTCAATGCCCTGCACTTTGATATCCATTTGCAGCGCCGTAATACCATCACGCGTACCCGCGACCTTGAAATCCATATCGCCAAAGTGATCTTCAAGCCCTTGAATATCGGTCAAAATCGTGTAGCGTTCGCCGTCAGAAATCAAACCCATGGCGATTCCAGCGACTGGCGCTTTGATCGGCACACCGCCCGCCATGAGCGCGAGCGTCCCCGCACAAATTGAGGCTTGTGAGGACGAGCCGTTCGACTCCAGAACCTCGGCGACCAAACGAATCGCATACGGAAATTCTTCAAGCGACGGCAAGACTTGCGCCAATGCGCGTTCGCCCAGAGCACCGTGACCAATTTCACGACGACCTGGCGCGCCATAGCGACCCGTTTCGCCCACCGAATATTGCGGAAAATTATAATGATGCAAAAAGCGCTTTTTGTACTCGGGATCGAGCCCGTCAATAATCTGCGTGTCGCCCATTGGCGCAAGCGTCAGCGTTGAAAGCGCCTGCGTTTGTCCACGCGTGAAAAGACCCGAGCCGTGCGTTTTGCTTCGTGGCAAAAAGTCGATTTCAGCATCAAGTGCGCGAATCTCATCAATCTGGCGCCCATCAGGACGCACTTTTTCCTCGATAATCAAGCGCCGCACTTCCGCGTGCTCCATTTCTTCAAGAATGGCCTCTAAATCGCGAAGCTTCGTTTCTACGTCTGCGTCCGTTTCCCAAGCTTCTGTATAATGCGCAATGACCCGCTCTTTGAGCGCTTTTGTCTCGGCTTCGCGCGCCAATTTGTCGCCATTTTTCACAGCAACTTGCAAATCAGCGTTGTAAGCCGCAATGACCTCGGCTTTGAGCGCCGCATCGGGCGCAAGCAAGCCGACTTCTGCTTTTGGTTTGCCGACTGCAGCAACGATTTCATCTTGAAAAGCAATCAATTCCTTGACCGCCGCGTGTCCTAAAAGCAACGCTTCAAGCATAATTTCCTCAGAAAGCTCATGTGCACCGGATTCCACCATATTGATCGCGTTACGATTTCCCGCGACAATCAACTCCAGCTCTGAAATTTCTTTTTGCGCCTTGCTCGGGTTGATGACAAGCATCCCGTTGACATAACCCACTTCAACACCTGCAATCGGCCCGTCAAACGGAATATCTGAAATCGCAAGCGAAAGCGAGCTCGCGAACATGCCAGCAATGCGCGGCGCGGCGTCTGCGTCGTACGACAGAACAGTGTTGATGACTTGCACCTCGTTCCTGAAACCATCGGCAAACATTGGACGAATTGGGCGGTCAATCAAACGCGCCGTCAGCGTCGCTTCCGTTGACGGGCGTGCTTCGCGCTTCATAAAGCCGCCAGGAAAACGCCCTGCCGCATAATATTTCTCATCAAAATTGACTTGAAGTGGGAAAAAATCGCCCCGCGCCATGCCACCCATTGTCGCCGCTGTCAATACCGTTGTGTCGTTGTAACGTACAACAACCGCGCCGTTCGCCTGCTTTGCCACTTGCCCCGTTTCCACCGTGAGCGTTCGTCCGTAAAAATCGAGCGTGAAAGTTTGTTTTGCCATAAACACCTCTTTAATTTTAGTTGCGTGTGCTAATCAAAAATCAATCTGCGAACTCTGTCATAGCTGACAGACTCATTTTTGACGAGTGACACGCATGCCCTCATTTTATCATTTTTAACGCAATAAAAAAAGCGCTAACAATGATTGTCAGCGCTCATTTAGGCAATTTTTATTTTATCTGAAACAGATTCAATAATCATTTGTATATTTTACAGGATTTTGAAAGGTCAAATGATTTGCCTCGATGTAAACAATATGCCAATTTTGACCCGCTAGCGGTCCTGCGCCCTTAGCGTAGTAATACGAACGATACTTGGAGAGCGGATATTCAAGCACCTCCGTTTTCCCCTGCTTTACATTTTCAATATTTGTGAGCTCGCGCTTTCCTCTGGCAACTGAATCTTGATAAAATTTAACCGGCCACAAAGAAACGAAAAATAAGAGGACAATCACTACACCTGCATATAATTTCTGAAATTTCTCGACTTGAACTAAATTTACTAAATACAGCAAGGTGATGATGCTCGTCATGATCAAGACCACACTCGTCCTCTCTAGCTGAGCCGATGAAACAACTGCCATTTGCAAAAACGACAACAAGGCAAGCGCGCCCAGAAATAAAGCAATTCCTAGCGTGCTCCTTTTTATCTTTTTCTCTCGAATCAGAAAAATAACAGTGAAAACGAACAGCAGCAAAAACAGGATAATAAATGTTCTTTGAGCTTGATAAAACCAGCGCAACAAACCTCCGAAACGTTGTAAAATTCCCGTAAGTTGCAGATGATACTCCGAATTTTTTGAAGCTTCCAGCCGCCTATTTGAAAGAAACATAGCAGCAGCGCCAAAAATCTGACCGATTAGCAACGCTCCAAATCTGAAACGATACAAGGAAGAGAAGTGGGACTTTTTAAAAAATGAAACAATCAATAATCCCACTCCCAAAAGAGTCGCCGAGGTTGTAAAATTTTCAAGATTTAACTGAGACAAGACGGCCAAAAAGAATATGTCAACCATCTTAACGACGGAAAGTCCAAAACTATTTAACTTGTTTTTTGAATAGACAAGATTCAAAGCCCAAAGAAGCAATACAAAGGGAGTTAAATAACGTGATATTCCTGAATTCCAATTCCAAATTTGCAATAACGATGCGACATTTATGCTGAAGAAACAGGCCATAAAAGTGATAAAAAGGATAAGTTTACTTCTGTAATCTTTAAGCGAGCCTCTCTGAACGATCAGAATCAAGCGCGTTGCCAAAAGAACGATCGCAAGAACAATGGCAGTTTTAACAAGAGCATCTACAAGTTCTCCTTGTTGATTTAACCACCACGACACTATGTTTCCAAAATATCGACCTGCATAGCCGATCGTATTTGGTTCTCCAAAAGGAGCTAAACGGAGCGGTATAGTAGCCTCAACCCAGTCATCCAAATATGTTGCTTGATACGCATTGATATAGGTACTCACGATTGCAAATAATGTAATAAGTGAGTAATAAACAGCTTTACCCTGATTTTTTATTTTTCCTGGTCTGATCATCAAAATCCTTGTTTTTTACTATCCTCTTCTATTATTGATAAAGATTTGCGTCTAAGCGATAGATCGTTTTGCCTGTTGGGAACGGTGCGTTGACACTACTGCCCGTTTTTACACCGCCGCCATCATACACATATTGCGTATTGGTGAAGTTGCCCGAAACCCCGTTTGCTGTCACAAGCGTTGGATACAAAACTGTGCCAACTTCTTTAGAATTGTAAACCGAATACTTGAATACGCCATTCACAAAGATACTAAATGTACCGCTTCCATCGGTTGTCACGGTAAACGTATAGGCTTTGTTTAAGGCTGCGTCTCCAAGATACGGAAGCGTAAATCCAGTTACCGAGGGCGTTTTTGTGGCATATTGATTTGAATTATTGACGCCATAATTACCATCCGAAGGTGGATTCTGGTTGTTTTCAACTAAGATTTGAACTCCATGTAAGAACGGATCATATCTGAGTCCCATTATAACACCACCCGGGTCATTTTGAAGAGCTACATAAGCTTTAGACTCCTGAGTACTATTAAAGCCTGTCATGCTGATCGTCGCAGAAGCCGCATATTTTGCTGTCGCAATTGGAATATTGACATCTCCAGTCAGTGAATTTCCAACGTATGGAGTGCCTTTGGCAACGCCATAGAGTTTAGTTCCCTCTTGATTCCAGCCAGCGGCTGGTAAGGTCTTGTATTCATTTGAATCAGTCGTGAGCAGGTGCATGCCAGAAAGCGCAAAGTTGTACATGCGGTAGATGGCAACAGAGCCACCTGAGTAGAACAAAGGTTTGCCGTTATTGTCAGATTGCCAACCGTGCCCATTTGTGAGTGTTTTCACTTCGTTTGTATCTGTTGTGTAGAGGTGATTTTTGAGGCCTGGATTATACAAACGATAAACAGGTGTTCCTGCGTTCGGTGCGTACCAGCCTGTTCCCTCGTATGTCCAGCCAGCTTGCGTGGACAAGACTTTTTTCTCATTGGCATCTTGTGTGTAAAGGTGCTCATTTGTTACGGGGCTGTAAAGCCGGTAAATTGGCACGCCGCCCGTGGTAGCTGCTTTTGCTGTAACGCTTGAGTTTGCTACAAGCATACTGACTCCAGCGACTGTCGTAAGCGTTGCCGCAATAGCGACGACACTCTTAGCGATTGATTTCTTCATAGTGAAACCTCCTGTAAGTACAGGATACACTAAATACGTTTTTTTCGCAAGCCTCAGGTGACACGAAGTTTCATATCTGGAACGCTTTAGAAACGGGCTTATCGGACGCGATATTCGGGGTTCATGATACGGTAATGGCCTTCCGGAATGCCGACGAATTCGAGGGTTTTGTCGCGGTAGGCAAAGACCGCGCCGTAAAAGTTGGGGTTAGCGAGCCAATTTGGGACGGGACCATTTGCAAAAAAGAGGCGGGTCGTTTCGATTTCCCCGTCAATCGAGTCACGCGAGAAAATCGTGATGCTCGCGATGTCGTTGTTATGCGGGTAGCCAGTCTCGGGGCTGATAATGTGGTGGTAAGTCTCGCCGTCAACCTCGAGGAAGCGCTCGGCGATGCCAGACGTCACGGCAGAGCAGGCGGGCATCGCGACAATGGCAACAGAATCGTCTGTTTTATTCAGCGGGTTACGAATGCCGATGCGCCAGAGGCCGTCTTCGTGCTGGGGCGGATTGCCCATGAGAATAAGATTGCCACCGAGATTGATGATGCCTGCGGACAGTCCGCGGCTGCGCCAAAGATCCTGCACGCGGTCTGCGATATAGCCTTTGCCAATGCCACCGAGGTCAATTTCCATGCCGACTTCGGGCAGAAAAATGCTCTGATTCGCGTCGTTAAATTGGATAGCGTCAGGGCTGACAAGCTGCTTGGCTGCGGCGATTTCCACAATTTCTGGAACTTTGGCATCTTTAAAGCCAATATGCCAAAGCTTCACAAGCGGACCAATTGCCGCGTTGAACCCGAAATGTTCCTGACTGATCTCAATGGCTCTGCGCACGAGCTGATAAGTGCTGCTCGAAACCTGCACGGCTTCTTGACCAGCCGCTTGATTCACACTCATCATCTCGGAAACCGCGCGATTGACCGTAAGCCGCGTTTCGTAGGCATCAATCAGCTGACAGCTTTCTGTAAGCAATTTTTTGCCGTCGTCAATTTCGGCGCCGTAAATCGTCAGCTCAATGCCTGTGCCAAGCGCAAAATACTGCTGTGTCAGCGCCTGTTGTGCCAGATTTGAAATCATAATTTCTCCTTTATTGCTCTTATTTTTCTGTCAGCGCTGACAGAATTTTTTATTGCCATGTTTTGACCGTCTGAGTATTTGGCAGCCAGAAATCAACGGTTTCAAAGATTTGCCGCGTCGAGACGTTGTAGTAAATCCCGACGGAAAAGCGATTGTAGCGCTGCGCAGGGTTCTGGTTGGCAATCATGAGATAATGTCCGACCACGCCGCCGCGCGCAGATTTCTCAAAACCTGTGCCGTTCATGCCTTTGAAGCTGTACGTGATACCATTTGCCGTCACTTTCGCCGCGCCGTATTGAATGTCCTCAGCGTTAAAGCCCGCTTTTATCAAAAAATCGTAGCCCGTTTTCTCGTCCAAAAAGCTCTGTGTCAGGTCGTGCGCGGCTTTTTTCGCACCGTCAGCCGTGAACAGATACGCCGTTTTCTCGCCGCCCGCAATATCTTGGCTGCCAGGGTCGGGAATGTTGTTGTGCGCCAGCTTTAGCTTATTTTTGCGGCTGATACCCGCGTTATAGTCGCTTTCAGCACGCGCAGCGGCAACTTCTGCCGAAAGCGTTGAGCGGTTCATATTTGCCTTGCCTGCGTTCGCCGTCACATTGGCGGCTGAAATCATCTGAGCAGCCTCTTTTTCGACCGCGTCCGTCCACGCGTCAACTGACAAAACCTTGTTAAAGCGCGCGGTCAGCTGAGCACGACGCTTATCAGCGCTGACGGCGTCAATGGCGCGGCTGACAGCCGATTTATTCACAGGATTTTGCTCATAGCGCGCAAGTAGCTCCTGCGCCGTCTTCACTTTTTGTGCCTGATAGTTGCTGTTCCAAACAATCAGACCAATTCCCAAAACTCCAATAAACACAAGCATTAGAAGACGTTTCATCAGAGTTATTAT
>JAIRUZ010000048.1 GCA_031254115.1 Streptococcaceae bacterium
TTATCAGCTGAACGCTCGTCGCTGTCGGCGCCCAGACTTTAAACGTTGTGCTGGTTGCTGAATACGTAAAGCCTAAATCATTGCCCGCATAGGCCCATTGTTTGTCAAATGTCGCGAAATCATCAGTCGTACCTGCTTGATTTTCTTCTGCAAGAGCAAGTGTTGCGTTGTTTGCAGCCGCATTTGTCGCTGTCGGCGCCGTGATTTCGTAGCCTTTTGTGCTGACAGCTGCGGTTTTCGCGGCACCATTTGTCATCACCAAAAACCCGTCGTTGCTGTTATAGGGCGTGCCCAGTATTTTTTGCGCGGTTGCCCAGTCACCTGTCGTCGTCACAAAAAAATGGTAACTCGTATCACTTGCAGGCATCGAAAAGCTGTAAGTGCCCATTGCGCCTGCGGTCAGCTGATGGAAGTCCGCTGAAATAGAATTTGTGTCGTCCCAAACATACACCCAATAATTCGCGCCGCTCGCTGGCTCTTGATAGAGGATTTGCTCGGTGACTGTGCCCGTTGTTGCGGCCGCTGTCGGCTTCGCGTGCAATGAGGACGAGAGCGTTAGCACAAACAAAAGCGCGGCAAAAACGGCGATTACTTTTTTAATTTTCATTGGTGACTCCTTTATTTGTTACTTTATATTATATCGCAAAAAGAGACAAAGCGCCACAGAAAAGTAAGCGTTTCCAAACTCTTGTAACCGTGTGTTTTCTTGGCTTCTTGCACACATTTTTCATGATTTTCATATCTTTTCATCCTCTAAATATCAAAAAACCAACCGCAGGGTTGGTTTTCATTTATCATTCAACACGATTAACCGCGTCTAGCGGCCCACGTTTCCTTGAGATAGTCGAGCGTGAGCTTGCTTGTGTCAGGCACGAGCGCGATGTCGGTGCCGAGATCCTCGGCGCGACCCACACCAACTGGCAGAGCACCTGAATCTTTGATAGCCGTGATGCCGGCAATCGAATCTTCAAGGCCGATACACTTGTCAGCGCTGACAGAAACGCCGTCAGCTGCCGCAATAAAGATGTCAGGCGCAGGTTTTGAAGCCGCAACTTTTGCAGGATCCGCAATCGCGTCAAAATAATCTGTCAGCTGCATTTTGTCAAGCAAAGCGGGCCCATTTTTTGATGCAGAAGCAAGTGCTATTTTAATGCTAGCCGCGCGCAAATCTTTCAAAAGCTGCAAAATACCAGGATACACATCAGCTGGGCTGACAGACTCAATCATCGTGACATAATTGTCATTTTTTTGAGCCATCAGCTTCTGAAATTCGTCAGCGCTGACCGTTTTATTTCCGAGCGCCAAAATCTTCTTGAGCGAGTCGTCACGCGCCACGCCTTTGAGTTGCTCGTTAAATTCGCGGTCAACGCCGTCAATGCCAATCTCCTCAGCGAGCGCGCGCCACGCGCGGTAGTGATACTCAGCAGTGTCAGTAATAACACCATCCAAATCAAATAAGACTGCTTCAAACATTAGTTCTCTCCTTTTATTTTTAATTCTTTTTCGACACCGAAAAGTGTGATTACAAGCGGTTCGCCAGCAAGCAATGTGATTTCTGTTTGCTCACCGACCGCGACGTAAATGAGCCTGCCGCGGTAATTCACGTGGAAACTGTAACTCGTCCAGCCTTCAGGCGTAAACGGCGCAAAGCTTAAGCTGCCGTCCCATGTTTTCATCTGCGCAAAGCCCTGCACAATCGCAAGCCAGCTGCCCGTCATTGACGTGATATGAAGCCCGTCAGCCGTGTCATTGTTGTAATTGTCTAGGTCAAGGCGCGCCGTGCGCTCATACATCTCGACCGCTTTTTCTTCCAGACCAAGCTCGGCCGCGAGAATCGCGTGAATACTTGGCGAAAGCGAGCTTTCATGCACCGTCAGCGGCTCATAAAACTTGAAATTCCGGCGTTTTTCGTCCAAACTGTAACGATTTCCAAAGAAATAAATCCCCTGCAACACGTCAGCTTGCTTGATATAGGCGCTGCGCAAAATTTTGTCCCACGACCAGTTTTGGTTCAGCGGCAAATTTTCAGGCGCAAGCTCAGAAACAGGCGTCAAATCCTTGTCCAAATAACCATCATGCTGCACGAAAATGCCAAGCGCCTCGTCTTTTGGAAAATAAAGATGATCAATAATATGCCGCCAGCGCGCGAGTTCGCCCGCATCCACGCCAAGCTCAGGCCGCGGAAATTTCACGAGCGCTTCGGTCGTGTACGCAAGCACCCACGCTGCAAGCGTATTCGTATACCAGTTGTTGTTGACATTATTTTCGTATTCGTTCGGACCTGTCACGCCATAAATCATGTATTTTTGGCTGCGCTGCGAGAAGTGCACACGGTCAGCCCAGAAACGCGCGATTTCAACAAGAACCTCAAGCCCCTCGTGCGCGAGATAACTCTCATCGCCCGTATAATTTGTGTAATTATAGATGGCGTACGCCATGGCGCCATTTCGGTGGATTTCCTCGAACGTAATTTCCCATTCGTTGTGGCACTCAATACCGTTAAATGTCACCATCGGATAAAGCGCGCCCGCAAGGCCTTGTTGCTTGGCATTGTGCCTTGCACCGTCCAGTTGATTTCTACGATAATGCAACAGATTTTTTGTCACTTTTTGATCAGCAAGTGCGAGATAAAGCGGCACGGCGTAAGCTTCCGTATCCCAATACGTCGCGCCTCCATATTTTTCGCCCGTAAAGCCTTTAGGACCGATATTGAGCCGCTCGTCTTCCCCGTAATACGTCGAAAACAGCTGAAACAAATTAAACCGAATGCCTTGTTGCGCTTCGGGATTCCCCGTGATTTCGACATCGGCAAGCTCCCAGCGATCCGCCCATTTGGCGGTGTGCGCTTCGTAAAGTTCAAGAAAGGTCTGCGGCGCAATATCGTCTTGAAGCGCATCTGTCGCCGCTTTTAGCGCATCATAATCTGCATAATCACGGCTCGTTGTCACCAGCACGCGCTTTTCAAACGTTTTTGGCACGCCTGGCTTGATTGTCGTCGCGTAATGATTCCAGACAGATTTTGTAGTGAGTTCTGGTTCGAGTGCGGTAAAGTCGCCCGCGAAAAACTGCTTGATGTAGAGCGTGAAGCGCTCGATGCCAAAGTCATTTTTAATTGTTTGTGCAGCAAGTACACTTTCAGTTTGCCTGCGCTCACGCACCGCCACTTCCCAAAATTGCTCGTTGTAGTTCGCGTCTTCGTTGTAGACGTCCGCATCAATCGCCGAGGCAATGTGAACTTCGTGCGCGTTTCCGTCTGTGGACTCAAACATAAAGGCAAAGACCGCGAGCTCTTTTGTGGCAAGCGACATGAAGCGTTCGGCCGAAACCTTGACGCCAGCGACCTCGTAAACATAGCTGAGCACGCCGCGTTTCATGTCCAGCGAGACTTCAAACGCGTCGAGTTTTGCCGTGTAAAGATCAATCAGTGTGTCGTCAATGTAAAGCTCGATTTTCGCAAAATTAATGGCATTAATCGCCTTGCCAAAATACTCCGGATAACCATTTTTCCACCAGCCAACGCGCGTTTTGTCGGGATACCAGACGCCCGCCACGTAAATGCCTCCGAGCGTGTCGCCGACATAAGTTTCCGCGAAATTTCCGCGCATTCCCATGTAACCATTTCCAATGGATGTAAGCGACTCTTGAAGCCTGCGGTTATCGCGTTCGAGCGTGTGTGACGTGATATGCCACGGCGAGACTTCCATTAATCGTTTGATGTGTACCACTATTTTCTACCTTTCGTTAATTTCAATGGGTTTTCTTAGCTGTCAGCTCTTTGAAAGACGTGATAGCTCCACGCGTCGAGCGTCATATTTTCTGTCAGCTGACGGCGCGTGCTCCCTAAAACCTGTTTATATTTTACCATATTTGGCGGAAAACTTAGATGTGCTTTTTTCGTGCTCAGATTTGTGAGTATGAGGAAATCGTCACGCGTGTAAGCGAGAACCTGCGGATGCGTCGTGAAAAGAAAGTCGATGGCACCGTCAGAAATCGCTGGCTCGTCATGGCGCAGCGCAATAAGCGCGCGGTAGAGCTCTGTCAGTTCAAGCTTCGCCGTGAAATCCTGCAATTCGACCATCCAGGGTCTGTCAGCTGTCGTAAACGTGTCATCAGGCCATTTCATCGGCGTGCGCGAATGATCTCTGGAATTTTTCGTGACTTTATCAAGCGCTTCTTTTTCTGTCAGCCCTGACAGAATCAGCTTTTCATACGCCGCCTGATTTTCTGGCGCGGTTGTCTCCTCAATCGTCTGAAACGGAAAATTCGGCATACCAAGCTCTTGTCCTTGATAAATGAAAGGCGTGCCGCGCAGCAGCATGAAACTCACCGCAAGCGCTTTTGCAGACGCAACCGTGCCGTCGCCGTACAAATCAATGCTGCGTGGCCCGTCGTGATTTTCCAGATACAGCGCGTTCCAACCACCACCAGCCTGTAAATCCTGCTGCCAACGCATAATGACTTTTTTGTACCCAGAGATAGACGCGTGCCCGTTGGGTGCGATGACGCGGTGCTCCAGCTCAAAAATTGCGTCCATGTAGCCGTCATCGTCTGTCCACGCGGACGCTTTGTCGCTCGTCACGCCCGACGCTTCGCCGACGGTAAATGCGCCATTTGCCTCAAAAATCGCGCGCAAATCCGACAAATAATGTTCAATTCCCGCAACATTCATGAACGGTTGCCACGGCCCATTTCCTTTGAGAGACGTGATTTTGAAATCCCACGGCGCCTTTTGAATGTGCGAAATCGCGTCCAAGCGAAAGCCGTCAATGCCAAGCGTCAGCCACCAGCGAATCATGGCGTAAATTTCTTCTCGCAAGGCTGGATTTTTCCAATTTAAATCTGGCTGCTGGCTTGCAAACACGTGAAAATAGGCTTGTTTTGTTGCCGCCTGATACGTCCAAGCAGGAATGCCAAAAAAGCTGCGCCAATTATTCGGCAAGGCGTCTTCTGTCGCGTCAGCCCACAAATAATAATCACGGTATTTATTATCGCGCGACTTTTGCGCTTCGATGAACCACGGGTGCTGATCACTCGTGTGATTGACGACCAAATCCATAATCAGCTTCATGCCGAGCGCATGCACTTTTTCGAGCAACTCTTTGAAATCGGCCATCGTGCCAAACATCGGATCAATCGCGCAAAAATCGCTGATGTCATAGCCGCCGTCCACTTGTGGGCTTGCATAGACTGGATTGAGCCAGAGCACATCGACACCGAGACTTTTTAGATAGGGCAATTTTTCAATCACACCGCGCAAATCGCCGATACCGTCGCCATTGCTGTCTTTAAACGACTTCGGGTAAATCTGATAGCCTACCCATTTATGAAATTCTGTTGTTTTCATTTTTTCTCTTTCTAACGTCATGTTTCCACTAAATTATTAAGCCATGTTTTTTTGCGAAATTTCGCGAGACACCAGA
Source organism: Streptococcaceae bacterium (assembly GCA_031254115.1). GTDB lineage: Bacteria > Bacillota > Bacilli > Lactobacillales > Streptococcaceae > Lactovum. Next base: position 5,421 of record JAIRUZ010000048.1, read on the forward strand.
CGACGCGCACGATTTCCTCAAATGAAATCGCCGCAAATACCAGATAAATCGGCCAGTGCCAGACAAATGCCGTGAGATAGCCCAGCGGCACGGCGAGCGCCCACGAAATCAACGATTGCCACAAGATGAACCATGTTTCGCCGCCCGCCGCCAGCACGCCGCCTGTCACAATCATATTTGTTACCTTGATAGGAATGAAAATCGCCATCATGACAAATGTTGCCTGCGTGAGCGCGCTTGAAAAGTCTGTCAGCCGATATAAGCTGATATAGCGCGGACTTATGGCAATCATCAGCGCTGACAGAGCAAATGATGCGAAAAATCCAAGCCACAAAATTCGCCGCGCCGTCCCGTAAGCTTCGCTCAATTCGCTGCGCCCAAGATGGTGCCCAATCAAGACACTTGCCGCTGTCGAAAAGCCGCCAAAAAATGTGATAAGCAGCGTCTCAACAGGCCCCATGACTGTCACCGCGACCGTTTCAGCTGTGCCCATAAAGCCGTAAATCGCATTCACGACAGAAACCATCAAAGTAAAGCTGATATTTTCAATCAGCAATGGCGCCGTCAGCCGCCAAAACTTTTTGATGTCGTCGTCAGCTGATAGAAAACCTGTCAGCGCTGACAGCGGGTACGAGCCGATGAGCTTCTTCCCAAAAATAAAGCCAGCCAAAACGGCGAGCTCAATCCAGCACGAAATCGCTGTTGCAAGCCCTGAGCCCGCAACGCCGAGCCGCGGCGCACCAAGATTGCCAAAGACAAAAATCCAATTCAGCCCTGCGTCAATGAGAACTGCGAGAAACCCTGCGTACATCGGCAATTTCACGCGTTTCGCATTGCGCAGCACCGTCGAATAAACGGCTATCAGCGCAATTGGCAAATAACTCCACGCAAACGTTTGGTGATACGTGACGCCAAGCCCGATGACCGCCTTGTCAGCCGTAAACAGCCGCATGCACCACTCGGGAAAGCCGACCGACAGCACCATGAAAATGAGCGCGAGCAAAATTCCAACCGCAAGCGCCATGCCTTCAATCTTGGCAATTTTTTCTGGCATGCGATTTCCTAAAAATTGCGCCGCGAGAATCCCGAGGCCACCTGTCAGCCCCATCAGCGCAAAATTCAGCACACCAAAATTCCGTGACGCAAGAGAAACCGCGACTACCGCCGCGTCCCCCAATTGCCCGACCATCAGCTGATCCACAATTCCTAAAATCGAATACAGCATTCCTTGCAGCGCCACGGGCAATGCGAGCGCCAAAACTTCCTTGAAAAAGCCTACCTTTGCAACTTGAAAATCCAAACCACCGCCCCCGCATCTATCGCAACGCCCAAAATCCACGCCAGCCAGAAATAAGTTTTGCGCGTTTTATGATGGCAAATTTCCCCTGCAAGCAGCGCGCCGACACCGCCCAAAAGCAAACTCTCAAGCAACAAGACGCGCTCAGGAATGCGCCACAAACCGCGCACCGCTTTGTATTTGTCAACCGCGTAAAAACCAAACACCACCATATTCCACGCCGCCAAAATCCCCAACCAAATCATCTAAAAATCACAAAACCTTTCGGCGCGATCTTTCCGTCAGCTGTCAGCTGTGACAGCTGAACTTTGCCGCGTTTGTCATAGCTGACAGCTTTTTTGCCCGTATTAAACACACCCGAAAGCGCGCCACGACGCAGTTCTATCAGCCCTGATTTTTCGTCAGCACGCAACCAGTCAAGCTCAGATTCTGCAAGCTCACGCGCCCACATTTTTCTAAACGCCACCAATTCCTTGAAAAAGGCAAACATCGCATGATCTTGCTTTTCAGCCGCCCACACCATGGGCTTGCGGCAGTCTGGATCCATGCCGCCCGTCATCGCAAATTCGTCGCCGTAATAAATACACGGCACGCCTGGCTGCAAATACGTAAAGGCTTCAACTTGTCGCATCAGATCCTTATCGCCTTTTGCGACCGTCAGCACGCGCGGCGTATCATGCGAATCCAGAACGTTGAACATCACTTGACTCGTCTGCTTGCGGTACAGCATCAGCTGCTCATTCAGCGTCGCAATCATCTGCGAAAGCGTCAATTTATGCGTCAAAAAATAATCCTCAATCGCGCCCGTATACGTATAATTCATCACCGCAGAAAATTCATCACCCACAAGCCACGGCTGCGCCGAATGCCAAACTTCCCCCAAAATATAAAAGTCATCTTTTGCCGCATCGCATACCGCGCGAAATTTCTTCCAAAACGCATGATCAACCTCGTCAGCCACGTCAAGCCGCCACGCGTCAATATCAAACTCGCGAATCCAATACGCCGCAATCTCGAGCAAATACGCCTGAACCTCCGCATTTGCCGTGTTTAACTTGGGCATGTGTGGCGTAAACGCAAACGTATCATACGACAAATTTTCCGACACCTCCGCATTGTCTACCGCTTCATCGCCGACAACCGGAAAGCTGTTAATATGAAACCAGTCTTTGTAGCGCGAGCGCTCCTGATTTTCAAGCACATCCTGCCACTGAGGCGACGTGTCGCCAATATGATTAAACACCGCGTCCAGCATCACTTTGATACCACGCGCGTGCGCCGCATCAATCACTTTTTTGAACAGTTTTTTATCACCAAAATGCGGATCAATCGCCAGATAATCCTCCGTGTCATATTTATGATTCGTTGAAGCCTTAAAAACGGGGCAAAAATAAATGCCATTGACCCCAAGCGTACTCAAATGATCCAAATGATCAAGCACGCCCTGTAAATCTCCGCCATAAAAATCCTGCCGATCTGGCGCCGTATCCGTCCACGCTTTCACATTTTCAGGGTCGTTTGATGTATCACCATTTGCAAAGCGCTCAGGAAAAATCTGATACCACACGCGATCATGCGCCCACTCGGGTGCCTGAAAACGGTCCACCTCGTGGAAATAAGGCAGCCGAAACGCCCCATATTTGCTTATCAAAAGCGCGCGCTTGTACGGCATCACGCCTTTATCCGTCAAAATAATTTTCTCGCCGTCCGCGCCCTCAACCACAAAAACATAATCCAGACGCTTCGTCGGCACACTCACTTTCGCCTCAAAATAATCTGACGTTTCTGTTGTCGCTAATTTCTGCATCACTTTTTTATGTGATAACCAGACATTTTGTGTGTCCTGATTGTCCGCATTGCCGACGCCAGACGTGGACCAAGAATACGGATCCCCGTAAATAAGCGTCACCTTCTTGATGTCCTCTTTTGCCGCACGCACGCGCACATGCACTTCATTTTGCGTATAAAGATAAGCAAATTCCGACTCGGGCCTGTGATACAAAGCTGCTGTGTTCATGTAAACCTCCTTGTTGGGCAAAAAAAGACAACCCAACACTTCTAAAATAAAGTTTTTGGTTGTCCTTCTGTCATGTCCACCAGATCTGGTTTTACGGCAAACGCCGCATCTTCATTGGTCTTATTTTATCAAAATGAAAAGGCTTTCGCAAGCCTTAACCTATTTTATTTACCCAATCGTTTTCCGCTTTCCACGTCAAAGAAATGCGCTTTATTGAGGTTAAATGTCAACTGAACTTTCTCGCCTGGTTGTTTGAAGTCCGTCGCTGCCACACGCGCAACAAATTCTGTATCTGCCACTTTCGTGTAAAGCATGGTCTCACTTCCCAAAAGCTCTGATACCGTCACAACCGCCTCAACTTGTGAATTTGGATACGCTTGCGCCGTCAGTCCGCCAAGCGAAAGATCTTCTGGACGAATGCCAAGCGTAACTGTCTTTCCATTGTAACCCGCGTCCGCAAGGAGCTTCGCCTGACCCGCTGGCAAATTCATTTCAAAACCAGCCGCATTTTTAATCACGTCACCATGAACAGCTACATCATAGAAATTCATGGCAGGAGAACCAATGAAACCAGCGACAAATTTATTGACAGGCTCATTATAGAGTTCTTGCGGCGTTCCGATTTGCTCCACGCGTCCAACCGTGCCCGTACCATCAGCATTTGGCGTACTTGACATGATGACGATACGATCTGCGAGCGTCATTGCTTCCGTCTGATCGTGCGTCACGTAGATGGTTGTCGCACCAACTTGTTGGTGAATTTTGGCAATCGTTGCACGCATCGACACACGCAGTTTTGCGTCCAAGTTTGACAATGGCTCATCCATGAGGAAAACCTTTGCATCACGGACAATCGCGCGTCCCATGGCGACACGCTGACGCTGACCACCTGACAAATCTGCCGGCTTACGATCCAAAAAGTCTGTCAGTCCAAGCATTTCAGCCGCTTCATCTACCTTGCGCTTGATTTCATCTTTCGCAATATGACGCAATTTCAAACCAAATGCCATATTATCAAAAACAGTCATGTGTGGGTAAAGCGCATAGTTTTGGAAAACCATGGCAATATCACGGTCTTTCGGAGCCACGTCATTCATGACTTTTTCATCAATTTTGAGCTCACCCTCCGAAATATCTTCAAGACCTGCGACCATACGTAACGTCGTTGATTTACCGCAGCCCGAAGGCCCTACAAAGACAATAAATTCTTTGTCCTTGATGTCAATGTTGAAGTCCTCCACCGCGTATTGCGTTGCATTGGGATACTTCTTGTAGATTTTGTCCAAACTTAATGTAGTCATGTTTGTTCTCCTTTTCCTTGCCTGCCTCTCAGGCTGTTTATTTATGTGTTGTGTCGCTGACTACGAACATGCTACCGCGACAAATAGCATAGCTTTATTATACTGTAACCGTTTCCAAAAAGCAAGCATTTGTTATTTTTCTGATTGCATTAAAAATTCCGCTGAACAAGTCAAGCGGAATTCATAAGTTTGATTAGCCTTTGTCAGCGCCCGCCGTAATTCCGTTCACATAGAAGCGTTGCATGATAATGAACAAAATCGTGATTGGCACTGCAACAAGCACACAGCCGGCCACAAATGGCGCAAAGTAAACAACAGAATTACCCGTTTGAACTTGACTCACCATGTTAAAGAGGCCATAAGGAACAGTCATATTCTGGTTTCCTTGTCCGCCGAGAATAATGGCAGAAAAGATATAATCTATCCATGGCGCGATAAACGCCATCAGTGCTGTGTAGACGATAATAGGCCTTGAAAGCGGAATCGTGATTCGCGTAAAAATTTGCCATTTATTCGCACCATCAATCGTCGCCGCTTCGTCAATTGACATCGGAATCGTGTCGAAGAACCCTTTGGCAATGTAAAAGGCAAGCGCCGCGCCCGAGACATAAATCAATGTCAATCCAACAAAATTCGTCAAGCCCATTGCCTTCAAAAGGTAATAGAACGCGATCATCGTCATAAATCCTGGGAACATATTCAGGATTAAAAAGACTTGCAAGAAAGGTTTGCGCATTTTGAAACGCAGCCGCGACAAAGCGTAAGACATAGCAATCGTAATAAACGTTGATAAAATCGCTGAAACGATCGAGACGAGCAACGTTTTAACAAACCAGGTGATAAATGGGAATTGTGCATTTGTCAAAATATAACTGTAATTGTCAAACGTAAAATAATTGGTCTTGTTGAACCACAAATAATTTGCAAAACCGACTTGATTGTTTGAAAAACTGACAACAACTATCCATACAATCGGCGCAATCCATAAAAGAGCGAGAGCTGTCAATAAAATATATCTCAAAGTTGTCGAAACGACACGTTGTGTATGATAAGATTTCATGATTAACCCTCCTTAAATGCGTTTGTACGTCGGTAAGCGACGAGCGAGAAGACAGCTGAGACAATAAATATCAAGATGCCGATGACAGCCGCCATATTATAGTTTTTCAGTTGTCCCATCGAAATGTTATACAACCACGTTACAAGCAAGTCCGTAGAGCCCGCTTGTTGTTGCCCGAGTATCGGATCCGTCGGGCCACCAGCTGTCAACAGATAAATCACGTTGAAGTTATTGATATTACCGATAAATTGTTGAATGAGGGCAGGTGTCATCACGAAGAAAATTTGCGGGAACGTAATCCGACGGAAAATCTGGAAAGCGCCAGCACCGTCAATACGCGCTGCTTCAATCTGATCTTGCGGCAGATTTTGGATAATCGCCGTTGAAACCAGCATCGAAACAGGAATACCAATCCACATATTGACAATAATCAAAGTCACCCGCGCCCACGTTGCATCTGTCAAAAATGGCAAGGGGGAATTGACCAGATTCAACTGAATGAGCAAATTATTAAGCGCGCCTTGGCTAATCAAAAGCTGATGCACCATCAAAAGTGATACAAATTGTGGGACGGCAAAGACGGCTACAAAAATCGTGCGCCAAACAGCTTTAAACTTGATGCCTCTTGATTCAATGAGCATCGCAAGCAACACGCCGAAAAAGAAAGTGGTTGCTGTCGCACAAACCGCCCAAACGAGCGTCCACGCAAGAACAGGGAAGAAGACTTTCCCGTAAGGACCCGTCAAGACGTTTCCAAAATTGACAAGACCGACCCATGAGAAGCCATTTCCCGGCCATTGGTGTGAATTATCAAAGTTGGTAAAAGCCATCGAGACCATATAAACAATTGGCAAAACAGTAAAAGCCAGAACGCCAGCCAGTGGAAGAAACATCAGTGTCGTGTGGAAGCGTTCATTAAGCAAAGTCGCCAAATCTTCCATAGTCGTCGGAATATGCTGAGCGTCACGATTGAGCGCATACAGATGACGAACCGAGCGAAGATTGATGATATAAAGCCAAGCCATTAAAAGGGTGAGAATGAAAGCTAAAATGCCAAACAGCAGAATCAACATTGAATTGTCAGCTGGTGCCAGCTGCATAACGCCGCCAATTTCAGCGTAGCCGCTCGTTTTCTTATGTCCCAAGCTGCCAAGTAAGACGATAGCGCTGACCCCATTGAAAACAAACCACACCAGAAACAGGAGCTCTAGGATAAGAAAGACGAGGCCTTTTAGCCATTGTCTGTTCTTGAGTTGAGCAATTCCCATGATGAAGAAGGAAAGTTTCGTTGCAATATCGCCCTTTGACCACGTTTCCTTGTAGGTCGCTTCGGGCGCTATTTTATTTTTCTTTTTAAACATAGAATCTCCTTTTAAAAAAGAAAGAGGTTAAGCTAGAGCCCAACCTCTTTGAAGAGAAGCAAAATTATTTACTACTCGTGCTCTTTGCAATATTAGTATTAAACGTGCTCAATTGTGATGAAAATTGAGAAGACGTAATTTTACCATTGTAAGCACCCACAATCAGTGGACCAGAGAGATTCCACATGTTTGCCATTTCAGGAAGTGCAGGCATTAATGTAGAGAAATTAACTTGTTTTGTTGTTGCATCAAGAACCAAAGCAGAGGTTGTTGCGTCGCCGATTGCGACTGAGGCAACTGTTTTCGCTGATGTTTGAGCATCTTTGCTAACAGGAATTTGACCTTGTTCTTTCCACCATGTGTTCAACTGTGTATCTTTGCTTGTGAGATAAGTAGCAAGTGCTGCTGAGGCAGCTTGTGATTTGCTGCTTGAATTGACAGCGAATGCTTCAATACCGACAAAGGATTGCATTTGTTTTGTACCTGAGCCGTAATCAACGGTTGGGTATGTGGCAACGGCGAAGTTTGAGCCGAGCGCTTTACTGATAGAAGCGGAATCCCAAGGGCCATCAAAGTAAGCAGCTGCTTTGCCAGATTTAAGGTCGCCAATTGCAGCGGTTGACGCGTCAATGACATTTTTATTGCTCTTGAGGCCAGCAATCCAAGACATGACTTGTTCGCCTTCTTTGGTGTTGAATGTAGAGCCATTCAAGTCTTGACCGTCAGAGCCATAAAGTTTGACACCATTTGAGATAAAGTTAGGCACCATCGTATATTGCCCACCATTTTGAGTGTCTGTAATTGTCAGCGCAAGTGGGCCTTTAGCTGTCAGCCCATTGAACGTTTTAATATCAGAAGCTGAAAGTACTGACTTGTTGTAGAACAAAATCTTGGCTTGCTCAGCAAATGGATAGCCATACATCTGGCTGCCTTGTGTAACACCTTTGACAGCGACATCCGTGCTGTTTGCTTTAACTGCCGATTGTTGTTCAGTTGTCAATGGATTGATGTATTTGGCTTGTGCCATCTGACCCAATTGATCGTTTGGCAATTCAAAGACGTCAGCAGCTTTTGTTGGGTCTTTTGAAACGTCTGTCTTCGCGTTGGAGCTACCGGTTGGGCTTTGAGTCACAGTTACCTTAACATTTGGGTACTCTTTTTCAAAAGCAGTTACAACTGGCTTCACATAAGTTACCTGAGTTGTATCCACCCAAAGTGTGATGTTTCCTGACACGTCCTTTGCGCTTGTGCTTGATGAACTCGATGTTGTGGAGCCACTAGAACAAGCGGCGAGTGTGACGGTTGCAAGTACAGCTGCACCTGCAAGTGCGAGTTTTTTATAGCTTTTCATTGTTTTTTTCTCCTTGCTAATGAAAGCGGTTTTTTTGACACCTTTATTTTATGAAAACACTTTCAATTTGTCAAGTAAAAAGAACGTTTTTAGGTCAAAAAATCAAAAAAACTAGAAAATTTTTCCAGTTTTTCTTTTAATTTAGCTTTATAAGCGCGTCTGAAGCAGCTGACAGATTATTTCCCGACCGCGCCACCTTTAGTGGACACATAATAGGACGCGTTTGAGCTGTTGAGCGTCACCAAATTACCCGATGTATCAACCCCGTAAACTTGCGGTGTTTTGCCTTTTTCAGTGACCGTCGCTGACGGCATGAAATAGCTTGGCAGCGTATAGCCACTTGACGAATAGCCTTGACTTTCCATATAGGACTGATAGGTGATGACATTGCTTGAAAGGCTTGTCAGCGCTGACAGACCGATGGACTGACGCATGATGTTCTGCACGGCAAGGTCAACATCTCTTGGCATCAGCTGATAGCTTGCATAAACGCCGTCAGAGCCCGCTGCTGTTGCGCCGACGCCCTCATATTGAATCGAAACCATTTTATCAAATGCGGAGCGATACGCCAAAGTTGAGAACATGTTAGGAATCGTTGCTTTGATATTTGTTTTGAAATCGCTTGATGTTGCGTCTAGCATTTGTTTATAATTCAGCACGGTGTGCATGGAAAGGAGCTTTTTGAATGTCGCGGCAATCACTTCGCGCTGATGAGCCGCGCGTCCATAATCACCATTTGGCAACGTATCGCGGTCACGCGAGAAAACAAGTGCTTGCTCGCCGTTGATATGCTGAGACTTCCCAGCGCCAATATATGGCACTGTCGCTGTGTATTGCGGCTCTGTATTCGCGATGGTAATCGTTGAGCCCGAGTCATTGACCACGTCAATGCCACCCACGTAATTCACCAAATTGACGAGCCCGTCCATGTTCACGACCATAAAATTATTAATCGGAATCCCCGTTTGCTCGCCGAGCGTGTGCATCGCAGAGAGCGTGGCCGCTTTGATGCCGCCCGCATTGGCGTACGCATACGGATAGGCCGCGTTCATCTTAGCTTGGAAAATGACCTTGCCATTTTCATCCATAATATTGCTCATCGTGTCGCGCTCCATCGAAATCATTGTCGTGGTGTGCGTTTTCGGGTTAATCGTCATGACAATTTGCGAGTCCGAATTACCATTCCACGAGCCCGCGCCGCCGCGCGTCGCATCTCCTGTATCAACGCCCAAGAGCGCGACCGTTAGCGGCTGTGACGCATCGAGCATGCCATTTCCCGTCTCGACATACGTCTTTGCGAGACCTTTCTCCGTGACAAGCGCAAAATAAGTCAGTGCGCCCGCAAAAAGAAGTAAGAGAACGCCTAGAATAAGCGCCAAACGTTTGAGCCAACGCCCTTTTTTCTTTGGTTTATCGATTTTCTTTGCCTTTTTTTCACGCTGACGCGCGCGGTTGTTTACAGGAGTTGGCCTTTTTGGCGTATATTCCTCAAATGGTTCAAGCGTTTCGAGCGGATTTTGAGCTTCAATTTGCGGCTGTACTTCTTCTGGCACGGCCTGCAAAACGCGCGGCTGCTCGACTAATTGACTGCGCTTTTGGAGTGCTTCTTTTGCACGATTGCGCTCGTGTAAAAAAAGCTCCTCCGCGCGCGCATTATCCTCTGCAAGCGCTTGATCCGTGCGATAGGCACGCTCCAAATCGTGTAATTCGCCACGTTCGCGTTCATTTAAATAATCACTATTTTTTCGCAAATAATTCAGGCGATTGAGCGTCTGTTTATCCATAACGCGTATTATACCATAGTTTCCCCAAAATAAAAAACCACTTAGCTGAGTGATTTTATCTTTTCTTCTATAAAGGCGACAACTTCGTCAATGGTTTTGCCTGTTGTATCATATTCAATGGCATCGGGCGCTTTTTTGAGCGGCGCAATGGCGCGCGTCGAGTCATACAAATCACGCGCCGCAATAGTACGCTCGATTTCTGCCAGCGCTGACGGAATGCCTTTTTCGATATTTTCTTTGTGGCGACGCTCCGCGCGTTCGTGCACGTCAGCTGACAGAAAAATTTTCAGGTCAGCATCAGGCAATACAACCGTCCCAATGTCACGTCCATCCATGATAATGCTGCTGTCAGCCGCAATACGCCGCTGTTCGGCCGTCATAAAATCGCGAATCTCGGGCAACGCTGAAATTTCTGACACCGCAGCCGCAACTTCTGGCGTGCGAATGGCCGCGCTCACGTCATTTAGTCCAATAAAAACGCGCTGATCCGCCCGCGTATTTTGAAACGAAATTGGATTTTCCGTGAGAAAATTAATCAGCGCTGACGGCTCCTTCGTTCCTTTTTGCAGACTGACAAGTGTCGCGCACCGATACATCGCGCCCGTGTCAAGATAGGTCAGGTGCAGCTCATGCGCAATGCGCTTGGCAACCGTTGATTTTCCTGAGCCTGCCGGCCCGTCTATTGCTATCTGTAGTTTCATTTTGCGATTGTCAAGGTTTGCCCTGCCTTGATCCAGTTTCCGTCCATATATTTGCCTGCATTGTTTGGATCAAGCGTGGTAGCAGGACTTCCCGTCTGATTCAGCTGCACGATATCTGACCACGTCAATGTTTTGCCCAATTGTTGCGATACTTTTGTCGCAATCAAATCCGTATTGTCACCCGCCGCAATCGTATACGTTTTGCCAGAACTTGATGATGTAGACGTGCCGCTCGTGCTACTGCTGCTTGCATCCGTGCCATTTGCAATGACTTGTGAGCTCGCTTTCGGATAAAAATTCTGCGACACGGACTCTGGATTCGAGTGCCGATTATTCCACAGAATAAAAACAACACCACAGCCGACAATAATAAAAGCGATAATCAAGAGAAAAGTCAGGAAAAAAGTCGATGCCGCGCCCGTGCGCGTATGCTTTTTCCCGTCATCTGTCGGTTTGCGATTATTTGCATTGGGCGTTTTTGTTTTTGGAGCGCTGGTGCGACCTGATGTTTCCGCGTTCCGACGATTTTTTGGAGGTTGTTGTGCCATATCTCTTCCTATAAAATAAATGTTATAATAACTCTATGAAAATTCAGATTCTCCCAGAAGCGTGCATTGCTTGCGGACTTTGTCAGCTTGAAGCACCTGATATTTTTGACTATCATGACACTGGCATTGTCAAATTCAGTCATTCATCAGCGCTGACAGCTTCGTTTAACGCGCTTTCAACTGATGAGCTCCTGTCAGCCGTCAAAAAATGCCCAACAGGGGCACTCAAAAAGCTTCCCTAGCTTATTTTACCATAACTTCCCCTATTCTGACAAAAAAAGTGAGCACAAACTTTCGCAATGTCCACAAACTTCAATTTTTGAAGCGCTTTCTTTTTGAAATTATGTTATAATGATTTGTAATATTTTTCTATATTATAAATTTTTAAGGAGGTTACTCACATTGAGTATCGGAATTGTACTTGCGAGTCACGGCGAATTTGCCGCAGGCATTAAGCAATCAGCTTCCATGATCTTTGGCGAGCAGGAAAAAGTCCAAGTTGTGACATTCCTGAACGGCATGGGTCCTGATGACCTGCACAAAGCAATCGCTGACGCAATCGCAACATTCGAGCCCAGTGACGAAGTCCTTATCCTCGCAGATTTGTGGGGCGGGTCTCCGTTCAATCAATCGTCAACGATCTTAAAAGAAAATCCAGATCGTCACATTGCGATTATCACTGGTCTCAACCTGCCGATGGTCATCCAGGCTTACACGGAGCGCATGAATCCGGAAGCCAAATTGGATGCTGTCGTAGGAAACATTATCAAAGAGGCGAAAGGCGGCGTTAAAGCGCAGCCAGAAAGCCTCAACCCAGCTGAAGAAACAGCGCAAGCCGCTGCTTCTGGCCCTACAAAGGCCATTCCTGAAGGCACTGTCATTGGCGACGGCAAGATTAAAATCAATCTTGTCCGTATCGACACACGTCTTTTGCACGGTCAAGTAGCTACTGCTTGGACACCTGATTCAAAGGCGGATCGTATCATCGTTGTGTCTGACAACGTCGCAAAAGATACAATGCGTAAAACCTTGATTGAGCAAGCTGCTCCTCCGGGAGTACGTGCCAACGTTGTGCCCATTAAGAAATTCGTTGAAGTCGCAAAAGATCCGCGTTTTGGTGGCACGCACGCTTTCTTGCTTTTTGAAACACCGCAAGATGCGCTTGCAATTGTTGAAGCCGTTCCTGGCCTCATCAAAAGCATCAATGTCGGCTCAATGGCTCATTCAACGGGCAAAACAATGCTGAACAACGTTTTGTCAGTCAACAAAGACGATGTCGCCACTTTTGACAAAATGCGCGATTTGGGCGTTCAATTTGACGTCCGCAAGGTCCCTAACGATAAGAAAGACGACATTTTCGCCCTTATCCAAAAAGCGGACGTAAAATAAAAAGGAGAAATTACTAAAATGAGTGCTATCTCAGTTATTTTGGTCGTTCTCGTCGCGTTCCTTGCGGGACTCGAGGGAATCCTTGACCAATGGCAATTCCACCAACCTATTCTTGCCTGCACGCTCGTCGGTCTCGTAACCGGCCACATGACAGAAGGAATTATTCTTGGAAGTGCCCTTCAAATGATTGCCCTGGGTTGGGCAAATATCGGTGCCGCTGTCGCTCCCGACGCTGCACTTGCTTCTGTTGCCTCGGCTATTCTCATGGTAAAAGGCGGCAACTACGATTTGACACACATCATGGGTGTTATCGTCCCTGCAGGTATCTTGCTTGCAACGGCTGGTCTCGTTTTGACAACGCTTGTTCGTTTCGTCAATGTGGGTACTATTCACTTGGCAGACGCTGCTGCCGAGCGCGGTTCTTATGCGGGCGTTCAAGCATGGCACCTCTTCGCGCTCCTTCTTCAAGGTCTGCGTATCGCCATTCCTGCAGCGCTTATCCTCTCTATCCCAGCTGAAACGGTTCAAGAAGCCCTGAAAAAAATCCCTGAGGTGGTTTCTGGCGGACTTGCTGTAGGTGGTGGTATGGTTGTTGTCGTTGGTTACGCCATGGTTATTAACCTCATGGCAACTGCTGAACTTTGGCCCTTCTTCTTCCTTGGCTTCGTTCTTGCACCACTCGATCCTACTAAAGGTGTCACTTCTATCTCCCTCATTGGTATGGGTATCTTAGGCGTCGTGATTGCCATGATTTACTTGAACCTGCAGCGCGGTGGCGGTTCAGGCTCGGGCAATGCTGGCGGTGGCGATCCCATCGGCGACATTCTGAACGACTATTAAGAAAGGAGAACATTAAAAATGGAAAATCAAACAGATAAAAAGTTCCACCTTTCAACTGGTGAACGCTTTAGCGTCATGATCCGCTCTATGTTCCTCCAAGGTTCATGGAACTACGAACGTATGCAAAACCTCGGTTTCTTGTATGCTCTGATTCCAGCACTCAAGAAATTCTATCCTGCTGGCTCTGACGGTGCAAAAGAAGCCCTCAAACGCCACATGGAATTTTTCAACACGCACCCCTATCCTGCTGCTCCAATCATCGGTGTGACACTTGCCCTTGAAGAAGAAAAAGCCAATGGTGTTGACGTCGATGACGCAGCTATCCAAGGTGTCAAGGTTGGTATGATGGGTCCTCTCGCGGGTGTCGGTGACCCTGTCTTCTGGTTCACACTTCGTCCTATCTTTGGCGCTATCGCTGCTTCTCTTGGTGCTGGCGGCTCACTCATCGGCCCCTTGTTCTTCTTCCTTGCTTGGAACATCGTTCGTATCGCTTTCTTGTGGTACACGCAAGAATTTGGCTACAAACAAGGAACGGCGATTACGTCTGACCTTGGCGGCGGCATGCTCCAAACATTGACTAAAGGCGCTTCAATTCTCGGTATGTTCATCTTGGGTGTTCTGATTGAGCGTTGGGTTAATATTAGCTTTACAGGTGCAAACGCAATGCTGCCTAAACAGCCACTTGCTGATGGTGCCTACAACGGACAATGGATTACAAATGCCCACAACATTGGCACAACAGCCAGTCCTATTTGGGAAGCCACTGCCAATTCAAACATCGTGACAGTCGCAGCTGGTGCAAAAGCTCCTGCTGACGCGCATTTTGCAGCTATTTCAAATTTGGGTGCTATCAAGAATGTTGATGGTAGCTTCTTGAAAAGTACATTATCTCAATCAACTCTCTCGTCTAATCCGTTCAAACAACAATCGTTGTCTGATGTCTTCAACAGCTTGATTCCTGGCTTTGTCGCATTGCTTTTGACATTCCTTGTCATCTTTATTCTCCGCAAATGGAAGAATCGCAATGCGCCGCTTGTTATCATCATTGGACTCTTTATTTTGGGTATTTTGCTCCACTGGGCAAAACTCGCATAAGAGTTTCTACCTCTAAGAAAGTCAGCAATCGCTGGCTTTTTTTGTTATAATACAGCTATGGCACAATCTCTAAATACCAAAGTGGAGCTGACGGGCGAGGCGATTGCCTATGCTGGTTTTCCGCAATATGGCAAATTTATGATCGGCGATTATGCGTTTGAATTTTTTGATGATCGCAGCGTTGAAAAAAACATGCAATTTCCGTGGGAGTCGATTAAGCTCGTGCAAGGCAGCATCACGGGCAATAGGAAAAAGCCTGCAATTGGGCGTACCTTTTATGTCGTGCTGAAAAATGGCAACAAAGTCCGTTTCAATTCGCAAGAAACTGGGAAAATTCTCAAAATTTTTCGTGAGCGGCTTGGCAATGACAAAGTCGTCAAAGCACCGACCTTCACGCATACTTGGCGGCAATTATTTAAATTGGAGTCGTGGAAAAATACCTTTCGGCGCAAGAAAAAAGCAGGTCGCAACTGATGGAAACAGTCGCAGGCGAAGCGCTGATTTTTATGGGCGCAATGGAGCGCGGCACGCTTTCTGTCAGGGCTGACAGAATTGAATTTGCGTTTAAAAATCCGCGCACGGGGACAAACCTCGTGTATCCATGGGAGCTGGTGAGTGGTCTTGAGATTCACGTCACGAGCGGCAAAAAAATCAAATCGGATTTTTCGCTTCTTCTTGCGACACAAACAAAAATTCATTTTTCGTCTAAAAAAGCGCCTGATTTCATTCGCCAAATCAGCGATAAAATTGGGCATGAAAATGTCATGCGCGAGCCAACACTTCTGTCAGGGCTGACAGAACCTTTTCGCAGAAAATAATCGCAGCAATTTCTTGACATTCAAAATTTTTGTGGTACAATAAGGGCAATCAGATAAGTAAATCGCTTTCATTTTCAGAAAGTCTGCGGGCGCTGCGAGCAGATAATGCAAGAGATTGAAATTCTACTGAGGCAGAAATTGACAAGAAAATTTCTGAAAATAAAAGAACGTAATTAAGTGCACTACTTAGTGAAGCCGGATGGAACCGTGGCGAAAGTCACTCCGGACAAACGCGTGGGGCACTTTTCTTTGTGTCTCAATCAAAAAATGAGGAGGCAGAAATGCTGGATATGAAACGAATCCGTCAGGACGTTGACGGGGTGGCAAAACAATTGGAAGTGCGCGGCGTGGCAAAAGAAACGCTGTCAGAGCTGACAAGGCTTGACGAAGAGCGTCGCGAGCTGATTGTCAAAGTTGAAGAGCTTAAGGCGCTTCGCAATGAGGCATCAGAAAAAATTGCGCAAGCCAAGCGAAAGGGTGAAAACGCTGAGGAACAAATTGCTGAAATGGGCACGGTGGCCGCTGAAATCAAAGCTGACGACGAAAAACTTGCGCTACTTGACACGCAAATCAATGACATCGTCGTACTGATTCCAAACATCGCACACGCGTCAGTACCAATTGGCGCTGACGAAGACGCTAATGTCGAGGTTCGCCGTCACGGCGAGGCTCCAAAATTTGACTTTGAGCCAAAGGCGCATTGGGATTTGGGCACGGATCTCGACATTCTTGACTGGGAACGTGGCGCGAAAGTCACGGGCACGCGTTTCCTTTTCTACAAAGGGCTTGGCGCGAAGCTCGAGCGCGCGGTCTACAATTTCATGCTTGACGAGCACGAAAAAGAAGGCTACACCGAGATGATTCCACCCTACATGGTCAATCAAGACTCCATGTTTGGCACGGGGCAATATCCAAAATTCAAGGAAGACACGTTTGAGCTTAAAGACGAGCGCGGCTTCGTTCTTATCCCAACTGCTGAAGTTCCGCTCACAAATTATTACCGAGGCGAAATCATTGACGGCGCCAAATTGCCGATTTATCTGACAGCGATGTCGCCAAGCTTTCGCTCAGAAGCTGGGTCTGCAGGACGTGATACGCGCGGCCTCATTCGCTTGCACCAATTCCACAAAGTCGAGATGGTCAAATTCGCATCGCAAGAAACGTCTTACGATGAGCTTGAAAAAATGGTGGTCAACGCCGAAAATATTTTACAAAAACTGGGGCTTGCTTATCGCGTGATTACACTCTCTACGGGCGACATGGGCTTCTCTGCGGCGAAAACATACGACCTTGAAGTTTGGATTCCTGCGCAAAATACCTATCGCGAAATTTCAAGCTGCTCAAATTGCGAAGATTTTCAAGCACGACGTGCACAAATTCGCTATCGCGACGCAGACGGAAAAGTTAAACTTGCACACACGCTAAACGGCTCTGGACTCGCTGTTGGCCGTACGGTTGCCGCGATTCTTGAAAATTATCAAAATGCGGACGGCTCCGTCACAATTCCTGAAGTCCTACGTCCTTATATGGGCGGCCGCGACATCATCAAATAAAATAAAAAATCGCTCAAATTGAGCGATTTTCGTTTGCTTTTTAGTCACATGCCCATGCCGCCCATCATCGATGGGTCCATGGCTGGTACTGCAGGTTTAGGCTCTGGCTTGTCCGCCACAACCGCTTCTGTTGTGAGAATGAGCGCTGCAACCGAGCTTGCATTTTGAAGTGCTGAGCGCGTCACCTTGACAGGATCAATGATTCCAGCTGCAACCATATTGACCCATTCGCCTGTTGCTGCATTGAAGCCCTCGCCTTCTGCGTGCTCCTTAAGCGAATTCACGATGACAGAACCCTCGTAGCCTGCGTTTTCTGCAATGATACGAATAGGCTCTTCAAGCGCACGACGCACGATAGTAACGCCTGTCAGTTCATCGCCGGATACTGTGAGCGCATCAAGAGATTTGATGACTGATACGAGCGATGTGCCACCGCCCGCGACAATGCCTTCTTCAACAGCTGCGCGCGTCGCATTGAGGGCATCTTCGATTTTCAGCTTGGCTTCTTTGATTTCAGTCTCCGTTGCCGCGCCAACCTTGATAACAGCAACACCGCCTGCCAATTTGGCCAAACGCTCTTGCAATTTTTCTTTGTCAAAATCAGATGTCGTCGTCTCGATTTGCGCCTTGATAGTCGCTACACGATCACGAATCGCCGTTTTTTCGCCCGCGCCCTCAACAATCGTTGTGTGCTCTTTATCAATCGTAACTTTTGAAGCCATACCAAGCGATTCGACCGTCGCGTCTTTGAGCTCAAGCCCGAGCTCTTCTGTGATGACCACGCCGCCAGTCAAAATAGCGAGGTCTTCAAGCTGCGCTTTCCTGCGATCGCCAAATCCCGGCGCCTTGACAGCCACAACATTAAATGTGCCACGAATCTTGTTCAACACGAGCGTTGGCAACGCTTCGCCGTCTACATCGTCCGCAACAATCAAAAGCGCGCGTCCTGCTTTCACAACGCTCTCAAGCAGCGGCAAAATGTCCTGAATACTTGAAATTTTCTTGTCCGTGATGAGAATGTACGGATTGTCAAGCTCAGCGACCATTTTTTCGTTGTCTGTCACCATGTACTGGCTGAGATAACCACGGTCAAACTGCATACCTTCAACGACATCAAGCTCAGTCTGCATGCCTTTGGACTCTTCAATCGTAATCACACCGTCGTTGCCGACTTTCTCCATTGCGTCGGAAATATACTCGCCGACCTTCTCTGATCGCGCCGAAACCGTTGCGACTTGTGCAATGGCTTCTTTGCCTGAGACAGGAATCGCAAGTTTCGCGAGCGCCGCAACAGCTGCTGCTGTCGCAAGCTCAATCCCACGGCGAATTCCGATTGGATTGGCGCCAGCGGTTACGTTTTTGAGCCCTTCGCGAACAATGGCTTGCGTCAAAACAGTCGCGGTTGTCGTGCCGTCGCCCGCCACGTCATTAGTCTTAGACGCAACTTCCGAGACGAGTTTTGCGCCCATATTTTCAAAATGATCTTCGAGCTCAATTTCCTTGGCAATGGTTACGCCATCATTTGTGATGAGCGGCGAGCCAAACGACTTTTCGAGCACGACATTACGCCCTTTAGGGCCAAGGGTTGTCTTAACCGTATCCGCCAAAACATCAATACCACGCACCATGCTGCTGCGCGCATCTGCACTAAATTTAATTTCTTTACTCATTTTAGTTATTCATTACCTTTCAAATTAGAGAATCGCAAGCAAATCAGATTCGCGCGCAATCAAGAACTCTTCGCCTTCAAATTTGACTTTGTCGCCGCCATATTTGCTAAAAATAACGGTGTCACCAGGTTTTACCGCTAGGGCAATCAAAGTGCCGTCTTTTGTTGTTTTTCCTGGTCCCACAGCGACAACTTCCGCAGTTTGTGGCTTTTCTTGGGCACTTGTCGCAAGCAAAATGCCACCTGCAGACTGCTCCTCTTCTTCTTTGACGCGCAATATCACGCGGTCAGCTAAAGGTTTTAACATGAAAATCCCTCCAAATTTTAATAATATTTTTTAGAATTAGCACTCTATTTATCCGAGTGCTAACTTATACTTTTATTATAACTCAAAGGTCAAAAATAGTCAAGAATTTGATTTTAAAACGGGAGTTCCTCCGCTTCTAAAATCATATCCGCGTCTTTCGTGCCTTGAACCGCAAGCGCCGCACGACGCGCGACCGTTGTCCGTGACTCCAACATCTGAAAATTAACGCCTAAGACTTCAGTGACATAATGCCGCTCTTTGTCCTTGCCGTCAAAACTGTACGCACGAATTTCGCCTTCAACCGAAATGAGCATACCCTTTTTGGCATAAGACACAATCGTTTCGGCCGTTTTGCCCCAAAACATACAGCTGATAAAATCCGCTTCGCGATCGCCGTCAGCGTTCTTGAAACGGCGATTGACCGCAAGTGTCACGCGGGTAAAGTTTTTGTCCGTTTTAGTCGTTGAAAGCTCAGGCGCGCTGACCAAGCGCCCGATAAGTTGCACGTTATTCATCATGAAAATTTCCTCCTTTTGCAAGGCTTTTGCCTCTACCTTATTATGCGTAAAAAAAGTGGAAATGTAACAAAGAAATGGAATTATTTGAGAAGTTTTTGTAAATCGTCTGGTAATGGGCATTCTAAAACGATTTTCTGATTTCGGATGAGATTTTTAAATTCTAGGTGATGGCAATGCAACGCCTGACGCGCAAGAAGGTCATGATTGCCGCCATAAAGCGTGTCGCCGATGAGCGGAAAACCGATGTGGCTCATGTGCACGCGAATTTGGTGCGTGCGCCCCGTGTGAAGCGTGAGATCAAGGAGCCTGAGGTCATTCTTTTCTAAAACGGTCGTGTAGCTCGTCGACGCATTTTTAGTTTCATAAAGCCCGCCAAATCCGTCAAACCTGACTTGACGCTTAATAATTGAATTTTCAGCACGGCCGATTGGCAAATTGATTCTGTCAGCGCTGACAAAATTTTCATTTGCTTTGATAAGCGCAAAATAGCGTTTTTGAAGGCTTTCGCGGCCGCGCCCAGCTGACAGAAGCGCATGCGCATAACGATGTTTGGCAAACAGCATCAAGCCCGACGTGTCTTTGTCGAGCCGCGTGACAATGTGCACCGTTTGATTGGGGTAATTTTTCGCGCGAATATAGCCCGCGACAAAATTGCTCATTGAGCCAGTCGGTTTTTCGCGGCCTGTGATAGACGGGGAACCTGCGGGCTTATTGACGATGAGATAATCTGCGTCCTCGTAAATTACATCAAGAGCAGCGTTCTCAGCAACGAGTGTTTCAGACGCTTTTTCGTCAGGCACAAAAATCGTGAGCTTCTCGCCCAGCGCGACAGGCGTTGTTGCAAGCGCGGGTATGCCCGCCACAAAAATCTCCCCGCCGTCAAATTTGACACGTGCGAGGAGGTTTTTTGATACGCCGAAATGTTTCAGAACGCGCTTAACGAGCATGTCCGCGCGAATATCGTTGACAAATGAAAATTCCATTAATTATTTCCTTCGATAAATGCGTGGCGCACACGTTTCCAAAAATGTGAGCGGTTGAGATTGGCAAAAGCGATGGTTTCGCCCGACATCTCGTAGCGAATTTCCGCGATGTCCGAGAAATCAAGCGCAAACTGGTCAATCGTGAGGACGTAATCATTGCCTGACGCTGGGACAATCGTGAGCGTGTCTTTTTTCGCGATGATAATCGGCGCGCCAAGCGTGCGAAAGACAATATTGTTAAGACTCGCGACCTCGGCCATTTGCATGGCTGCAACGGCTGGGTGCATGACGGCGCCGCCCACGGATTTATTGTAAGCTGTCGAGCCCGACGGCGTCGCAACTGACAGGCCGTCGCCGCGAAAACGCTCAAAAAATTCGCCCGAAATGCTCACGTCAGCCACGAGCGTTTTCACGCGCGTTCTGATAATCGACTCATTGAGCGCCAGATGCTCTGTCACACGGCCGTCATGGCAGGTCACAGTCACTTTGAGCAGCGGATAACGCGTCGCTTTCTCTGGGTTTTCATTTGGCAGCGCTGACAATAATTCGCTCAGCTGATCATTCGTAAAATCGGTGTAAAAGCCGAGGTGGCCCGTGTGTACGCCGACAAATCGAACCGCGTCAAGCTGCGTCTCATACAGGTGCATGCCTTTGAGCAGCGTGCCATCGCCGCCCACCGTAATCACAAGCTCTGGAGCTTGCTCTGTCAGCTGATAGCCCGCGACTGACAACATTTCTGAGAGTTGTTTGACAATTTTTTGTGACTCGCTTGTACTATTTCCGACAACGGCAATCCGCTCACTCATCTTCATTCTCGCTCTCTCGCTCTTCAAAGCGCTCAAACAGGAGCTGCGCATCGCGTATTTCCTCACGAATCGCCGACATTTCATTGTCAAGAGCAAAACCAACTTCCGCGGCACGCGTCAGACGCGCACGCACATTTTGCGGAATTGTGCCTTCGTATTTATATTCGAGCGAATGCTCAATCGTCGCCCAAAAATTCATCGCAAGCGTCCGAATCTGAATCTCGGCAAGCACCTGATGCGGCCCGTCAATCATATCAATCGTATAGCTCACAATCACATGATACGAGCGATAGCCCGAGTCTTTTTGATTGGCAATATAATCGCGCTCCTCAATCACTTGAAAATCCGTGCGACTTCTGAGCAACGCAAGCACGTCATAAATATCCTCAACAAACTGCACCATGACGCGAATGCCCGCAATATCTTCCATCTGCGCAAGCGACTCCGAACTTTGCACGTTGTAGCCGCGGTGTCTAGCTTTTGCGACAATTGAGTCGTAACGCTTCACGCGCCCCGTCACAAATTCAATCGGCGAATATTGATTTTTCTTCAAATATTGCTTTCTCACACCGCGCAATTTGATTTTCAGCTCGCCAACCGTTTGAACATAAGGATCCAGAAACTCTTCCCATTGTTGTTTATTCATATCGTTCGCCCCTTTTTAAACCTTTTGTGCTACAATAATTATAACATTTATGCCAACTAATTTAGAAATTGAGTACAAAACGCTGCTGTCAATGAGCGAATACGAAACCTTGCGCGCGCGTTTCTCGCATGTCAAGCCCGTGCGACAAGTCAATCATTATTTTGACACGACAGATTTTCAGCTTCGTGAAAAACGACTCGCTTTGCGGATTCGCACGTTCAAGCATTCGGCCGAATTGACGCTCAAAGTGCCACTCGAAGTCGGCAACATGGAGCACAACATTACTTTGCCGCTTGGCGAGGCCGAGCAAATGATTGCTGACAAATCACTTTTGAGTGCTCTTTCTGACATTTCTGAAGTCTGTCAGCTGATAAAAGACGCTAACATCAAGCTGTCAGACGTCACGTGTATCGGCAGCCTCGCGACGACGCGCCAAGAATACCAGATGCCAATCGGCCTTGCAGCGCTTGACGCGAACAGTTATCTCGGCATGAGCGATTTTGAGTTTGAGCTCGAAGTCGACGACGCCGAGCGTGGCCAAGCCGATTTTAACGCCTTTTTAGCAGCCAATGCGATTGAATTTCGTTACGCCAGAAGCAAAGTCGTGCGCTTTCTTGACACCTTGCGACATCAAAAATGACTTACTCAAGTCCGGGTAAGTCATTTTTTATGGCCTCATTTGTCTCGGAAAATGCAGCCGCGAAATCGTCTGATAACTCTGCCACACCGCCAATTTTCACGTCTGTCACATAATTTTGCGCCGCGAGCGTTTCCTGCAGCTTGCTGATTTCTACCGCGCGTGCGTAAAGACACACAAATTTATCCACTTTGCTCGTGTAGATCACGTCGCCAAATTTCGTCAAATTGCGCGCCTGGCGCATCGTTTTCAGATAAACATAAATAGGCCTGCGCCCAATCATCTCAAATTCTTCTGTGGGCATGCTTTGTGCCTCCTTTTATGGGATTATACGTATTGACGGCAATCGTCGGGCTGATAGACGCTGCGATTTTTTCTGTCAGCGCTGACAAAAGCGCTTGTAGCTCATTTTCAGCAAGTTTGAGCTGATAGACTTTTTCATTGAGAGCGATTTCCTTTTGAAGCGCACGAATCTCAGGCCTGTAAGTCAAAAATGCGCGATTTTCGTCCAGACGTGCGACTTTCTCCTGCAAATCAGCATCTTCCTCAAACGCTTTTTTCGCGAGACGATACGACGACGCCTCAGAACTCGCCAAAACCTCCTGCGTCAGCGCCTCTAAAACAGCGTCAATCTCAAACAATCTCTCGTCAATAGGTAACATGTCTTTATTATAACATAAACAAGGGGACTTGCTTTTTTGTGAATTTTGTGTACAATAGTAACATATTTTAAAAAAGGAGATTTTATGGTCAAAGACAAAACTTACATTCCACCGTATCACGAAACGCATCCGTCTGAAACTGAAGGGGAGAACCGCGGCCTGAAAAATCGTCACATTCAACTGATCGCAATCGCAGGCACCATCGGCACAGGGCTTTTCATGGGCGCCGGTAAGTCAATCAGCTTGACGGGTCCTTCCATTCTTCTTGTTTACTTATTTATTGGCGGTCTCATGTTCGTCCTCCTGCGCGCCATCGGCTCCATGCTTTACATGGATCCAAGCCAACACTCATTTCTCAGCTTTGTGTTTCGCTACATCGGCCCGCGCACTGGCTATTTCATCCAATGGACCTATTGGCTCGTTGTCATTTTCATGGCAATGGCCGAATTAACCGCGATTGGCAGTTATTTGCAATACTGGCTGCCAAATGTGCCGCTCTGGGTCACCGAACCGCTGATTCTCGTTGTACTCTTTGGGCTCAACACGCTCAACGCCAAATTTTTTGGTGAAACCGAGTTTTGGTTTGGCATGATTAAAATCATCGCGATTGGCGCGATGATTCTGACTGCTATTATCCTGCTCGTCACGCATTTTGATTACAACAGCGTGCAGCATTATACCTCAACGTCAACGGGCAAGGCCGTTACCATGCACGCTGTGGGCTCTGCAAGCTTGAGCAATATTTTCAGCGGCTTTTCACTCTTTCCAAATGGCGGCATGAACTTTATCGCAAGCTTCCAGATGGTTATGTTTGCGTTCGTCGCTATGGAATTCATCGGAATGACGGCCGCCGAAACGGCCAATCCGCGCCCCACGCTCAAAAAAGCCATTCATCAGATTCCGTATCGAATCCTGATTTTCTATATTGGCGCACTTCTCGCCATCATGTCCATTATCACGTGGCATGATATTCCAGCGGACGCCTCGCCGTTTGTCATGGTTTTTCAGCTCATTGGCGTGACTTGGGCGGCAAGTCTTGTCAATTTTGTTGTCTTGACTTCCGCGTCATCTGCGCTTAATTCTGCGCTCTTCTCGACCTCGCGCAATTTGTACTCGCTCTCAGTCTCTAACGGCGATAAAGCGCTCAAACCCTTTACAAAACTTTCAAAAAATGGTATTCCGCTCAATGCGCTGATTTTCACGGCTCTTCTCATCTTCTTAACACCCTTTATCACACTGATTCCAGGCGTTGCCAATGCGTTTGTTGCCGTGACTGCCATTGCTACAAATCTTTTCCTTATCGTGTATGTCGTGACGCTCATAACCTATCTGCGCTACCGCCGCTCGCCTGAGTTTGTCGGTGAAGTCTTCAAAACGCCGTGGATTTTGATTCCCGTGACCATCGTATTCTTCATCTTGATTTTTCTATCCCTCTTCTTCTTTAAGGACACGGCTGGCCCCGCAATTGGCGCTGTTATCTGGGTTATCGTCTTTGGCTTAGTTTCGTTCTTTAGAAAACCTGCACTGGAAACTGAAAAAGCATAACGCAACATCAACTAAAAAATTCCGCTGACGCTGTCAACTGGAATTTTTTATTTTTTTATTTCAACTCATTACGCGTCATGATTTCATCAATGAAACCGTAAGCAAGCGTCTCTTCTGCCGTCATCCAATTATCACGCTCAGCGTCCGTATGAATTTGCTCAACAGACTTGCCTGAATTGTCTGAGAGAATCTTCTCAAGACGCACACGCGTTTTCTTGAGCTGCTCAGCAATAATCGTCATGTCCGTCTCTTGCGTGCCACCTTGCGCGCCGCCCATCGGCTGATGAATCAGATATTCGGCATTTGGCAACATGAAACGTTTGCCCTTCGTTCCGCTTGATGCGATGATGGTGCCCATTGACGCCGCCATTCCCATGACAATCGTCTGAACGTCTGATTTGATGAAATTCATCGTATCAACAATCGCAAGGCCTGCGCTGACAGAGCCGCCGGGCGTATTGATGTACATGTAAATATCTTTCGTCGAATCTTGACCTTCAAGGAACAAAAGCTGTGCAATAATGGCGTTAGCCATTGTGTCCTCAACTTGCCCTTGAACCATAATAATCCGATCTTTCAGCAGACGTGAATAGATGTCGTAAGCGCGCTCACCGCGTGAGCTTTGTTCAATGACCGTAGGAATCATTACCATTTTGTTTCTCCAATCTTTATAGACAGTTTATCAGTCAAAGCTTAACATAAGCTGTTTTAGCTATCACTTTGATACACGTATGATACCATAAAGGTCAAAAAAGGTCAAACATTTAGATTCTCTTGTCAAATGGCGGATAACTTGCTATAATAAAGCAATGAATCTATCACTTTTTATCGCCGTACTTTTTGGCATGGTATTTGGCGTCTTGCTTTTTTCGCTCGCACTCTTTTTGTATAGTCGCTTTGACGAAAATCGTTTCAAAAAACATTTGGCGATTGAAAAATTGTACAAAGAAATCGATGTCAGACGGAATCTCAATACAACAGTCATCGAGATTTTAAATCGTCCTGTCGCTGAGTCAGATTACACGCTCGTTGACCCACGCGAAGATGTCAAGGTCGCCTTCGCCGATTATCAGTTTTTGAAAAATTTCACGAGCTTGCACACGCTCTATATCCCGAGCTATTTCATGGATCAGTTTTTCACCAATCTCGCCAATCATCTGGCTGTGTTTGAAGACGTGGACGATTTGGCAAATGGCGGTTATATTTTCAAAGACAGTCGCCGCATTTTTGAGGACTTTTCCGTCACCATCACCGACGAAGTGGAAGAAAAGAAAAAGGAACTTGAAGTCGCGAAAAACGTCTATCCTGCGCTCATAAAACGCCAAGAATTTCATATTTAATGGAGCTGCTTCAATAAAAAACGCCCGAATTAAATCAGGCGTTTATTTTTTATAGTTGGGGCGGTTACGCTCGTGGCGGCGTTGGAGTTCATTGAGATTCTCGAGACGCTCATGACTTTCGACGTTCAAGACGAGCGCGACAGCCAGCGAGAGGACAAAGAGCGAGGAGCCGCCTTGTGAAAGAAACGGAAACGTAACGCCCGTTTCTGGAATGAGGCCGATGGCGCCGCCAACATTGACAAAGGTTTGCATGAGGAGCATGGTACCAACGCCGATGGCAATCATCGCGTTAAACGGATAGCGCGCGCGAATGCCCACGAGGTAAATTCGCAAAATCAGGAAAAACAAGACACACAGAATCAAAACAGCGCCGATAACGCCCAATTCTTCGACGACAACAGGAAAGACAAAATCGGTAGAAGCAAACGGCAAATAGCCATTTTTTTCAATGGAATTGCCAAGACCGCGGCCAAACCAGCCGCCGTTTGAAATCGCATAATAGCCGTTCGCGATTTGGTGGCCTGCGTCCGCGAGAATGGCGGGCGTGCGAAACGGATTGACAAAAGCAAGAAGGCGTTTATTGATGTAGCTGCCAGGAATGAGATTGCCGCCCGTCATAAATAAAAGAGCAAAAAACGCAAGAATTAGAAATACGAAAAATTTACCATAGCCCGTTGCCCAGCGAAACGAAATTCCACTTGACGCAATCAAAACAAGAGCGATAAGACCCATAATAATCGTATTTCCGAGGTCGGGCATGATCAATTCAATGAGAAGCATCAGCAGAATCCAAGCGCGCCAGCCGCGATAAATATTTTGATACCATTTGGGTTGATCAAAAATGGCTGTGATGTCATTTTCGCGGATTTCTTTTTGCTTCGTGGCGAAAACGGAGGACAAATACCAGATCATGAACAATTTCGCAAATTCCGCGGGCTGAATGGTTCCAACACCTGGAATCGGAATCCAACCGTGCGCACCATTGGCATACGTTCCCGGCCCAAAACGCGAATAAATCAAAAGGAATACCAAAACAAGCATCACAATCGCAATCAGACGCTGACTTTTTATCGCGCGCAGCTTGATCCGAAAGACAATAAACATGCCGATTAACGAAAGGACGAAAAAGATGGATTGAGAAATAATCGGGCGGTAGAGGTTCGCGCCTTTTTCAAGTTGTGTGGGAACCGTCGTTGAAAAAACCATGATAAGTCCAAAAACAGCGAGAATCAGATACGGAATCAAAATGGAGAAATCAAGAAAATTGGTTTTTCTTAACTCAGTTTGCATATTTCTATTTTATCACATTCTAAATCGTTTCTAGCCAAATAACTGATTGAGGTTTACCTCTGCTTCAAAAGCCGCGCCAGTTGTACTTTTATCGCTTCTATCAGCGCTTGTCGCGTGCGTGTATTTTCCAAAATCACGTCGGCACGCGCACATTTTTCTTCAATCGAAAATTGCGCGTCAAGTCGCGCATTCGCGGCTGCTTCTGTCAGCTGATTGCGCGCCACAAGGCGCGAGAGTTGAACATTTCGCGGCGCATAAACAAGCCAAATTTCATCGACTTCATTTTCATAATGTTGCTCAAAAAGCAGCGGAATATCCATGAAAACTAGGCTGTCAGCCGCTGCATCGCGCTGACGTAAAAGTTCAGAGCGCACAATCTTTTCTGTCAGCGCTGACAGCTTTTTATTGGCCGCTATGTCTGAAAAAACGAGCGCACCAAGCTTTGCACGGTCAACCGCGCCATCAGCTGACAAAAAGTCGCCGCCAAAAGTTTCCGCAATCGCGCCTGACAGCGGCGCACCGGGTGCCTGCAACGCATGCACAACCTCGTCCGCGTCAATCACTGCGTGCCCTTGCGCACGCAAATAGGCCGTCACTTGCGACTTCCCCGTCGCGATACCGCCCGTAATCCCAATTACTTTTTTCATAATCAAAGTATAACAAAAAAAAAGAGATTGGACTTGTTTCATTGGGCACGCAAGTTTTCTCTCATTTTCGGACGAATGTAGGCTGCAAATTATTCTAAAAAACTCATATTGAAATACGTTATTTCCGTTATTTTTTGGTATACTAGTGAGGGGTTAATCGCTGGTTGCTTGGGCGGCAAAAAAACTCTTGGCTAACCAAGAGTTCGTACGCTACTGATAACTGGGCGGACAAAATAAATTTATGACTTTAGCGTTTTGCCGTTTGCCTTCAAAAAATCCCGAATCAGCGTACCAAGCTGTGAGCGCGTCGCATCGTCCAACTTGTAGTCCTTATACGTGTCCGCTTGTTCAAGCATTTGGTTCAAATCAAGCGTTTTTGGTCTGTAAGTCGTATCCAATTCCGATTTTTCAATACCAAAAAAATCCGCCATCTTTTGTATGACACCGTGTGACGGAATCGTGCGAAGTTTGATATAATCGGTCAGCGTTGACGGAGCAATGCCAATCTCCTTTGCAAAATCTTTCTGAGAAAGCTTGCGCTGATGGAGATGCACCAAAATGTTTTCAGCAATAATTGCGTTATGTTCTCTTTTATCCACAAAACTATTATAGCACAAATACCATAAAATGAACTAAATTTTCAAAGGAAATCGGCACTCATGAAAAAATATTATACATTTCGGAAATTGCGCACGCAAAAACGACTGGATATTACGTTTTTAGCGCGACAGTTTGGCGTATCGGAGACTGAGATACGCCAGATTGAAGCTGATTCAAGTGATATTTCTGATGAACTTTTAGAAAATTATCTTGAATTTTTTGATATTGCTTATGATTCGCTTTATTTTGGTAAAGAGCCTCCAAATCTCGTATCTCCAGAGCCCAAAGAGACTGCAAAAATGGGAGCGGGGGGAAAAGCTTTAAACCTTCTTGATTCTGAATTACACTATAAAACTTCCAGCGTTTTTCTACAGTTCTTAGGAATTTTGACCGATAGACTGCTCTTTTGGATCAATCTTGCACGTTTGCAGGTTTTCATTTTTTTCATCGTTCACCAGATTTATCAGCTTCTTTCTGCTTTCTTGTTGAAATCAAGCAAAAATAGGCCACGCTTTGCACTGGCCTACCTTTTCGTCATCTCTCGGAAGCTTGAGGCACATAAACTCCCCAAATTTATCTACTTATTTCTCATGATTTTCCCAACTTTTCTCGGATTTTTTGCCTTTCATGAACTCCCTGTCAATCCTTACGGCTATTTTTACAGCTGGCCCGTTAATCTGGCTGGTGCGCTTATTGTCTTTTCTCTCTGGAAAAAAATAAAACAAAATTATCTGACCAACCAAAAAGTATATTTTGAGGTCGTAGAGAAGTTTTTCCCTTCTTTTCTCAAATTCTTCTCGCCTCTTCTTTTAAGTGTTCTTGTCATCCTTGCATTGAATTTTCCAAACTCCACGCCTTATCTTTTTACCAATTGGTTCATTATGATTCCTCTCTTGCTGAATACCGCTTTCACGGCATTACTTCTTTTCCTATTTTTTCTACCCATTGTCGACTTCAAATATCCAATCACACAATCTGTTGACAGTCTTTTACCACTTTCAGCCCTTCTCTCTTCCTCGTTTTATATATTACTTTCATTTTTCTTTGATTTTCTCTATGGAAAAGTGGAAAATTATGGGATTTTCTACCTCAATTCGCTTACCTTTTTGTGCTCAGTTTGGCTTTTTTGTGGACTCGTCACATTTCGTGTTCATCTATCAAAAAAAGTTGTTTCACAGGAAAAGAGCAAAACGGTACAATACGCAAGCATGATTTCCTTTAGTTTATTTAGCCTTTTAACACTTGAGTATCTTCACCAAGGAAAGATTCTTTTCAAGTCAGATCAAACCTATGCGCTATTCCCGCTCTTCTTTATTATTTTATTCTTTGCTGGCTTATTTATGATTATCAAGTTACAGCAGCGGTTGGCCATTAAAATTAATGATTGATTAAAGTAAAACAAAACTCCAATGATTGGAGTTTCATTTTTATTTTTCAAAGGCTGTGAGTTCGGGAAATTCTGTGGCGACTGTATGCGCGCAATTTTCGCAGAGCTCAGGGAAGTTCGCATTTGCGCCAACGGTTGGATCAATGCGTCGGCAACGCTCGCAGACCGTGCCGTCAGCGGGAACCACGTCAAATGCAACGCCGTCCTCGCCAAATGGCAAGACTTCAAATGAACTCACAATCAGGAGCTTTGCCACATTTTCGTCAAGTGCAACGAGCATCGCGCGCGTGGGCTCGTCCGCGTGCACCACGAGTTTTGCTTCCATTGAGCGGCCAATGACTTTGGCTTCGCGCGCGTCTTCAAGTGCTTTGAGTGCGTTGTCGCGAAATTCCATGAAAGCAGACCACGTGTCCATCAGCGCAGCCGTGTCGCTGATATTTTCAGGCTCTGGCATCTCTGACAGATACGCAAATGCCGCGTCTTCGTGCTGCAAATACGCCCAAACTTCTTCGGCAGTGTGCGGCAAAATGGGCACCAAAAGCTTTGTCAGCGCTGACAGAATCTTGTACATGACCGTTTGCATGCCATGGCGCGCGCGGCTATCAGCTGCCTCAATATACACGACATCTTTCGCAAAATTCAGGTAGAACGCCGAAAGCTCGGACAAATAATTGACCACGAGCTTATACACGCTCATGAAGCTGTAGTTATCGTAAGCCGCGCGAATGTACCCGACGAGCGCGTCAAGCTTGACGTACTCAAATTTGTCAGAGCTCTGCAAATGCTCGAACGCCACGCTGTCAGCCGCTGGATCGAAATCTGACGTGTTGGCAATCAGGAAACGCAGCGTGTTGCGGATTTTTCGGTAAGCTTCAGACGTTTGCTGGAGAATATCCAGCGATACGCGAACGTCATTTTCGTAATCGACAGACGCGACCCAAAGACGCAAAATGTCCGCGCCGTATTTGCTGGTGACATCTTTCGGGCCAATGGTGTTGCCAAGCGACTTCGACATTTTCTTGCCTTCGCCGTCAAGCACAAAACCTTGCGAGAGAACCGCCTTGTACGGCGCAATGCCATTAACTGCAACGCTCGTCGTGATGGACGAGTTAAACCAGCCGCGGTATTGATCCGAGCCTTCAAGATACAAGTCCGCCGGATAAGAAAGATCTTCGCGCGTGTTCAGCACGCCATTCCATGAAGACCCCGAGTCAAACCAGACGTCCATGATGTCCGTTTCCTTCGTGAAGACGCCGTTTGGCGAGCTTGGATGTGTAAAGCCTTCGGGCAATAATTCCGCAGCCTCGTGCGTGAACCAATAACCCGAGCCGTGTTTCTCAAACAATTGCGCGACATGCTCCGTCGTTTCTGGCGTGATAATCGCTGAGCCGTCCTCACCGTAGAAAATAGGCAACGGCACGCCCCACGCGCGCTGACGGCTGATAACCCAGTCGCCGCGGTCGCGAATCATATTGTACAGGCGCGTTTTGCCCCATGGGACAATCCATTCCACATTTTCCGTTTCCTTGAGTAATTGCTCACGAAATGGATCAATTGACGCAAACCATTGCGGCGTCGCGCGGTAAACAACTGGCTTTTTCGTGCGCCAGTCGTGCGGATAGCTGTGCGTGAAACGCTCCATAAAGAGCAAACGATTGGTTGCATGGAGCTTTTCAAGCACTTTTTCTTCCACGTCATCATAAAAATCGCCTTCAAAACCTTCTGCCACGCTTGTAAAACGCCCTTGCTCATCCAAATCTTCAATGACTGGCAGCTTGTATTTACGGCTATAAAAATAGTCGTCCTCACCGTGATTGGGCGACGTGTGCACGAGCCCCGTCCCACTGTCAAGCGTCACGTATTCGCCCGTCATCACAAGCGATTCACGGTCATAAAACGGATGCGTTGCCGTGAGATTTTCTAATTCCGCGCCCTTGTAAGTTGCAAGAATTTCTGGCTTTTGCCAGCCCAATTTTTCTGTCAGCTGCTCTAATAGCGCTTTTGCGACAATAAATTTTCTGTCAGCCACCGCGGCCAACACATACTCATAGTCTGGATGCACAAAAATGCCGCGGTTACTTGGCAATGTCCACGCCGTCGTCGTCCAAATGACAAATTCAGCGTCAGCTGGCACCACACCTTTTGTATCACGCACTTTAAACGCGATATAAAGCGATGGCGACTCAACATCCTGATATTCAATCTCAGCCTCGGCAAGCGAACTCTCCGAGCTCCAACTCCAATAAATAGGCTTCGCACCGCGATAAATATAGCCTTTTTCAGCCATTTTGCCAAATACGCGAATTTCTTGCGCTTCAAATTCGGGTGCAAGCGTCATGTACGGATTTTCCCAATCGCCAAGAACGCCCAAACTCTTGAAATCCTTGCGCTGCATGTCAATCTGCTCGAGCGCATATTTGCGACAAAGCGCAAGATACGCGCCTCTATCCATCTCTTTGCGTTTCACGCCCGCTTTTGCAAGCTGCTGCTCAATCGGCAGCCCATGCGTGTCCCAGCCTGGCACATACGGCGCACGAAAACCAGCCATCGACTTGTAACGCACGATAATATCTTTTGAAATTTTATTTAAGCTGTGTCCAATGTGAATATTGCCATTGGCATAAGGTGGGCCGTCGTGCAGCATATAGCTTGGCTTGCCAGCGTTGAGCTTCTGCCTGAGCACATAGAGATTTTCCGCCTCCCAGTGTGCTTGCCACTCAGGCTCTTTTTTCGGCAACCCTGCGCGCATGGGAAACTCGGTCTTCCCAAGATTGAGTGTATCTTTGATTTTCATGTGTCTTCCTTTCCTGTCACAAAATAATATAAAAAAACGCGGCGGCGTCCCGTTAAAAGGACGCTGTCGCGCGGTACCACCTTTATTTGTCTGGCAACTGTCAGACCTCTGACGCGTAACGTGCGCAGGCGCTCTCGATTTCGCAAGAGGCTACATCAGATGATGTCCGAAAAGTGCGTCCGATCAGGCTCTCATCTTCCCTGACTCGCTGTAGCTGCTGCTTTTCATTCGCGTTCTGAATAATTTGTTTTTACAAAGCGCCGAAATCGACTTTATTGCCGAGATTTACAGAGCCGTTTGCATCGCTGGAATTCTCAGGTTGCAGCGTTACTGTGCCAGGCGCTTTAGAAATAATCTCGTCGTCCTTTTTCTCATCTGGGTGAAGCGCATTCTCAAAGCTCTCGAGCGTTTCAGGCGCCGTTCCTTCTCGATTTTCAATCGCTTCGCCTTTGTCGTCAATCGGTTGAAAAGCTTGATTGGTGTGCTCAATAATGTCGCGAAGTTTTTCCTCGGTGTCGCCCACATAAATCGGATTTGGCTTGAGCGTTTCTTCCCATTCAGCTGATTTAATCTGGGCAAGCTGGCCCTCAATCAACATCGTAATCCGTTGATAATAGCTGCGCATGCCGCGTTTGAGCTCGTCGGATTCATTGACCAAACGACGCGCTTCATCGTAGCTATCTTGCAAGACTTGGCGCGCCTCACGCTGCGTTGCGCCCATGATTTGGTCATTTCTGGACTGCGCTTCTGAAATAATGCGCTGCGAATCAGACTCTGCTTTTGCTTTCAAGTTATCCGCGGCTTCTTGCGCCACAACGATCGACTTGTTCAGCGAATCTTTCATATTATCAAAATCTTGCAAGCGCTCTTGCATTGATTTAATCTCGCGGTCTTGATCTTTGATTTTTTGTTGCATTTCATTGTAATCATTGACAACAATTTGCAAAAATTCATCAACTTCTTGTTTGTGATACCCACGAAACTGCAAGTTGAAGGTTTTGTTTTGAACATCTAAGCTGTTAAGTGCCATATTTCACCTCTTTTTTTGATTCATCATCAACGAAATTTCAAGTTTGAATTTCTGCTTTTTGGTTTGACCCAAAACCGCACCAATTTTGATACGACCATAACCTCTGATAGAAATCAGATCTCCTGTTTTGAGGAGCGCATCGTTCTTGTCAGCCAGCGTATAATTGACTTTGACTTGCTCTGATTGTATCATATTTCCTGCAAAATTGCGAGAAATAGTGAGCGCAGCAGCAATTATTTTGTCAAGACGAAGCGAGCTTGCGAGAATTATTTTTTGTGTGCTGTCAGCTCTGACAGAAAATGAGCCATTAGAAGCTGACAGAGCGCCATTTAGCGGGAGCTCCTGTAAGCTGACAGGTAAACGCGCAATGCGCGTAATTTGCTGCTCAAAAGCTGAAACGAGCCGGCGACTGACATAAATCTGCGCCGTTCCGCCTGACACAAGAATATCGCCGATTTCCTCGCGCCTGACGCCCGTTTCTCCCAAAAATGTGCCTAAAATCTGCACATGCGTCAGCTGCTTGAACTTGGCATTGTACGAAACTTCAAGCAACAAAAGCTCAAAATCAGCGTCATCCACGCGGTAAAAAGACGGCGATACAAGAACGCGTTTGTATTCCTCGCCCGCACTTTCAAAAAATGTGAGCGACGCACGCGCTGCAAGCGCACGCAAAACATCGCGTTCGTGCGGGTTTAAAAAATACGTCAAAATGGGGCGATCCTGCGCTTGAAAAAGCCAATCCTCGCAACGACTGACAAATGCGCGTTCCTCGGGCCTAAATGAGTATGCCGCGTCCGCCATCAGAGAAGATAAAGAAGCAGCCGCTGCACAAACAAAATCAACAAATAGGCAATGAGCACGCGAAAATCAAAAATTCCGAAACGCGTCGGAATTCGGTCAAAAAGACGTAAATACGGCGAAACGAGTCGTCGCAAAACACGCTCGACCCATGAATTCGCAAGCTGCGGAAGCAGCATCGGCAACCAACTCATCAAAGCGTACGCAATCAATACCCACGAATAAAGCGTTAAAAGCCGATAAATTAA
Organism: Streptococcaceae bacterium; assembly: GCA_031254115.1. Classification (GTDB taxonomy): domain Bacteria; phylum Bacillota; class Bacilli; order Lactobacillales; family Streptococcaceae; genus Lactovum. Next base: position 40,443 of record JAIRUZ010000048.1, read on the forward strand.
AATGACAATCATGAAATTTCCTAATATTCCAAACTTTCAAAATTTCCGCTTGCAAGAATAGACTCTTTTGCGCCCTCAACCGTGACACCTGTTGGCGTGACAAGGAAAATCTGCCCACCGATATTTTGAATATCACCGTCAATACAGTAGGCAATTCCTGTCAAAAAGTCAATTGATCGGCGCGCATTGAGCTCTTGCATATTTTTGAAATTCACAAGAACGGACTGGCCGCCTTTAACGAGCCCGCCAATTTCCATAATTTCTGGATAGGCATGCGGATCCTTGATGTTAATAGACATGTTTGTGCTTGGCGTAAGCGTTTGGCGCGGTGTCACTGCTTGCGGCTGTGGCGCCTGCGAGCGATACGTTTGCTGCGCACTATTTGCTGTTCCCTCAACATTGCGTCGATAAGTCGGCTGCTCTGCCATTTGCGACGGGCGAACGCCACGCTGCGGTTGGACAGGCTGTTGCTGTGGTTGTTGCCGTGAGGAGATTTCTTCGCGCGCAACCGGCTGCGAAACAGGCGCTTCTTCGCGAAGTGGCGCCTCTTCATAGTCGTAATCTTCTTCCTCGTCGTCTTCGACGAAATAATTACGCAAGCGATTAAATTGATCTCTTAAAGCCATAGGTTCCTCTTATTTTAAAAATTCTCTGCCGATGCGCACCATCGTAGCGCCCTGTGCGATTGCAACTTCAAAATCTTGTGACATTCCCATCGAGAGCTCTGTACATGGAATTTGGTGCATTTTTTTGCTGGCGATTCTTTGTTGCAACTCATGCGCACGTCCAAAAATTTCTGTCAGCTCATCGTTTTCTGCATCAATCGGTGCCATTGTCATCAACCCAATAATCCGCACGTTTGTCAACTGCTCCAAAGCTTCAAAAAGCGTGTCTGTCAGCTCATCTGGCATCAAACCATGCTTTGACGCTTCGCCAGAAATATTGACTTCAAGCAGACAATCCACAACATGAGCCGCGCGCTTGTCAATCTCGCGCGCCAATTTCAGCGAGTCAAGAGCGTGAAAAACAGCGACGTGATTGATGATGTCTTTGACTTTGCGCGTCTGCAAATTGCCAATTAAATGCCAACGAATTTCTGTCAGCTCAGACAGCGCTGCTTGTTTTTCAAGCAACTTGTCCACACGATTTTCGGCCAAATCAAGCACGCCATTTTCAGCGAATTCACGCGCAATTTCGGCTTCCGAATATTTCGTCACCGCAAGTATCCGCACGTCTTCAGGATTTCTCCCCGCTAATTGCGCTGCATTTTCCACACGCGCACGAACGGCCGAAATGTTCTTGGAAAGTGACATCTTAACGATTACGCAAGAATGGCGGTGTATCCAAATCATCCTCACCTTGCGCAGGATTTAACCCGCCAAAGCTCGAAATGTTTGAATTTCCTGGTGCATTGTTTTGCGAAACAGTCGGACGCGTCGTCGGCGCTGGCGTTTCGTGGCGCATATCCCAGTTGCCAAATGCGGATGGTTGATTGACTTCTTGCGGCAAAGCACCGTTATTAAAACGTGGCTGTTGTTGCGGCAATGGCGCATCATACTGCGGATTGCGGCCATTTCCAAAACCAGACACACGATTGGCATCGTCGCGCGCAACGCCCGTTGCAACCACTGTCACGCGAATCTCATCTTTAAGCGTCTCATCAATTGACGTACCAAGCAAAATATTCACGTCATTATTTGCCGCTTGAATCACGATTTCAGCCGCGTCTTGCGCCTCATTTAAGCTCATATCCATACCGCCTGTGACGTTCAAAAGCACATTTTCTGCGCCTTCGATTGTCGTCTCAAGAAGCGGGCTGTAAATGGCACGGCGCGTTGCTTCAATCACGCGATCTTCGCCGCTCGCAACGCCAATTCCCATCAGCGCGTCGCCGCGTTTTTCCATAACTGTCTTCACGTCCGCAAAATCAAGATTAATCATGCCAGGATTCGTAATCAAATCCGAAATGCCTTGCACGCCTTGGCGCAACACATTGTCCGCCTCGCGAAGCGCTTCAGCAAGCGGCGTTTTCTTATCTACGATTTCAAGCAAGTTATTGTTTGAAATAATCAACAATGTGTCAACATTTTCACGCAAATCTTCGATGCCTTGCGTTGCAAGATACGAGCGTTTCGAGCCTTCGAATCCAAACGGACGCGTCACAACGCCGACCGTCAGCGCACCGAGCTCTTGAGCTGCTTTTGCAATAATCGGAGACGCGCCTGTGCCCGTTCCGCCGCCCATGCCGCACGTGATAAAGACCATATCTGCGCCTTTGAGCGCCTCTGTGATTTGCTCAATTGACTCTTCAGCCGCCTTGCGACCAACTTCAGGCTTTGCACCTGCGCCAAGTCCGCGCGTCAATTTTGGACCCAAGTGAATCATGTGGTCAGCCTTTGAAATTTTGAGCGCTTGCAAATCAGTATTAGCGGCAATAAATTCAACGCCAGAAACGCCTTCTTCAACCATTCGATTGATCGCATTTCCACCGCCACCGCCGACACCAATCACTTTAATAACAGCGCCTTGGTTAGTTTCTGTGTCAAATGAGAATTCCATATTTTCTCTCCTTCATTAATCAAACATATTCGTCAGCCAGCCACGCGCACGATCCACAATTCCTGGTCCTTTTTCCTCAGGTACTTCACTTGAAGCTTGGGAACGAACAGGTGCAATATCAGATACAGGTGCAACATACTCACTTGTAATAACGCTCGGGTGTGCCACCTGAGTCTGAAGCTGGGGAGCAACAGGCGCATGATATGTCGGAACGTAATCGCCCAGCACTGCACGCGTCACGAGAATTTCAATGTCGCTGCGTTGACTGACATATTTCACCGTCGAGATAACTTGTGTATAGGCGGGATTTCTGAGACCGAGTTCTGTTGGCACATGCAAACGCACGCTCGACTCAAAAATTTGCTGAGCAACCGTTGTAATGCCTGGCAAAGCCGCAGCGCCACCATAAAGCACCACGCCCCCCGGCAACGGATACTGACGATTTGTTTCCAAATCTTGCTTGATTTTCTCAAAAATCTGAGCAATGCGCGCACGGATAATTTGCGTTAAATAATATTCCGTTACTTGTGCAGGTTCAGTTTGTCCCACCGTGCTCACAAGAAAGAATTCATCGGGCGATGCTTGCTCAATATCCGCTTCGCCATAGCTTTGCTTAATGGACTCAGCTTCTGTAATGGACGTATTGAGACCAAACGAAATGTCTTTTGTGACATAATCGCCACCTTCCATTCGCGTGTTGACATATTTAAGCTCATTGTCTTTCATGACAGCGACCGTCGTCTGCCCTGCGCCCATGTCAATCGCAATCGAACCAAATTCACGCTCTTGATCATTCAAAATTTGTTGACCAGTAATGAGCGGTGTAATCACGGTTTCACCCGCTTTAAAGCCAGCTTGCTCGATCGCTGAAATAATGTTGTGAATCAGCGTTTTAGGCCCCGTATAGAGAATGCCCTTCATTTCAAGGCGCACGCCCAGCATGCCCCGTGGGTCAGAAATCTGTGGAAAACCATCCACGACAAATTCCTTGGTTTCGACCGAAATCACTTCGCGCTCTGGCGGCAAGCCCTGCATCAGCGCATTGCTCACTACCTCGACCACATCGCTGTCAGTAATCTCTTTGTTAGCACCTGCAATTTGCACCAGACCTTGACACGGCGTGATACCGAGCTGATTAGCGGGAATACCAACATTCAGCGTGTCGATTTGCACACCCGCTTTTTCTTGTGCTGCATTGACAGCTTTCAAAATAGATTCAGCTGTTTTATGAATATCAACAATAATACCGTTTTTTAAGCCATCAGATTCTGCATTTCCGTTTCCGATGATATTCATTTGGCCTTGGACATATTCAGCAACAATCACTTTGATGCTGTTGGTGCCGATGTCAATGCCGGCATAAAGCCCACTTTTTGCCATAAATGGCTCCTTTCAAATACTCTTGCCGTCATTTTGCGACAATAAGCGGATATACTCATACACTATTTTAACAGAAAAAATACAAAAAGCAAGCTTTTGCGTCGGCTTTTTGCACCTGTGAAGAACTTTTTGTGGAAACTGTGAATAATTAATGGCGTTCAGATTTCCCTAAAGTGAAAATTGCAATAGTGCCGGTCCCTGTATGGACACTAATCACGGGGCCAAGCGGGCGCACAACAATTCGCTCAAACGCTTTTTCTTCAGCCAAATCAGCCGCGATTTTGTCAGCTGCCGTAGAATCGCCCGAGTAAGCAATAATAATCTTGGAATACGCCGCGTCATGCCCTTCTACGCTGTTTGCAACTAATTTATTGATTGCTTTTTTGGTGCCACGTGCGCGCTCAACCGTGCGCAAATGGCCGCCTTCGTCCACATCAAGAACAGGCTTGATAGACGCAAGCGTGCCGACCGCGGCTGCGGTTTTCGAGATTCGCCCACCACGCGCCAAATGTTTAAGGTCGTCAACTATAAACCAGCTACGTAAGCGCGGAATCATTTCTGTCAGCGCTGACAGAATCTCCGCAAGCGAACGGCCAGCCTCTTTGAGTGTCACTACTTCCTCAACGAGAAAACCTTCGCCAGAAGCGGCTGCCAGCGTGTCAACAAGCGTAATTTTCGCCTCAGGAAATTCTTCTAAAACCATGTCACGCGCAATATTGGCCGTTTGATAAGTGCCCGAAAGACCGCTTGAAAATGCCAGATAAAGCACGTCGACGCCTACTTTTGCATAGCGCGTAAAAACATCTTGAAAAACGCCCGTCGGAATTTGCGACGTTGAAGCTTGCGCACCTTTTCTCATTTTTTCAAGCAACGTGTCACTTGTCAGCGCGCCTGCGCCCGTCGTTTGGCGAATTTCGCCATTTAAAATAACGGGCATACTGAGAATCTCAAGCGCATGTTCCTGCGCCCATTTTTCGTCCAAATCTGCCGTTGAATCTGTTATCAGTTGAAAGGTCATGCTTTTCCCCTCTTGTTTTCAAAAATTTTATACATCAAAACGCTGGCGGCGACGCTGGCGTTCAGACTTTGAACGTGACCAACCATCGGGAGCGTCACCATCTCATCAACTTGTTTTTTGAGCGATTGGGCAATGCCGCGACCTTCGTTTCCAATGATGAGTGCCACTTTTCCCGTCGTATTCCAGTTTGTGTAATCTGTGCCGTTCATGTCCGTGCCAAAAATCCAGAAGCCATTCTTTTTGAGGCTCTCAAGCGTTTGCGACAGATTGGTCACGCGCACGACGGGAACGTGTTCAAGCGCACCCGTACTTGCTTTCACGGCAATTGGCGTGATGCCAACGGCGCGGTGTTTAGGAATAATCAGCGCATCAACGCCCGTCGCATCAGCCGTCCGCGCAATCGAGCCCAGATTGTGCGGGTCCGTCAGCTCATCCAAAATGAGCAGCGTCGCAGTTTTTCTATCTGACAGCTGCTCTAAAATATCTGTCAGCTCTGCATAGGCAAACGCAGCCACGCGCGCCACAAAGCCTTGATGCACGCCATTTTCAGTGAGTTCTGTCAGTTTCGATTTGGGCAGCCAACTTGTCGAAACGCGCTTTTCAGCTGCCAAACGCTTGATTTCGTCCACATTTTTTCCGCGCAAATCTTGCTGAATGTAGAGTTTGTTGACATTTCCAGCTGACAATGCCTCAACCACCGCATGCACGCCGTAAATAAGATCTGAATTTTCCACGCTCTTATTATAACACATTGCTTCACAAGAAAATTCTGTCAGCGCTGACAGAATAAACTTTGTTGTTATTTTTGTGTGGCGGCTTCGTCCACGATAAATGTGAATTCGGCAGTCGTCACACGCTTGCCATCAACGCTCGCGGTCGCATTTGCTGTGCCGATTTTCCCTTTGAATTTCGTGATTTCAAACTCAAGTTTCAGTTGATCGCCCGGAATCACTTTTTGGCGAAATTTTGCCTTGTCAATGCCGCCAATATACGCCATTTTTCCTGCAAATTCAGGCTTTTTCAAAATTAAAATCGAGCCCGCTTGCGCAAGACTTTCTAAAATCAAAACGCCTGGGAACGTCGGATTGCCCGGAAAATGCCCGTTGAAAACTTGCTCATTGATGGTTACATTTTTCGTGGCAACGATTTTATTAGCCGTCATCTCGTCCACATAATCGATGAAAAGAATCGGGTAGCGGTTGGGAATAATTTGTGCGACTTCAGCCGCGTCGTAAACGTGTGTCATCAGTATCTCCTAAATCTTTCATAGCGTTGCGTTTGCAATTCCTCAGCTGTCAGCGCTGACAGCTCGCGAAGTGCGCTCGCAAGGGTTTCTGTCAGCGCTTGCAGAAGATCATTTTCTTCTGGCACGATGCCGTCGATGATGCCCATCTCTAGTAATTTGTCTGACGTCATTTTCATCAGCTCAGCGGCCTCGTCGCGACGACTGCCGTCTTTCCAGAGAATCGTCGCAAAGCCTTCGGGCGAGAGTACCGAGTAGACAGCATTTTCGAGCGCGTAAACTCGATTCGCAACTGCCAGTGCTAACGCGCCGCCCGACCCTCCTTCACCTGTGATAAAACTTATCACTGGAACTTTTAGGTCCGACATTTCGAGTAGATTTTTCGCGATGGCTTCACCTTGACCGCGTTCTTCTGCTTCTATCCCAGGGTAAGCACCAGCTGTGTTGACAAAGGTAATGATAGGTCTGCCAAACTTCTCAGCCTGTTTCATCAAGCGGAGGGCCTTACGATAGCCATTTGGAGAAGATTGCCCAAAGTTTGTTGTAAGATTTTCTTCCAGATTGCGGCCCTTTTGAATTCCAATAATTGTCACTGCACGTCCATCAATGCTCGCGATTCCGCCTACAACTGCCTCATCATCTATGAATTGACGGTCTCCATGCAACTCAAAAAAGTCATCAAAGACCTGTTCAGCAATTTCTCTCATTGTGATCCGAGTAGCCGCCCTGGCCTTGCTGATAATTTCAGATATTTCTGCCATCTTTGCCTCCATTTTTGATGCCATGTAAACTTAAAATCAAAGAAATCTTCTCTTTCAGACAGTCTCGCGTAACAATCGCATCTACAAAGCCATGTTTGAGTAAAAACTCAGCCTTCTGAAAATCATCTGGCAAAGTCTGACGCACCGTTTCCTCAATCACCCGTCGTCCTGCAAAACCAATCAAGGCTTGAGGCTCCGCGAGAATCACGTCGCC
>JAIRUZ010000056.1 GCA_031254115.1 Streptococcaceae bacterium
CGGCATTTGAGCAGACAATTCTTGAATGGCTTCTTGTGATGTCACACGTGAGGCTTTGCTGCTGCCAAGTTCGTGTTTTGTCAATTCAAGTTCTGGCGTCTCATTTTCAAAGGCTTTTATATATTGCGCCGCGAGTTCTGGAAATTTTTCTTTGTAAGACGCAAATGTGCGATTCCAGACCTCTTCACGCGCTTCGCCGCGCGTCACAAGCGTTTCTTTAAAACGTTTTTTGACTTCGTCGGGGATGCTAAACTCAGGATAATTCCAGCCGTATGCAGCTTTTGCAGCCGCAACGCCGTCAGCGCCAAGTGGCGCACCGTGCACCGCATTTGTGCCTTCTTTTGGCGCGCCAAAACCAATCACCGTTTTGACTTCAATAATCGTCGGCTTTGTTGTTGCTTTTTTAGCACGCTCAATCGCCGTTGCAATTTCAGCGAGATCATTGCCGTCTTTGACGAGAATATGTTGCCAACCGTAGGATTCAAATCGCATTTTCACGTCGTCCACAAAGGATTGCTCAAGTTTCCCGTCCAGTGAAATATTGTTTGAATCGTAGAGCAAAACCAATTTGCCAAGCTTTAATTTGCCCGCAAGTGACGCCGCTTCTTGCGACACGCCTTCCATCAGATCCCCGTCGCCGTTCAAAGCATACGTGTAATGATCCACAATTTCAAAACCGGGCTTGTTGTAAGTCGCAGCCAGATGCGCCTCCGCCATCGCCATACCGACCGCGTTTGCGATACCTTGACCAAGTGGCCCTGTCGTTGCTTCCACACCATCGGTGTGGCCGACTTCTGGGTGACCTGGCGTTTTCGAGTTCCATTGACGGAAATGCTGCAAATCCTCCACGCTCACAGCATAGCCCGCAACGTGCAGCAAGCTGTACAAAAGCGCCGAGCCGTGCCCCGCTGACAAGACAAAACGATCACGATTTGTCCAGTTGCGCGACGTTTTAGGATTGACGGTCAAAAATTTCGACCAAAGCACGTAAGCCATCGGTGCTGCGCCAAGCGGCAAACCTGGATGTCCCGAATTTGCCTTTTGAATCGCGTCCATTGACAGAGTCCGCAGCGTGTTTACGCCCAATTGATCCGTATAATCAAACATTGTATTCTCCTTTATCCTGTGTCAAAATTATATCATAAAAAAGCGCCTCGTTGACGCTTTCTCTGTATCAGTTTACGCCTTTCGCTCTGTCACGCGCGTTCAAAACCGCACTTGCGATGAGAACGATGGCTAAGAAGCCAAGAATCAGGGCTACGACTGCGATTTCGCCCCCTTTTCCTGTCAGTCCCAAAATGCCGCCCGAAATAATATAATCCGAATCTGCGAAAGTTGAGGCCGCGCCAGCACCAAAGGAGCCAAGAGTTGGGATAATTAACAGCGGCCCCCACGAGAGAATCAAACCATTGACAAAGGCGCCAATAACCGCGCCGCGCGTGCCACCAAAAGCATTGCCATAAACACCCGCTGCGCCTCCACAGAAGAACAGCCCGACCACACCAGGGATAATGACCGTCGTATGCAAACCAATCATCGCAAGCATTGAGACAACGCCCGTGGCAAATGCGACGAAAAAGCCAATCAGCACGGCATTTGGCGCGTAAGGAAAGACAATTGGTACATCAAGGGCTGGTTTTGAATTGGGCACCAATTTTTGAGCGATGCCTTGAAAAGCTGGTACAATTTCCGCCAAAATCATGCGAACGCCCTGGAGGACGACGACAAAGCCTGCGGCGAAAGTGCCTGCTTGAACAACCGCGTAAATGATATAATTCGTGCTGCCTGCCAAGGCTTTCGTTTCAACGAACTGAGGACCCGCAATCAGTGCAAGAATCACATAAACGATCATCATGACAAGCGAGATTGAGACAGTAGAGTCACGCAGGAAGCCGAGAGATTTTGGAATATTGAGCTTTTCAGTTGATTTCTCTGGATCTGGATTACCGAGTTTTTCGCCTAAAAATCCAGCTAGGGCATAGCCCATATTGCCTGTATGCCCCATGGCTACGCCGTCAGTTCCTGTCAGCTTACGCATATAACGTTGCGTGAGCGCGGGGGTTACAGTCAAGAGAGTGCCTTCAAAAATGCCGCCCAAAAGAATGGTCAGCGGGCCATTTCCGATGCCTGCCGAAATCAAGATAACCGCTGACATGGTTGAGATATAGAGCATGGCCTGACCTGTTAAGAAAATGTATTTGAAGCGTGTGATGCGTGCGAGAATGATGTTCACGATAAAGCCAGTAATCATAATCAGCGCAGCGGGCGTGCCAAATTTGACGAGTGCGAGCGCGACGACGGCTTCGTTTGACGGCACAACGCCTTTGGCATTGAACACGTGCTGAAACATAGCCGCAAAAGGTGTGAGCGAATTGACGAGAATCCCCGCGCCACCAACGAGCACAAGAAAACCTGCAAAGGTCTTAATCGAGCCTTGAATGACCGCGGTTGCGGGTTTCTTTTGCAAAATAAGACCCAGCATCGCAATGAGCCCGACGAGCAGCGCGGGCGTGGTCGCCACGGAAACAATGAAATTTAAAAACGAATTCATGAGAAACTCCTTTTAGTTAGATGGGTGAGGGATATTTTCTGCGTCAAGTACTTTGTGGACGGCTTCGCGGGCAATATCTTTGTCTATGATTGAGCTGAGTGGCACAATTTTCTCTGCTGGAATGTTTGGTAAAGCTGTCACAAGCGTGGCCTCAACAAAGAAATAGTCGGCTGTGTCAGGCGTTGCCGAGCCAACGTCCATGTGATTGAGCTCAAAGTCTGCAAGGTTGAGCCCTTCTTCTTGCAAAATGGCTTGAATATTGAGCTGCACCATAAAGCTGGTGCCAAGGCCAGATTGGCAAACGGCGGCGATTTTAATCATTTGTTTCTCCTTTTTGAATAATTTTTTGAATGTCTGAACTTTTTTCAGCTGACAGAAGGCTGGCGAGCTGATTTTTGTCTGACAGAATGCTTGTCAGCTCTGACAGCGCGTGAAGATGGCTTTCATTGTCACTCGCGGCAAGCACGATAAGAATTTGTACCGCATGCGCGGGATCATCAAGCAAATTGACGGGCTGCGCGAGTTTCAAAAGTGACATGCCGATTTTATTGACGCCGTCCTCAGGGCGCGCATGAGGAAGCGCGACGCCGTGCCCGAGGTCGATGTACGCGCCAAATTCCTTCACGCGGCTGATAATCGCTTGCGTGTAGCCCCGCGTGATTTTTTCGCTGTCAAGCAAAGGCTGCGCCGCGAGCGTAATCGCGGTTTCCCAGTCGGGCACATTTTCAGCGAATGTGATAGATTTTTCAGTAAGCAAATCAGATAGCATAAGTGGTGAATTCTCCTTTTTCTGTGGAATGAGCGCGAGCTTGCGCGCGAGCAATTGAGCGACTTTGGCGCGGTCTGCGTCTGGCGCGAGGTACGGCGCGAGACTTTTCACGAGGCTGTCAGCTGACGGGCGCAAGTAGCCCGGCAACGCGAAATCTGAGACAACTTGGTTGTAAAGCTGACGCGCTTCCTCAGCTTCTGGCAAGGGCGACATCAAATAAATCGGTTTTTCTGTCGGCAGCGAAAGCGTAGAAAATAACATGTCATAGCTGTCCACGGGCAATTCGGCAAAACTCGCAACGTCCGTCGCTAACGCAAATTCGATCATAGGAAATAGCGCTTCTAAACGTTTACGCATGATTAAACTTGAGCTGATGCCATTCACGCACAATACAACCGCCGAATACTGACGGTGCCGCGCGCGCTTGTGACTCTCGCTGCCAAACAACATCACAAAATACGCAAGCTCATCAGCCGAAATCGGGCCTGTAGCAGCTGACAACGGCTCAAGCGCTTTTTCTGTCAGCTGCCAAAGCTCTGGATATTCTCTGTGAATCCTGTCAGTCAGCGGATTTTCAAGCACAAGCTCGTATTTAATCCTGAAATACGCTGGTGTCAGATGCGTGAGCAGCGCCATGAACGTTTTCGTAAAATCCTCAAACTCCAGCGCGGCCAGCCGCATGATTGACTCCATGATTTCAAACGCGATGCGGTACAAAAAATCGAGCGTTGCCGTGCGAAAGCTGCCATCAGACACCGAAAAAAGCAACGCCTCGCGCGTCGGCGCATTCACTCTCGCGCAATTTTCAAGCATTGAAAACAGCAACAAAGTTGGCGTCAGGCGACTTTCAGGCATCTTGATGCCACTTTCTGTCAGCGCTGACAGAGAGCTTGCGACACGCTGCGGATTTTCACGGTTCAGAAATTTCGACAACAGATAAAGCGCCTGATTGTCCAAACTGTGAATCGCGCGAAACGCGAGCGAAAGCAATTTTCCCGCATTTCCAGATAATGTATACCCTTGCTTTCTGGAAAATTTAAGCGCAATAGAATCCTCCGAAAGCCGCAGTTTGAGCTGCTTCACGTCCGATAAAATCGTGTTGCGGCTGACGCCAAATAACGCCTGAAACGCCTCAACTGACACGTCGCCGTCCGCCGCAAATACCAGTAAATACACGAGTTTCAGCCGCTCAGATTCCCGAAAGCTCAGCGCCCGCACATCCGAAAGCCCAAAGCGCCGCGCCTCAAAATCTGACACATCATCCGACACAACAAACACGCCATCTGACAGTTCAAACCCGCTGTCAGCCGCGGCCTTCGCTATTTCAGCCTCCGTCAGCCCTGACAACGCCGCCAATTTCTCGACTTTCCAAAATTTTTGCCCCGAAAACACCGCAAAATCTAACGTATACCCCAGCATGTCCCCTCCACACCTCTATTTTACTAAAAATACGCGTCATAAAAACGCGCATTCAACCCAAAATCACCGAGGCGCTTTTCATTTCATTGGACTCAAAAAACCTCTTACGAGGTTTTCAGTACCATTGTTAAAGAGGAAAGGCACTATAAATAATTTTTTATCCAATAGATTGATTTTTTGGTACTAAGGACTTCGCGCCTGTATTTGTTCAATTGATGTCCACTTCTCCGCTGGCATTGCTCAGACGCGGACTTAAAAAATAATACAAAAAATGCCTGTTCAACGACAGACATCTTTTGTATTTAACTTTTGCTTTACACGCGTTCAACGCCTGCTGGCAACTTCTTGAGCGCCTTTGCTGAAGCCCAAACGGTCTTCATAACGCCGTTTTCAGAAATGCGAACTTTCTGAAGATTAGCTTTGACTTGACGGTGTGTCATATTCATCGCATGGCTGCGATTGTTTCCAGAAACAGTCTTGCGACCTGTAAAATAGCATACTTTTGACATAATAATAATTCCCTTTCTCACAGATTCTTGCCTTTCGACAATGCTCGTATAGTTTACCAAAAAATCGCGCGTTTGTCAAGTCCTGTTATTCTACACTGAAAAGATAAGGATAAACAGGTTGGCCGCCATTATGAATTTCGATTTCGAGAGCGTCATAGCGTTTGTCGAGTTCTTTGGCAATTTTTTCAATCTCGCGCTCTTTGCCATCTTCACCGACATAAATCGCAACAACTTCGCTGTCCTCATCAATCATCGCCTCGAATGTTGCAAGCAACGCGTCTGACATTTTGCGCGTGGAAACAACGATTTTGCCGTCAACCATGCCAAGAACATCTTTTTTCTTAATCTCAATGCCGTCAATTGACGTGTCGCGTATGGCATTTGTCACGGAACCCGAAACGACATCAGAGAGCGCCTCTGTCATCGCGTCTTTGTTGTCTTCAAGACTTGCCTCAGGGTTAAAGCTCAAAAGTGCAGTGAAACCTTGCGGAACAGTCGCCGTTTCAATCACTTCACACGGAATCTCAACGAGTTCTGCAGCTGATTTTGCTGCCATGAAAATGTTTTTGTTGTTCGGTAAAATAATGACTTTTTCGGCATTGGCCGCTTCAACAGCTGCCGCAATGTCTTTGGTTGACGGATTCATCGTCTGACCGCCTGAAACGACAGACGTTGCGCCCATTTGCTTGAAGATTTCAGCGAGTCCGTCGCCTGCTGCAATCGCAATAATCGCATAGGGTTTGCGCGGTTGCGCGGTTGTTTGTGCGGCTTCTTTTTCAGCAACACCTTCATTTTGTAGACGCATGTTGTCCACTTTGACTTTCACAAGTCGGCCAAATTTCAAGCCCTCTTGCATGACAAGTCCTGGATCTTCGGTATGGACGTGGACTTTAATCACTTCATCATCGTCAACAACAAGAAGCGAATTGCCAATGCCCGCGAGATAAGACTGGAAAGTGTCGTGATTGTATTTTTTGCGTGCCGTTGGGCCTTTGCCAATTTCAACCATGATTTCTGTACAATAACCATACTTGATATCACTCGTTGAGGCATTTGCAACGCCTGCCATTTCATGCTCAGACATAATCATTGCGTCCATTGCCGCAGGCGCCGTGGCTGGATCTGCCGGCACAAATTCACCGTTCAAGACTTGTAAAAAGCCTTCATAAATGAAAACAAGGCCTTGACCGCCGGAATCAACAACACCGACTTCTTTCAAAACAGGCAGCAAATCAGGCGTGGTCGCAAGCGCTTTGTTTGCGCCGTCAAGTGCTGCTTGCATGACTTCGGTTGCGTCATCTGTGCTGCGCGTTTTTGACTTCGCGGCTTCTGCTGCCCCGCGCGAAACAGTAAGAATCGTCCCTTCAACTGGCTTCATGACTGCTTTATACGCGACTTCAACGCCTTTTTCAAGTGCGGCCGCAAGATGAATGCCGTCCAGTTCGTCGTATTCTTTGGCGTATTGGGCAAATCCGCGGAAAAGCTGAGACAAGATAACACCCGAATTTCCGCGCGCACCCATCAAAAGGCCTTTTGAGAGAACTTGGGAGAGCGCGCCCACGCTGTCAGACGGTTTTTGGCTGACTTCTTTGGCACCGTTTGTGATGGTCATTGACATATTGGTGCCCGTGTCACCATCTGGCACGGGGAAAACATTGAGTGAATTGACATATTCTGCTTGGGAATTGAGGCGGGCGCTTGCGGCTTCAATCATTTCTGCGAATACACTGGCTGTGATTTTTGCGGTCATTTAGTCCTCCACCCTTACATTTTGCACAAAAATATTGACGGCAACGTCAAAGAGCCCGAGCTGATTTTCGAGATTAAAACGCACGCGTTCTTGCACATTTTTGGCGACTTCAGAGATTTTCACGCCGTAGCGCACGACAATGAAAACGTCAATTGAAGTGCCATTTTTGTCCGAATTGACAACCACGCCGCGCTCAAAATTTTCCTGACGGAGAATCTGGCGCGCGGTGTCGCGCACCGCGTTTCGGCTTGTCATGCCCACAACGCCAATGACCTCGGTCGTCGAAGTTCCAACAAGCGTTGCAATGACATCGTTTGCAATGTCAACATTTCCATTTTTTGTATTAAAAGTTACGGTCATAGTTAAGATATAAGCTGTCAGCTGACAGGTTTCTGTCAGCGCTGACAACTCTCCTTTCCGTTTATTATAAATAGCCTAACAGCTCATTATATCAAATTTTAGTTCTTTCGGCCAAATCCGAAAAAGCCACGTTTTTTCGTTTGCTGTTTTTTGACGTCTTTGAGCTCGAGCAAAATTTCTTCTCTATCAGCCAAAGCCGCGGCTGTCAGCTGTTGTTGCTGGTCAAGCTGCTTGTCTTTTTCAGCAATCTGATGGTCTTTGATGGACAATTGCCCACCGAGCATTTTGATTTGGTCGTCTTTTATATCCATTTGCGACGTCAGCCGCGAAATTTCCGCGTCCTTGCCCTCCATCAGCCCTGACAGCATGCCAAAAATCGTCGCGTCTTGCTTGTCACGTTTGACAATCGATTTTTCGCTTGGCGGCGCTGTTTTTGGCTTGTCAACGACTTCTTGCTCCGCCGTCACAACTTTGCCGTAAAGCCGTTCAAGCTCACGAACGCCAGCCGCATTGACCACCTTAAACCCGCGGTCATTTTCCTCAACAAAATCCGCCTCAAGTGCGCGCACGCGATTATTCATGGCTTGACGGCTCACGCCAAATAAATCAGCCAATTCAGATACAGTTTTTATGTTCATTTTTTCTTTTTCGTGAAGCGACTTTATTTATCCAATTCTTCGTACAGCAATTTTTGCGCAACGCCTGGATTTGCCTGACCTTTTGTCGCCTTCATCAGCTGGCCAATCAACGCTTTTGCCGAGTTCGCATTGCCGCCTTTGTAATCAGCAACTGCTTTTTCATTTTTTGCCAGCACATCTTCTATAATCGGCACGAGCACTGCAGGATCAGAAATTTGAACCAAGCCCGCTTTTTTGACAAACGCTTCCGCCGAGCCGCCATTTTTTGCGAGCTCAACAAATACTTGCTTCGCGATTTTTGAGGAAATCGTACCATCTGCAATCAAAGCGAGCATTTCAGTCAGATTTTCTGGCGTGAGTTTGATTGCAGCAAGCGCAACGCCTTCTGCATTCAGATATTGCGCCACTTCGCCTGTCAGCCAGTTCACGACTGATTTTGCGTCGGCGCCCAATTTGACCGCGGCATCAAAGAAATCAGACGTCGCTTTCGTTGCTGTCAGAGCAGCCGCATCCTTGTCAGACAAGCCAAACTCAGCTTTGTAGCTCACGCGCCTCGCAGCTGGAAATTTTGGCAACGTTGTGCGAACATCTTCAATCCACGCATCGCTAATCTCAACGCGCGGCAAATCTGGCTCTGGAAAATAGCGATAATCGCTCGAGCCTTCTTTCACGCGCATCAAGAGCGTCTCGCCCGTTTTCTCGTCAAAACGACGCGTTTCTTGCTGAATCACGCCACCGCTGCGCAATACTTCTGCCTGCCGTTTTTCTTCAAACGCCAACCCGCGACGCACAAAATTAAACGAATTCAGATTTTTCAGCTCTGTTTTCGTGCCAAATTCCTCTTGTCCGTAAGGACGCAGCGAAATATTAGCATCGCAACGCATCGATCCTTCTTCCATTTTCACATCGGAAATGCCTGTGTATTGGATAATTTCTTTGAGCGCCGTCAAGTACGCGTAGGCTTCCTCGGGCGAGCGCATATCTGCTTCGCTGACGATTTCAATCAAAGGAACACCTTGGCGGTTCAAGTCAACATAAGAAAAGCCGTCGCTTCCATGCGTGTTTTTGCCCGCGTCTTCCTCGATATGCGCGCGCTCAATACGAATCGTTTTCTTCGTGCCATCTTCAAGCTCAATATTGATGCTGCCGTTGTAACCAATCGGCTCGTCAAATTGCGAAATCTGATACGCTTTTGGATTATCTGGATAAAAATAGTTTTTTCGGTCAAAATGCATGCTCTGATGAATCGCCATTTTCAGCGCCAAAGCAGCTTTGATACCCGAAGTAACGACGCCTTTATTGAGCACGGGCAAAACGCCCGGAAGTCCCCAATCCACAATATTTGTGGACGTGTTAGGATCGCCGCCAAATTTCGTTGAAGCAGGACTGAAAATCTTGCTGGTTGTATTGAGCTCCACATGGACTTCAAGCCCAATGACGGTTTCAAAATTTGTGTCTGCCATTTCAGTTGCCCCCTTTCTCAAAAATTATCGGCTGTTTCAAATGCCAATCCGTGGCCGCCTCAAAAGCCGCTGCCGCTTGATAAATTGTTTCTTCGTCGTAGCGCTTGCCGATGAGTTGCATGCCGACTGGAAGACCTTCCACTTGCCCCGCAGGAATCGAAATCCCTGGCAAACCAGCCAAATTGACAGGAATCGTGAGCAAATCCGCGAGATACATCGCGACTGGATCATCGACGCGACTTCCCAAATCAAACGCGACCGTTGGTGCCGTTGGTCCCAAAATCAAATCGTAGCTTTCAAAGACTTTCTTGAAATCTTCGATAATCAGCGTGCGCACTTGCCCTGCTTTTTTGAAATATGCGTCGTAATAACCCGCAGAAAGGCTGAAAGTCCCCAGCATAATTCGGCGTTTCACCTCATCGCCAAAGCCTTCTGTGCGCGATTTCACATACACGTCTTCCAGATTTTCGATGTCTTTGCTGCGATAGCCGTAGCGAATGCCGTCAAAACGCTGCAGGTTCGAGCTTGCTTCAGAACTCGCGATGATGTAATAAACCGCGATTCCGTATTTGCTATGTGGCAATGAGACTTCTTCGACCACGGCGCCCAACTTCTCAAATTCTTTGGCTGCCGTGAGAATCTGCTCTTTCACTTTTGGATCAATGCCTTCGCCAAGGTATTCTTTCGGAAGCGCAATTTTAAGGCCTTTGATGGACTGACCGATTTTGCTGGTAAAGTCAGGCACGCTGACGTCTGACGATGTGCTGTCTTTGGTGTCATAACCCGAAATGGCACGCAATAATTGCGCATTTTCCTCAACGGTTTTAGAAAAGGGGCCGATTTGATCGAGCGAGCTGCCAAACGCAATCAAGCCAAAACGCGACACACGTCCGTAAGTTGGCTTGAGCCCGACAATGCCATTAAATGCTGCAGGTTGGCGAATGGAGCCACCTGTATCGCTTCCGAGTGACAGGCGAATTTGCCCTGAAGCCACAGAGGACGCCGAGCCCGAAGACGAGCCGCCAGGAACTTTTGTCTGGTCCCACGCATTTTTCGCAGGCTTCACCGATGAATTTTCGCCCGAACCGCCCATCGCGAACTCGTCCATATTTGTCTTGCCAATAATGACAAGACCTGCATCCTTCAATTTGTCAACAACGGTCGCATTGTACGGCGGCACCCAGCCGCCCAAAATCTTCGACGCTGCCGTCGTCTCGATGTCTTTCGTGACAATATTGTCTTTGATAGCAATCGGAATCCCGTCTGTCAGAATTTCTGGGCGAATCCCGCGCGCGTCAATAGCCTCAGCAGCTGCAAGCGCCTCGTCTGTCAGAACTGACAAGAAGCTGTCAACTTGTGGCTCACGATTTTCAATATCTGTCAGCGCTGACAGCGTCAACTCGCGCGCTGACAGCTCTTTTTTGACGAGCTTTTCATGTAATTCGTTGACTGTCAAGTTGTTATATGTCATCAGGCATCGCCCTCCCCGTTATCCATAATTGCTGGCACTTGAATAAACCCTTCCTCGGCAGTCGGCACATTTTTCAAAAGCGCCGCGCGGTCCCAACCAGCAACAGCCTCGTCCTCGCGCATGCGTGACAAATTGTCCGCGACATTCATCGTGAACGCCACGCCCTCCGTATTTACCTCGTTGAGCGTCTCAACCAAATCAATAATTTTCTCAAATTGCGCACGAAACTCCTCAATATGCGCCTCAGGAAACTCCAATTTTGCAAGCGTCGCCGTGTGCTCGACTTGCTCCTTCGTAATTTTCGACATAAAATTCCTTTCAAAAAGCTATAATCCCTTATATTATAACAAAAAATCTGACGACTGTCAGACCTTGATTGCCTCATGAACGACCAAAAATAAGGATTATTTAGTACGTATGTTCTTCAAGTTTCTGGTAAATGCCCGCGTTGACCACGCGCAGATAAGTGCCTTTCATGCCGAGCGACCGTGATTCAATGATGCCCGCCGACTCGAGCTTTCTCAAGGCATTGACGATGACCGAGCGCGTAATGCCGATTTCGTCCGCAATGAGAGACGCTGTCAGCTGGCCTTCGCTTCCGTTTAAGCGGTTCAAAATTTCTCTGACTGCGCGCGCTTCGCTGTATGACAAGGTATTCACCGCCATGTTAAGCGCTGCTTCTTCACGCAATTTTTTCTCGATTTGCTCGACTTGCAAATTTGAAAGTTGAACGCCGATGACGCACGTTGCGATTTCAACCAGAACCAATTCGTCGTTTGTAAATTCCCCTTTTTCACGCCAGAGAATCAATGTTCCCAGACGCACGCCAGAGCCAAAAATAGGGCTAAGTGTTGTTTGCGCATCAGGATATTCGTCCATACTTTCAGACGGAATCAGTGACAAGCTCTCTTTCGCGCCAAGATTCGCCACCGTGTCATAAAGACGCACCGCAATCTGCGTGTAGCGAAACGGAAGCTGTCCCTCCTCAAAATAAGCATTAACGCGCGCATTATTGGAATCCGTGAAGTCAAGCGCGTACCCCAACAGCTTGCCTGTTGAATCAATCACGGCCACATTGCACGAAATCGTCTGCCCCATCTGAGCGCACACGTCCATATACGGAAATTTTTGCTCAAAATCTGTCTTGCCATCCTGCAAAATGCTCGTAATATCACGCGCCTTATCCAATAATCTAACCACTTATAAATTCCTCCATTTGTCTTAGCGAAAGTATTATAGCACACAAAAAAATAAAAGGCAATAAAATAATCTGAAAACTTCTTTTCTTTCTACGCAATTGAACACAAAAGATAAAATTGCAAAATAAAACTCCAAAATTGGAGGCTTCATTTTCTATCAATTACTTCTTTTTCGCGTAGATTGTGAAGTTATTATCTTTAAAACTGGTTTGTGTGTAGCCGGTTTTCAAAATGGCTTTCAGGCTGGCGGGCTGCGTTTTTCCTTTTTCGACAACGATGAGTTTCGCAGTCGCTTCGCTGATGTGCGTGTCAAACGCCAGTTGGTTTTCCTTTGGCATGTAGCTCGGTGGATAGTCAAGCGAGCTTGTGCGTTTGCTGAGCAGATTGATATTCTCGTCCGCGCCAAACACAAAAACTTCTTGGCTCGCGCTTGTATTTTCTTTAACATAGCTTGCGGCCGATTTTTCAGACGCAAAGAGATTCGCGTGAAAAATAGTATTTGCCACTGGAAAGGCGAGGAGAAACAGGAGGCCAAAAACGGGGAGCGCAAGCGTATGGCGCAAGAAAAGCCCCACAGTTCCGCGGCGTGTCTCAATTATTTCTGAATCCGCGCGTTCGGCAAGCCGCATTCCCGAAAAGATAAAGAGCAAAGGCAAAGCAGCAAGCGCGTCAGCCGTAACAAAGTCAGCTCGGAAGGCGCTGACAGCCATGACGAGCGCTGACAGAATGAGCAGGGTGCTCGTCCAGATCTTGTGCGTGCTCAAACCAACAAATCTGAAACCTGTCAGCCAACTCGTGATAAGACCGTAAAGCAAGAGCAGCCCCAGCGTCATTCCCAAATGAACGAAACCTGTTGTGTTAAATAGAAAGTGACGGAACGGAACAATCACCGCTTGCTCAAGAACGGCCGTAAAAATCCCCGCAGATAATGTATAATAGCCCACCACAGCATATATCAATAAAAAGCCAAAAAGACTCGCGAGAAATTGGTAAAAACCGCGCGCCATCAGCTGCCAGCGAATATTGCAACCGATGAGCGCCAGAAAGCCAATCACCCAAATGCTCAAGAAAATGGGCGCAAACAGGCTTGCCGCGGCACCTGCAATACCGTACAAAATGAACGCCTCATCGCGGTGCCGTTTTGAATCCGCCATATAATCCGTCAAGAGGCGAACGCCGTAAAGTGCAAAAGGAAGCCCTAAAATAATGCCACTTTCGCCGCCCATCGAAATGCCCGCAATCGCAAGAATGGCAAAACTCGCCACGACGCTGGCAACTTTTTGATTCTCCGTCTCCGTCACTGAAGCAACCGTTTTTAAAATGAAAACACTCGAGAAAAAAAGCGCTAAAATCTCAAAAATCCAAAACAAAAGGGACGTGCCGCCGAGAGCGCCAATTTGATTGGCCAGATAGAAAAGCGGGCCGTCCGACGCGTAAAAATTATTGTAGGGCATCGCGTGATGCGACATGGCAAAGCCCGAATAGAGCGCCGTAGATTGCGCGCGGCTATCAGAAAGACGCATGAAAAACGGAAAACTATAAAAACTGAAACTGACAAGAATACTCACAAAGAGAAGAAACCCATAACTTGAAACAGAAACCCCGCCACGTGCGCGTGCCGTGTGTACACCTTTTTTTTCACCGCGCGTCGGACGCTCAAAACGATAATCCATGTCATAGTCAGAGCTACCAGACGCGCTTTCATTTGAAAATCGCGAAATGCCCTGCTCTTCTGGAATTTCTGGTTTTAATGTAAATAACCGCGTTTCGTCCGCTTCGTCAGCGCTGACAGAATTTGAAAAGACGTCTTCTGACGTTACTTCTGACAAATCACGCGCCTGATGCGATAAATGCCGCGTCGAACGTCTGTATTTTGGTTTGTTTTCCATAGATGCCTTATTTTATCAAAAATAACAGGAAAAAGCCATCTAAACAAAAAGCACTCACGTGCTTTTATTCTTCTTCGCTGTCAGCGACAAATTGATTGAAAACATCTTCAATCATCGCCCATTCATCCTCTGCGTCGTCCGGAATTGGATTCAAATCGCCCTCAGTGCCGTCCGCATTTTGCGTGAATGAATACGCGGAAATTTCGACTTCTGCGTCGTCATCTTCTGCGCCAACTGGCAACAGCAAAACATAACTTTTGCCAAATTCTTCTTGGCCGTCAATCGTGAGAAGAACCTCAAAATCCACTTCATTGCCAGCATCATCGACCAGCTGAATGATGCGCGCTTCCTCATTTTCATCGTGCTCATGTTCGTGATTGTGTTCGTGTCCCATTGTCTCTCCTTAATGACTTTCTAAATAATTTTGCAAAATCAACACCGCCGCAAGCTTGTCAATCGATTTTTTGCGATCTTTTCGTTTGACGCCGCCATCAATCAGCACGCGCTCGGCTTGCACGGTCGTCAGCCGCTCATCTTGATAGCTGACAGGCAGCCCCGTAGCAGCTGACAACTTCTCGCCAAATTCGCGCGATGCCTGCGCCCTGATGCCCTCATCATTATTCATGTGCTTAGGCAAGCCAATCACAAAACGAACGGGCTTGTACTGTTCTGTCAGCGCTGACAGCCGCGCAAAGCCGTAATCGCCTGCGTCCGCGTCAATTTTGACTGTCTCAATCGGCTGCGCCGTAATGCCAAGCGGATCGGACACGCTCACGCCAACCGTTTTCGTGCCCACATCAAGCCCCATCAAGCGCCCAATTGTCAAAGCGCAACCCCTTTATTTTTCAAATAATCTTTCACAAGCACCTCTACAATATCATCGCGGTTGAGCCGTGAAATCTTTGCACGCGCCTCGTTGCTGCGCGGAATATAAGCCGGATCGCCCGAGAGCAAATAGCCCACGATTTGATTGACCGGATCATAACCTTTCTCTTTGAGTGAGCGATAAACCGAGCTCAATGTCTCGCCTATCTCATCACCCGCCAAATCACTCAGATTAAAACGCATTGTCTCGTCTGAAAGTCCCATCATTACCTCTTTCTTACCATTACCTATTGATAATTAATCTTGCTTGATTATAACGAATTTTTGCCCGTTTAGCAAGCCCTCCGTTTCAAAAACAGAGAAAGCAGAACGCTTACGGCAATAAATTTCCCGCAGCTTGGTAAATCGCATACCATTCCTCGCGCGTCAACACCACATCGCTCGCGTCTGTCACTTCCTTAATTCGGCTCGGGTTAATCGTTCCGATAATCGTTTGCATCTTGGCCGGATGGCGGTTAATCCACGCAATCGCAATTCCTGACGGCGTCACGCCATATTTATCCGCCAATTCCTGAAGTTTCGCGTTCAGCACAGGAAATTTTTCATTGCCAACAAAAGGACCATCAAAGAAGCCATATTGGAACGGCGACCACGCCTGAATCGTCATCTCATGAATCCGCGAATAACTCAACGCGCCTCCGTCAAGATCGACAGATTCAGGCTTATTCATATTCACCAAAATCCCTTGGTCAACCATTCCCGTGTGCATCACACCAAATTGCAATTGATTGTAAAGCAATGGTTGCCTAACCGCTGTTTTAAGCAATTCGACTTGGTAAGGGTTTTGATTGGAAACCCCAAAAGTGCGCACTTTTCCGGATTGCTCAAGTGCGTCAAACGCCTCGGCAACTTCCTCGGGTTCAACCAACGTATCAGGCCTATGAAGTAATAATGCGTCCAAATAATCCACTTTCAAACGCTTCATTGAGCCTTCGACTGCTTCCAAAATATGTTTTTTGCTAAAATCAAACGCAATGCTTGGGCGAATCCCGACTTTCGTCTGAATATAAATAGAATCACGCTTAATTGATGATTTCGCAAGCGCATCCGCAAAAATCGTCTCGCATTCGCCTTTGCCATAAATATCCGCATTATCAAAGAAATTGATGCCGCCATCAAACGCCGTCTCAAGCGCTCTCACCGGATCTTTATCCGCCTCATTAATCCGCATCACGCCTAAAACGACCTGTGACGCGTGCATGTGTGCAATATCAAAATATTTCATGTTAATTCCTCCTACCTTTTCTTAATTATACTCCGAAAACTAAAAAAACGCTCAAAAGGGCGTTTTTAAATCGTTATACTGTAAGCGATGCGCGCCCTTTACGACGACGCGCGTTCAAGACGCGGCGGCCGTTAGCTGTTGCCATGCGCGCGCGGAAACCGTGCGTTGTTTTACGTGGCTTTTTATGGGGTTGATAAGTACGTTTAGTTGCCATTTTTTAGTATCCTTTCTCTGTCCTCTCACGAAATACGTGCCTTTATAGCTTACACTTTTTCTGCCAATTTGTCAAGTGGAAGCATTACTCTGGTTCCACAACCATGAAGCGTTTGTTATCGCGTCCTTCCGAATGCGTCGTAACCCCTGCAATTTTAGAAATCGTTGCATGAATGATTTTACGCTCGCTCGCTGGCAAATCTTGGATATAAACCTCTTGGCCCGTCGCAAGCACTTGCTCAGCCGCTTTATGCGCCAGCCGTGTCAAATAAGCTTCGCGCTTATTTTGATAATCACCAACCGTTACCGTCACCCGAATATGGCTTGACGTCACCGAATGCGCAACTGCTCTTGCCAATGTTTCAAGCGCCTGCAAAATCTTGCCGTGCTTTCCAATCAAAAGCGCATCGCGCTCCGAGGCAAGGTGCATGACAAGTGTACTGCCGTTTTTATGAGAGGTAATCACCGTTTCAACCGCCATCGCATGCGTGATAGCAGACAAGTAGTCCGTCAACTGAGTGGCGAGCTCATCTTCAGTGACGGTCAATTCTTTTGGGAATTTTGAGGTCTCCGACTTTTTTACAGTCTTAATGACACCCGCTGGACTTTCTAGCGTTTCATTTTGAATCGCAGCAATTTTCTCTTCTTTTTCTTCTTGGGTTAGATTTTCATCATCATGAATGCCTGCTTCGCGCACCGCTTTAACGACTTTGCTGAGTTCAAGTGTTGCTTCCATTGCTGAAACGGCTTTTGGCGCATCGTTTTCATCCATCGTAACGCCGCGCGTTGCAAGACGATCGGCTTTACGCACCAATTCTTGGTCAAGCAGCTCGATATTCACACGCGCGCGCTTTTTGTTAAAGCCCAAAAAGCCATTTGATTCACGCTGTTCAATGACGATATGTGCATTTTCACGCGCAAGTTTTTCGCGTTTCAAGCCGCGCTCAATCGCTTCTTCGACCGTATTTCCTGTATAAATTCCCATGTGTTTCCTCCTTAAAGATCATTATACTTGTTTTGAAATCGTTTATTTCTTTGTGGCTTTTTTCAATGCCCGCGCGCGCGCTTTTTCTTTGTCCACAACAGCTTGCACCTTGGCTTCGCGCTTGGCAATGATTTTCCACGGATTGGCAATAATCAGCGTTTGAACGACTTGGAACGCATTTGAAATCACCCAGTAAAGCGAAATACCCGCAGATAATTGCCACGCCGCAAAGAAGATGAAAATAGGCATTCCGATAGTCGTACCATACAACATACCCGTGCGTTCAGGCGCCGCTTTCAGATTCAGCCAGCTCGAAGCAAAGGTGAAGAGAGCCGCAAGAATCGGCAAGATAAGCGTTGGATCCTTCGCGCCAATATCAAACCACAAAAAATTGCCTTGATGCAGAAAATTGACATTTAGCAGCGCTTGATACAACGCATAAAGAAACGGCATTTGCACCAACATTGGCAAGCAGCCCATGTACATATTGACACCGTTGTCAGAATACAGCTTTTGCGTTTCTTGCTGCACCATCTGGCGACTGTCCATGTCTTTACCAGGATATTTCGCTTGAATCGCCTTGATTTGCGGCTGAAGTTCCTGCTGCTTTTGCATGGACTTGATTTGGATATTCATGAGAGGGAACATGAGAAGCCGTAAGAGAAGCGTAAACAGGATAATCCCGACTGCAATACTGCCGCCAAAGCCCAACCAGCGAATCACGAGCGCAAAATGATAGACAATTTGATTCCAGATGCCTGGCGTGTCAGACGTCAGCCCAGCTTTTGAGCACCCTGTGAGGAAAAGCAGAACTGTCAGCGCTGACAGAGAGAGTAAAATTTTTTTTGTTTTCTTTTTCATCTTATTTTTCTAAAAGAGTCGTTTTTTTGAGCAAATGGTGCAAATTTTGGCGTAATTCAGGAAATGTCAATGTTTCAACGCCAGGCCGCGCAATGATAACAAAATCGCGTGCGCGCAAATGGCTTTTGTCAGCTCTGACAATTTCCCGAATACGGCGTTTGATTTTGACGCGCACATGCGCTTTACCCAATTTTTTACTGACAGAAATCCCGACGCGAAAATGCGCGCTATCCGCTGACAGAGATTCTTTTTTCAGCTGGTAGATAATAAACGCGCGGTTAGCCACGCTATTTTTCGCTTTGAAAATCGCATCAAAGTCCTTTTTACTCTTCACCCGAAACGATTTCTTAATGCCCATAGTATAAGGTTATTCTACCATAAAACGCGCAAAATGTCACGGCTTGATAAGCTGCGGGAATTTTGGTAAAATAGACGTGTTGCATTTTGGAGACGTGGCCGAACGGTAAGGCAACGGACTCGAAATCCGTCGAGCGGGTCAAACCGTGAGCAGGTTCAACTCCTGTCGTCTCCTTCTACACAAGGCTTTACAGCCTTTTTATTTTTGACATTTAAGTGAATTATGTAAAGCTCGTGCCTAAATTGTGCCTTATAATTTTCAGGCGAACAAAAACCCTTCTGTCAGCTCTGACAGAAGGGTTTTTTATAACTTGCTTACCAAGACGCTTTTCTAACGCCTGGAAGTTGGCCTTTGTAAGCCAATTCGCGCAAGCAGATACGGCAAAGTTTAAATTTGCGGTAAACTGAATGTGGACGTCCGCAGCGCTCGCAACGTGTGTAGGCCTGCGTTGAATATTTTGCTTTACGATGGTTCTTGTTGACCATAGATGTTTTAGCCATATTAATCAGATTCCTCTCTTACTTTGCAAACGGCATACCCATTTGGGCAAGCAACTCGTGTGATTCTTCGTCAGTTTTCGCAGTCGTTACGATAACAACGTCAAGTCCACGGACTTTGTCAACGTCATCATACGTAATTTCTGGGAAAATCAACTGCTCACGTACACCAAGTGTGTAATTTCCGCGGCCATCAAACGCTTTGTTTGAGACACCGTGGAAGTCACGAACACGTGGCAATGAAACATTTACAAGCTTATCAAGGAACTCGTACATGCGCTCGCCGCGCAATGTAACCTTCGCGCCGATTGACATGCCTTCACGCAAACGGAATGCAGCGATAGACTTTTTGGCCTTCGTGATAAGTGGTTTTTGACCTGAAATAAGAGCGAGCTCTTCCACTGCTTTGTCCAAGTTCTTGCTGTTATTGACCGCGTCACCCACACCCATGTTGAGGACGATCTTGTCAACTTTTGGCACTGCCATCACTGTCGTGTAGCCGAACTTTTCAGTCAGAGCAGGCACAACTTCTGTCGTATATTTTTCTTTCAAACGATTTGTCATTTTCTACTCCTTTCTTAGTCCAGCACTTCGCCAGATTTTTTGTTGTAGCGTACTTTTTTGTCGCCGTCAATTTTGTAGCCAACGCGTCCGGCCACACCATTTTTATCCATCACCTGAACGTTTGAAACGTCCATTGGCATTGCGATTTCAACAATCGCACCGCTTGGATTCTCTTGATTTGGCTTTTGGTGTTTCTTCGCGATATTAACGCCTTCAACAACAACTTTATTTACTTTTGGCAAAGCTTTGATTACTTTGCCAGTTGCCCCGCGGTCTTTGCCCGCGATGACTTTGACTGTATCACCAGATTTTACAAACATTTCTGTTTCCTTTCAACCCACAAAGTGGGGACTAATCTGTCGCTGACGAAATTTCATCAGCTGACAGCTTTCTGTCAGCGCTGACAGAAATTACAATACCTCAGGTGCGAGGGAAACGATCTTCATGTAGCCGCCTTCGCGAAGTTCGCGAGCAACTGGGCCAAAGATACGCGTGCCGCGTGGCGTTTTGTCATCACGAATCAAAACGGCAGCATTTTCATCAAATTTGATATAGCTTCCGTCAGCGCGCTTTGCGCCCTTCTTCGTGCGGACAATAACAGCCTTCACAACATCACCTTTTTTAACTGCAGCTCCAGGAGCAGCAGCTTTGACAGATGCAACGATAATGTCACCAATACCTGCGAATTTACGCTTCGAGCCACCAAGGACACGAATCGTCAAAAGTTCGCGAGCACCAGAGTTATCAGCAACTTTCAAACGTGTTTCATTTTGAATCATTTTGCTTCTCCTTTGCTTTAGATAATAACAGCTTCTTCGACGATTTCAATCAAGCGGAAATGTTTGTCCTTAGACAATGGGCGTGTTTCCATGATACGGACAATATCGCCTTCTTTCGCTTTGTTCTCCTCATCGTGAGCTTTGTATTTTTTAGAATAGTTAATACGTTTACCATAGACAGGGTGGTTACGCTTTGTTTCGACAACAACAGTAATTGTCTTGTCCATTTTGTCAGAAACCACGCGGCCTTGATAAACTTTACGTTGATTACGTTCCATTTTATCCCCTTTCTATTACGCCTTCTCAGCCAAGACAGTCTTGACACGAGCAATCGTTTTCTTTACTTCATTCAGCTGATTTGTGTTTTCCAAGCGACCAGCAGCCGCTGTGAAACGCAAATCAAACAAGTCTTTTTTGAGCTCAGCTTCTTTTTTGTTGAGCTCTTCAACTGACAAACCGCGCAGGTCAGCAAGTTGAGTTTTCACTTCAGATAATTTCATCTTATGCCTCCCTTTTTACGAATTTTGTCTTAACTGGCAATTTGTGTGACGCAAGACGCAACGCTTCGCGCGCAACTTCCTCAGGCACGCCGCCAAGTTCAAACATGATTTTACCACGTTTGACAGGCGCAACCCAACCAGCTGGCGCACCTTTACCGCTACCTTGACGCACACCAATACCTTTAGTTGTGTATGATTTGTGTGGGAAAATCTTGATCCAGACTTTACCATCACGTTTCATGTAACGCGTCATAGCGATACGAGCCGCTTCAATTTGACGGTTTGTAATCCAAGAAGCCGTCATGGCCTGAAGACCAAATTCACCAAAAGCGACTTCTTTACCGCCTTTAGCCTCACCGCGCATTTTTCCGCGGAATTCGCGACGGTGTTTTACACGTTTAGGAACTAACATTAGTTATCTCCTTTCTGCACATTCTTAGTCGGCAAGATTTCACCTTTGTAAATCCAGACTTTAACGCCGAGTTTACCGTACGTTGTATTTGCCTCGTCCCAAGAATAATCAATATCTGCACGCAATGTATGAAGAGGTACAGTTCCTTCTGAGTAGCCTTCGCTACGCGCAATATCTGCACCGTTCAAACGACCAGAAACTAACGTCTTGATTCCTTTTGCGCCTGCACGCATGGCACGTTGAATCGCTTGCTTTTGCGCACGACGGAACGCAATACGTGCCTCGAGCTGCTTTGCGATACCGTCACCCACAAGGTGAGCGTCCAAATCAGGCTTTTTGATTTCAACAATATTGATGTGGACTTGCTTGCCCGTCATTTTGTTGAGCTCCGCACGCAATGAATCAACCGTTGCGCCAGATTTACCAATCACCATACCAGGTTTTGCTGTGTGAACAGTCACGATAACTTTATTTACCGCACGCTCCATCTCAATCTGAGAAACCGCACCATCAACCAATTTCTTGGCGATAAGTTCGCGAATCGCAAGGTCTTCATGAAGGTAATCTGCGTATTCTTTTTCAGCATACCATTTAGCATCCCAGTCACGGATGATGCCGACACGCATACCAATCGGATGTACTTTTTGTCCCATGATTTCCTCCTTATTCTTTCTCTGCTACAACGACTGTAATGTGCGTTGTGCGTTTGTTAATTGGTGAAGCTGAGCCTTTTGCACGCGGGCGGAAACGTTTCATCGTTGGGCCTTCGTTAGCAAAAGTCTCAGAGACGAACAAGTCAGCACGCTCAAGACCAAAGTTGTTCTCAGCATTTGCAATTGCAGAGTTGAGGACTTTTTCAATCTCATGCGCTGCGCTTGTTGGTGTGAATTTAAGTGTTGCAATCGCGTCTGCGACTGCTTTTCCGCGAATCAAGTCAAGAACCAAACGAGTCTTACGAGGTGAGACGCGAACGGTACGAGCTGTCGCTTTTGCTGATGTAATATCTGCCATTTTCTCTCTCCTTATCTCGTTTTCTTATCGTCACCAGAGTGACCGCGGAAGGTGCGTGTGGGTGCAAATTCGCCCAACTTATGTCCGACCATATCTTCTTGGATATAAACCGGAACATGTTTGCGACCATCATAAACAGCAATTGTATAGCCGATAAAGCTAGGGAAAATTGTTGAGCGACGGCTCCACGTTTTAATGACTGTCTTCTTTTCGTTGGCAGCTTGTGCCTCGACCTTTTTCATCAAATGTTCATCGACGAAAGGACCTTTTTTCAGGGAACGTCCCATTTTGAAATACCTTTTTCCTTTAATGATTGTGTTTTAAAACAAAGTGGCTTTTGAAACACGTCTATTTTATAACCACGCTACTTGCTAAGAGTAGGTTGGCGGATTATTTTTTATTGAATCTGTTTCATAACGCTGCTTTTTCGTCGAACCACGCTTTAGCGCTCGGCGTAAGACGCCAAGTAAATAAACGCAAAGCTGAGTGAGTCTTCAAAAGCAAAACGGGTGATGAAACAAGTCTATTGTTGGCTTATTTGCCGTTGATACGACGCACCATCAATTTGTTAGAACGCGCTTTTTTATTACGTGTCTTAAGACCAAGCGCAGGTTTGCCCCAAGGCGTCATAGGCGACTTGCGACCAACAGGTTGCTTACCTTCACCACCACCGTGTGGGTGATCGTTCGGGTTCATAACAGATCCACGAACGGTTGGGCGAATGCCGAGGTAACGTGTGCGTCCAGCTTTACCAAGCTTGATGAGTGAGTGTTGACCATTGCCAACTGTACCAATCGTTGCGCGGCAAGTGGAGAGAATCATACGTACTTCGCCAGACTGCAAACGCACGAGTGTGTATTTGCCTTCCGTACCAAGAACTTGTGCAGAAGCGCCTGCAGAGCGAACAAGTTGTCCGCCATGCCCGGGATTCAGCTCGATATTGTGAATGACTGTACCTGCTGGAATATTTGCAAGCGGCAGTGCATTTCCGACTTTAATATCGGCATTTTCGCCAGAGACGATTGTCGTGCCAACTTCAAGGCCTTCTGGCGCAATAATATAAGTCTTAACGCCGTTTTCATAGACAATCAGAGCAATATTCGCTGAGCGGTTTGGATCGTACTCAATCGTCGCAACTTTTCCGACAACATCATCAAGTTGACGCTTGAAGTCGATGATACGGTAATGCTTTTTAACGCCGCCGCCTTGATGACGCACGGTAATTTTACCTTGGTTGTTACGTCCAGCTTTGGACTTCATTGGCGCAAGCAGGCTCTTTTCAGGAGTGCTTGTCGTGATTTCTGCATAATCTGACGCTGTCATATTACGACGACCGTTTGTTGTCGGTTTAAAAACTTTAATTCCCACGAGTTACTCCTTTCTTATTCTGCTGCTTCATCGGCGCCGAAGACGTCAATGTTCTTTGAGTCTGCTGTGAGCGTTACGATAGCTTTTTTGTAGCCTGGTTTGAAACCTTGGTAACGTCCCATACGTTTTGCTTTGGGTTGAACGGTTACAGTGTTGATTTTCTCAACTTTTACACCTTCAAAGACTGCTTCAACAGCTTGCTTAATCAGCAATTTGTGCGCTGTTTTTGGCACTTCAAATGTGTATTTTTTCTGGTCCATATTCATCATTGTAGCTTCTGTGATGATTGGACGTTTAATGATATCGTATAATGAAGCCATTATGCAAGCACCTCCTCAATTTGTGAGATAGCCTCTTTGACAATCAAGACTTTGTCAGCGCTAACAACATCAAGAACCGAAGCGCTGTTTGCTGTTGCAAGCGAAACGTTTGGCAAGTTACGCGCTGATAGCTCTGCAAAAGCGTTGCCTTCATTAGCGAAAATCACGAGAACTTTACGCTCAATGTTGAGCGCTGACAGAATTGCTGCAAATTCAGCTGTTTTCGGTGCTTTGAAATCAAGCGCTTCAACGGCGATAAATTTGTCAGCTGCAACTTTTGCTGAATAAACAGACTTGAGCGCCAACTGACGTGCTTTCTGCGGCAATTTGTAAGCGTAACTGCGTGGATTTGGACCGAACACGGTACCACCGCCACGATATTGAGGGGCACGAATCGAACCTTGACGCGCGCGACCTGTTCCTTTTTGACGGAAAGGTTTTTTACCACCACCGCGAACGAGGCTGCGATTTTTGTGTGCGTGCGTGCCTTGACGCAAGCTTGCGCGTTGTGAAACAACAACATCAAAGACAACCGATTCATTTGGTTCGATGCCAAAGACTGTGTCATTCAGTTCAACTGTACCAGCGGACTTGCCATCTTGTTTATATAATGATACTTTAGCCATTATAATTCTATCTCCTTTCTTTCTTATTTAGATTTAACTGCTGATTTGATAATAATCAGAGATTTCTTTGAGCCTGGAACGTTACCTTTGACAAGAATCACGTTCTTTTCAGGCAAAACTTGCGCAATTTGCAAATTTTGCATCGTTACACGTTTACCACCCATACGACCTGCAAGGCGTTTGCCTTTTGGTACTTTATTGGCAGCGACAGGACCCATTGAACCTGGACGACGATGGTAACGAGAACCGTGAGCCATAGGGCCGCGGTGTTGTCCCCAACGTTTGATAGGGCCTTGATAACCCTTACCTTTTGATGTGCCAGTCACGTCAACGACGTCGCCAGCTTCAAAGCTATCAACTTTGATTTCTGATCCAACTTCTAAGCCTTCGAGTCCTTTAAATTCACGAACGAAGCGCTTAGGAGCCGTGTTTGCTTTAGCCACATGGCCTTTGGTTGGTTTGTTAGCCAAGATTTCACGTTTGTCATCAAAACCGACTTGAACGGCTTCATAACCGTCAGTTTCAACGGTTTTCACTTGAAGCACGACATTTGCAGCCGCTTCGATGACAGTAACAGGGATCAATTCCCCATTTTCCGTGAAAATCTGGGTCATTCCAACTTTTTTCCCTAAGATTCCTTTAGACATGAGAATAACCTTTCTTTTCTATTAGAGTTTAATTTCGATATTGACACCAGATGGGAGATCCAGTTTCATCAAGCTGTCCACCGTTTTTTGAGTCGGCTCGATGATGTCAATCAGACGTTTGTGTGTGCGAATTTCAAATTGCTCACGGCTGTCTTTGTACTTGTGCGTTGCACGAATAACCGTGTAGACGCTACGATCTGTAGGAAGCGGGATTGGACCTGCGACCTCAGCGTTTGTACGCTGTGCTGTTTCAACAATTTTTGTAGCAGCTGCGTCAAGAACGCGGTGCTCATACGCTTTCAAACGAATGCGAATTTTACGTTGTGCCATTTAAGGCTCCTTTCTTTTCTGTCAGCTCTGACAGAATTTGAAGACTTTCGTCTATAATTTTTTATAGGCTAGCTCCGCGAAAAAACCGGCTTTCCCGTGGCAATGGTTTCGGGTGTGTCGCAACCTTTCGCCTCAAAGCTACATACCGCAGACGCAGTACCTTTCTATGATAACAGAACACAATAAGAAAGTCAAGAAAAAACTCTAGCAATCCCGCTAAAATCAAAAAGCGCCCAAGCGCTTTTCAGTTCGTTGCCATTTCAACACTGTTAGCGCTGACAGAATTTTATTTTTGACGACCAAGTCTTCTTTTTCTTTGACACATCTCAAAAAATTCGTGCAAGCCAATCGAAGACAATGGAAAAAGTAAGAGATAAAAAGGAAGCGCCATTCTTCCGCCAGATTCCCAGAACGCGTAAAAGATAAATCCGCCTAAAAACAAGAGATGCAACAAAAGTTTCAGCTCGTCCATCTCTGTTTGTTGCATTCTCTTTTGACGAATTTCTAAGATCAGACCTACCAGAGCAAACAGGTAGATGATCACAGACAGCACTTTGTCAATTCCCACGCGCAGCACCCACGCCATGCCAAAAGTTTTAAACATAAAATCTGTCGCGCGGCCCGTCAGTGGTAAATAAACATAAGGACCGATGACCGCCTTATCATTTTCGCCGACATTATTTGCCCAAAAGCTGCTGTCCCCCCACTGGTATGCCAGCTTCAACGCGAAAAATCGCACAGCAAAATAAGGATGTTTGACAAATGTCTTAATACTTTTTGCAAGAGCGCTAGACGCATAGTTTTGTGCCACAAAGACATCCATTTCCTTGCTTACTGCACCAGCATCGCTAAATGCACCCGTAAAGCCATTCCAAGCACCCGGAACGAGCTTGACGTCGTCTAAACTTTTTTCTGACGTCACATCATCAATATTGTTTTGCCTTGATGAATAAGTTCCGCTTTGTAGGCCCATAGCCAACCACGTAAGAGCTGGCACTTTTTGAGTACGCACGATTTGATTTTCCGAGTCAAACCGAGCGACAAACGAAGAATTTATCAACTCAAACGAAAGCAACACTAAAAGTCCTAGCAACAATAATTCGAATTTTCCCCTTTTTAGAAACTGAAAAATGCCAAATATAACGAGACCAACCACGACGAGCAACAAAGATGACTTCATCCAAAGCATCCCGACCAATGAGATAAACATAAAAAATAACGTTCGTTTTTTCTTTAATTTTATATAATTTGTGGCGAAATAAAGCGATAAAATTTCCAAAGAAATCCCGATTAAATCGCCATAAACCATAGGAACATACATAACAAGCGGCGAAAATAAAAGGCAAAAAAGCGAAGTGAACAAAGTGGCTTGATTGCTAGAAGATAAATTGAGTGTTATCTTTTGAAGAAAATAGACGGACACAACGAGCGCCACAAGATTTAAAAAATAAAATGGTAATAAATTTCCATTACCAAAAAGATGCGCGAGCACACGCAGCAGATAAACGAGGCTTGATTGGAAAGGAAAAGCAGCCAAATAGTCGCTTTTAGTCGTTTCGGCGGACACAAGAGTTAAAATAATTTTTGAATCGCTTTGATATTGAAAACGTCCATTTCCAACCAAAATCAGCAGCAAACCACAAAGAGCCACGACAGAAGTTGATGCGCGAATTGACCACCATAAAAACTTATCCGAGATTGTCAGCCGTGAATAATTTATCCCCAATTTCCAGATGACGAATGCAGCAACAGCAATAGACAAAAGCAAAAGTGGAAAATAGCCTTTTACTTGCAACACAAACAAAGGCCTAATCCCCCAATGCGCGACAACAAATGTTAGCGATAGAGCGAGACAAATAGAAAGCGCAAAGAAAGTGCCGACGCGAACGGCGGACGCAAAAATAGCATTTAATTTGTCTCTCACATTGGACACTCTCATTCTCAAGATTTTGAAGACAGATACCAAAGGCATCACTCTGGCCGAATCCTCGGTTTTGTCATTATAACATAAGTTTTCCCCCTCCGCATTTTTTAAAGACCCGATAAATATCCAAACTATTTTGAAACATCAAGATTTTACTTTCAGTAGATATGCGAGTTGAAAAACATCATCAAATTACGGCCGTTATATCACTATAAGCCTAGCGGCGTCTTGCGGCAGCAGAATTTTGCCCAGAAACAACAAAAGGGCGCTGATAACGCCCAGTCTATCTTTTATTTAAATCTGTGATTTCTTGTTTAATACAGCTCCAAATAGTTATCAATTTCCCATTGGCTGACGTAGCTCGCGTAGCTGGCCCATTCGATGCGTTTGGCTTCGATGAAATTCTCAGTCACGTGCGCGCCTAGCGCTTCCATGACAATGCCATCTTCGAGAAGGGCTTTATACGCATTTTTGAGGGTTGACGGAAGCGATTGGATGCCGTGCTTATGGCGTTCTTCTGGCGTCATGGTGTAAATGTTTTCCTCAACAGCTTTCGGCGGTTCGATTTTATTTATCACACCGTCAAGGCCTGTTGCAAGGAGAACGGACAGCGTCAGATATGGATTGGCCGTCGGATCAACCTGCCGAAGTTCCACACGCGTACTCATACCGCGGCTCGCAGGCACGCGCACAAGTGGCGAGCGATTGCGTCCCGCCCAAGCCACGTAAACAGGCGCTTCGTAACCTGGAACCAAGCGTTTAAATGAATTGACTGTTGGATTCGTGATGGCCGTGAAATTGTAGGCGTGTTTGAGTAAGCCACCAATAAAGTAATGCGCATCCGCTGACAGGCCATCAGCTGCCGTCGGATCGTCAAATGCGTTCGCGCCATTTTCCGTGAAAAGGCTCATGTTACAGTGCATACCGCTACCATTGATGCCATAAATGGGTTTCGCCATAAATGTCGCATGCAGCCCGTGCTCGCGCGCAATAGTCTTCACGACCAGCTTAAAAATCTGAATATTGTCGCAGGCCTTGAGCGCATTGGAATACTTGAAATCAATCTCGTGCTGACCCACCGCGACTTCATGGTGGCTTGCCTCAACTTCAAAGCCCATTTCCGTGAGAACATTCACAATTTCACGGCGCGTGTTATCCGCTGTATCCGTCGGCGCAAGGTCAAAATAAGAACCTTGATCGTTGACTTCAAGCGTTGGTTTGCCCTTTTCGTCAAGCTTCAACAAGAAAAATTCTGGCTCAGGACCCAAATTAAAGTGTTTGAAACCCGATTTTTCCATGCGCTTCAAATTGCGTTTCAAAACACCGCGCGGATCTCCCGCAAACGGCTCGCCCTCTGGCGTATAAACGTCACAAATCAAACCTGCCACCTTGCCATTTTCGCCACCCCACGGGAAAACAATCCACGTGTCAAGATCTGGATAGAGGAACATGTCACTCTCGTTGATGCGCACAAAGCCCTCGATTGAGCTGCCGTCAAACATCATTTTGTTCTCAAAAATCTTCTCGAGCTGCTCGTCAGTCGCTGGAACTTCTACATTTTTCAGTGTTCCCAGAATGTCTGTGAACATCAGACGCAAAAACGTCACATTTTTTTCTTTGATATCCTTGCGGATTTGCTCAGCTGTAATAGCCATGGTTTTCTCCTATTTTCTATTTTTAATAGCGTGGATTATTGAAAATATTCGTGGACGACGGGTGATAGAAACGCGATTGAACTTGCAATTCTTCTTCAAGTTGGTGATCGTATTTCGTGTCAGCGCTGACACGCTGCTTTTTCTCGGCTGACAGAACACGTTTGACCTCTGTAATTGAATGGCTTTCTCCAAGCAATTCCTTGACATCAAACAATTTGTCAATATCCGCAAGCGAATAGAGCCGTCTGTTGCCACCATTTCGCGTGGGAACGACCAGCTGCTGCTCTTCGTAGTAACGAATCTGACGCGCCGAAAGCCCCGTCAGCTCCATCACAGCACCCATTGCGAGAATCGCTTTTTGCCTGCTCAATTCACGTTCACTCATAATTTCCCCCTTATTTTACCCCACAAAAAAATAATGTCAATTTTCCATGTGAGAACTTCTGACATTATTTTAACGTTTTTTACTCTTTTGTGCAATACTTCCATTCTGTCGCTGCTTACAGCTCTTAATTTAACCCCTCTGGCAGCTGATAGCCCAGATGCGCATAGGCTTTTGTGGTCGCGCGACGGCCTTGCTTCGTGCGGATAATAAAGCCTTTTTGAATCAGGTAAGGCTCGTACATGTCCTCGACCGTCTCGACGTCTTCGGCAATCGCCACAGCAAGTGTACCAAGTCCGACAGGACCACCATTGTAAAGTTCAATCATGGTGCGAAGTAATTTCTGATCAATATAGTCAAGGCCTTCTGCGTCCACGTCCAGCATCGTGAGCGCTTGAGCGGTAATCGGACGATCAATTTTCCCCGTCCCGCGAATCTGGGCAAAGTCACGCACGCGTTTGAGTAGACGATTGGCAATACGCGGCGTGCCGCGGCTGCGGAGCGCGATTTCGTGAGCGCCATCGTCAACAATCTCCGCCTCAAAAATATCGGCTGTACGCTTGGTGATGGTCTCCAAATCCTCGGTCGTATAGTACTCCATGTGAGCAGCAATGCCAAAACGCGCCCGCAAAGGATTGGATAGCATACCTGCCCGCGTCGTCGCGCCAACCAAGGTAAATGGAGGCAAATCCAGATGAACCGAGCGCGAACCATCACCAGAGCCAATCATGATGTCAATATAAAAATCCTCCATCGCGCTGTATAGAACTTCCTCAACCGTCATCGGCAAGCGGTGAATCTCATCGATGAAAAGCACATCGCCTGGCGCAAGCTCATTGAGTATCGCGACCAAATCGCCTGGCTTTTCAATCGCTGGCCCAGATGTCTGCTTGATTTGCACACCCAGTTCATTGGCAATCACAAAGGCCATCGTCGTCTTACCAAGCCCTGGAGGGCCAAATAGCAAGACATGATCCAAAGCCTCCTCACGCTGCTTCGCCGCTGCGATAAAGATTTCCAACTGCTCCTTGACTTTCGCCTGCCCAATATATTGCGCAAACGTCACTGGCCGCAGCGACAACTCCGCCCCGCGCTCGTCCTCCTGCACCTCCGGATTTAGATTATCATTCATAGGGATATTATAACAGAAAATTTTGCTTCCACTTAAAT
This sequence comes from Streptococcaceae bacterium, assembly GCA_031254115.1. GTDB lineage: Bacteria > Bacillota > Bacilli > Lactobacillales > Streptococcaceae > Lactovum. Next base: position 30,731 of record JAIRUZ010000056.1, read on the forward strand.
CACTTTGCCGAGCGCTGCATCGTCATTACCATCACCGCCGCCGTCAAAAAGGCGACGGCTGAAACAGTAGCGAGGCTCCAAAAGCCGATATTTTGAAAGAGGAGACCGCCAAGCGATGAGCCGATGGTTAGGCCGAGGTAGAGGACGGAGCTGTTGAAGGACATAAGAGTGGAGCGGTTCTGCGGGGCAATGGAAACGATGTAGGCGGAAATCGCGGTAACACCAAGTCCCATTGAAAGAGCAAGAAGAATCAGAAAAATCAGCAGAATGGGGAGCTGAGAGCCCAAAAGTCCGAGACCGAGCACGAAAAGCGCCGAGAGCGCGGCATTCATCAAAATACTCCGCACACGTCCGAGGCGGTTCATGACGGCGCCGCCAAAAATGGCCCCGATGAAATTGGCAACGCCGTAAAGAAAGAAGACGAGTCCGCGCTGGCCGAGACTCAGATGAAAGGTCACTGTCAGAAAGCTCCCGAGAAAGGTGTAAACAAGGTAAAAGGCAAACATGTAGAAAAGGCTGATGACAAGCGCCCGAAGGGCACCCTTTGTGCTGAAAACCTGCTTGAAGTTCTGAAGGTAGCTGATTTTTTGTGCCGTCGTCGGCGTGTCAGGCAGGACAAGCAGAATCACGAGCGCGGCACATGCTGTCAAAATTGCCGATGCCCAGAAAGCCATGTGCCAGTTGGAGAGTTGGGCGAGAAAGCTGCCCAGCGGAACGCCCAAGGCGACAGAAAGCGACAGCGCCGCCATCACGATGCCCATGATTTTATTCATTCGGTTTGTTTCAGCGTGCGTCTTTCCGGAAAAATAGCTGCCAATAAAGGCCCAGACATTCGGGAGAAAGAGCGCGGCGCCGAGGCCTGCGATGGCGCGGTAAAGATAGAAAGTTGCAAGATTGGTGGCGAGTGCGCAAAGGAGCGTGCCAATAAGGAAAATACCAATGCCTGTCAGCAGCAATTTACGTTTACTGAAACGGTCGCCAAACGGGCCAAAGAGTGGTGCGCCGAGCATTTCACAGAGCGCATAAGCCGTGACGCCTAAAGCTGTCTGGGCAATGCTGGCGTGAAAATTCTGTGCAATAGTGGGCAAAAGTGGCGAGATAATAAAGCTGTCAGCTCCCACGACAAATACGCCAATAAAAAGGCTGAGCACAATAAAAATTTGTTTCATCTTCATGAAACGAGTCTAGCACAGGTTCTGCGGGGATTCAAGTGAAGAAAAAATGACTATGTTACAGAGTTGATACTGCTTGCGGAATTTTTTAGAGGTGCTATAATGAGTGCAAAAGCTGCCGAACTGAGCGGGCGGGCGCCCTCGGAACTCAAAGGAGAAAAATGGAATTTGACACAACGAATCACTTTGTAAAAAACGCGCAAATTCACGGCGAATTTTGTCCGCTAGATACAACACTCAAAATCCTATCTGGGCGCTGGAAGACGATTATTTTAAATCGGCTGATGAAAGAGACGCTGCATTTCAACGAACTGGCCAGGCGAATCCCCAATTGCACGCGCCGCATGCTTGCTCTTCAGCTAAAAGAATTGGTCGACGCGCAAATCGTCGCGCGCGCTGTCAGCGCTGACAGAAGCCCCGTGCAGGTTGCCTATCAGCTGACAGCGCTTGGCGAAAGCCTCCTGCCGATTGTCTGGGCGATGAACGACTGGGGAAGCGCCTATATCCGCGAAATCACAAATGTCGACACACTCGAAGAAAGCTGTCAGGGCTGACAGCTTTGTCTTTGCTATTTCTCTTAAATTCTTGGGTTCACATATTAATGAGATGAAGTTAGCCACTCAGAGGCAAACAATAGATACAAGACTATCTTCCACAAATTACCCAAAGAAAACAGCTTTCAATTGAATTCGGTGAACTTTGAAAATTGATAATTCTACTCTTGCGATAGGTACGTTTTTTACAACTTTTCTCAAGGGAAATTGATTGATATAAACTTAACAACTATTTAACTTTACCTTTAAGAAATACATTTACGGTTTTACCTTATTTTCCATAAAATGTGCTATACTCTATATAATAAGCGTTTTTTTGCTAAAATTCACAAGAATGGCAGCGTAATTATTTTTGTGAATTTTTATTCCTTGATACAAAAATAGTAAATAACGCGAGATTTTATTGTTAAACAGTATGATTTTAGAAATTTTTTGGAGAAAAAAGCTTGAAAAGAAAAACCTTAATTATTGGTCTAACTACTTTAGCTGTGCTTATAGCTGGTAGTGTTTCCGCTGCTGTCATCCATAATCAACAGGTATCTGCACAGCAAAAAAGTACGGCAAAAGCGAACGAAGCTAGATACTTAAAAGAAGCTAATACAGATGTTGATAAGGCCTATCAGACGAAAAAGGTCTCAGATATAAAAGTTGCACAATCTGCTATTAAAAAATTAAATAGTACAGACAAGAAATCGCCGACTGACAAATTAACATTACTTACAAATGCGCTTTCAGATTTATCTTCTGCCGACAAATTGGTCTCAGTCGCTGAAAAAGCGAAATCAACCGCCGAAACCAATCTTGCGCAAACCAATAAAGAGGCTCAGGCTAAAATAGATGCGCAAAAAATGGACTTGGACGCTATTTCTAAGGGCGATTACAGTAGTATCCAAGGGACGTGGACGGACGCTTCGGGAATAACTATTTCCGTAGATAAAAATACCATTACAGATATGAACAACGGAATTCAAAGATATATTGTCAATGGTTTAAATATCAAAATCAACGGGAAAACATTGCCTTTGACGGCGAAAATGAGTAACGGCCAATTACAATTATCTTTTGATGACGGTGGGAGTTCAGCTGACGGAGGACTTGGCGCCATTTCATTCGTTCCAGTTGGGGTAAAATTCTATTCTTCATCCGTCTATAACTATCCCGATAATATTGCAAAAGAAAGAATAGTTTCTGCGGACCATACACACCTTCAAGAAAGTCAAGATTATGGTGCTTATAAAACAGACCAGTCTGTAGCGCCTAACAATACTACAATATCTGACAAAGACCAAGCCACAATCGACAACGCGGTTAAAGCCGCTCAAACAGCACTTGATAAAGTCAAATTATCTGCCGTATCAGCTGAAAAAAATGGATTACAAATTCGCTTGAACAAGGCAAGCGGAAAAATGGAAACTGCTCCAGCTACGGATAATACATATCAATCAAGTACTGGCATGAATTTAGAGCAAATTGCTAACAGTGATTACAGAAGTATCCAAGGAACATGGAAAAATGCCAGCGGCAATATCATTACGGTTTCAGGTACCACAATTACGGAAAACGGAAATGTCATTACACCGATTCAATATGTCGGAAAAGCTTATCTTTCAATAGCCGGAACATTAAACCTTGTTGGACAGGGATTAGCTTCTCCACCCAATCTCTTCATTATTCCAAAAGGGATTTCAATCGCTGGATTTTCAACAGACAAAACAGATGTCACAAATCAACAACAAGACAGAATTATAGAAACAGAAAATTTCCAAAATAGCGGAACAAGTTTACAAATTGCCGCAAAAACGTATTATAAAATAAATTGAAAACAATCGCAGAACTTTAACCATTGCATGTTCAAGTTGTAGTCAAAAGCTTGGTATACCTATGATATTGGTAATCCGAATTTTTTCATCTTCAATTTCATTTAACGATGAAATCCGCTCATCAGCTACATTTTGCGCTAAGGTAATTATTTCTCCAGCTACCCCGCCAACTGCTGCAGCAACTTGAGAAACTGAATCTTTTGCTTTTTCATATCCTTTACTATCAAATTCATTCGTATCGTCATTATCCAAAATAATTGCTATTACTTTGCCTAGCACTTCATTTTCTTTGTTTTCCCTATTTTGCTTGATAGATGTCGCCTTGCGCGAGAATTGCTGTGTCCTCATACCCTTTTGTGATAGTTATTGTCTTGGTTTTAGCATCATATTTTCCCACGGCTACTTTATCGCCCGCTTTATACTTTGGAAGCAGTTCTACGGCTATGGAATCACCAGAGGCCTTTTGATTTGACCAAGTGAATGTGATTGTCGAGCCATCTAACGTATAATCTAACCAAACTAGATTAACTGTCGCAGCACTCACTGTGGAAAACTGAACTCGCGGCGGATTAACATCAAAATCTAAATCGCCAACACGGTCTATATTTTGTTTGTTTGCCTCAAAATCTCCGCTAATATTAGTTCCGTGCATACATGCCGCAAGGCTTACCAAAGTAATGAGCAAACTTAGCGCAAGAATAATCTTCTTAAACTTTTTCATTTTCCCTCTAATCCTTTATCTTTTCTGGCTATCATATCATTTATGGAAAACGCTGTCAAAAATGAAAAACGAGAACCTTGATTGAGTTTTCGTTTTTTGTTTTATAAATATTGCGCGGTAATCGACGCTTTCGATGTCGCAAGTGCCGCAACAGGACCTTCAAAGACGATTTCGCCGCCGCCGTCACCGCCGTCTGGCCCAACGTCAACAATCCAATCGCCTTGCTTGATAATATCAAGCTGATGCTCGATGACGACAACCGTGTTGCCTGCGTCCACGAAGTGGTTCATGATTTTCACCAGGCGCTCAATGTCCGAGAGATGCAGTCCAGTTGAGGGCTCGTCGAGCACATAGAGGCTGCCTTTTTGGTAAAATTCGCTGGCGAGTTTGAGGCGCTGCTTTTCGCCGCCTGAGAGCGTCGACGTCGTCTGCCCGAGCGTGACGTAGCCCAGCCCGACCTCATTCATCGCCGTAACAACTTTTTTAATCGCAGGCACTTTGGCGAAAAACCCCTCGGCCTCCTCGACCGTCAAATCAAGGACTTCGACAATATTTAAGCCATTGTAAGTATAGCCCAGCACCTCTTGCGCGTAGCGCTTGCCCTCGCAAACTTCACAGTCCTGACGGACAGGATCCATGAAAGCGAGCGAGGATTCGGTATAACCCTTGCCGCCACAAGCTTCGCAAGCGCCAGCCGAGTTGTAGCTGAAGAGATTCGGTTTCTGGCCATTTTCCTTGGCAAAAAGCTTGCGAATCGGGTCCATGATGCCTATGTAGGTCGCAGGGTTCGAGCGGGAATTGGCCGAGATGCCATTTTGATCGACGCGCACGGCGTCTGGATAATTCACAAGAAAGCTCGTTTCGACGAGGGTCGATTTGCCTGAGCCCGCCACGCCTGTCAAAATCGTCAGTGTGTTTTCAGGGATTTTCAGGGTCTGATTTTTCAGATTGTGGGCGGACGACGGGACACCTTCAAGGAATTTTTGAGCGAGACGCGCGCTTTCTTTCAGCGGCGTTTGGTGCGATAGATAGCGACCAGTCAAGCAGTCTGATGTCAATAACTCCGCGTAAGTCCCCTCAAATACCAATTCGCCGCCGTGCTTGCCTGCTTTCGGGCCTAATTCTACGATCCAGTCGGCAATCTTGATGACATCAGGGTCATGCTCGATAATCAGCACGGTGTTGCCCTTGTCGCGCAGCTTGATGAAAATTTCATTCATGCGGTGAACGTCGCGCGGGTGCAGCCCGACGGACGGCTCGTCAAATACATAGAGCATGTCCGTGAGCGGATTGTTCAGATGCTTCACTAGCTTGACACGCTGCGATTCACCACCTGAGAGCGTCGCTGTTTCGCGGTTGAGCGTCAGATAGCCGAGCCCGAGCTCGACCAGATGTTGGAGCTGCTCAATCAAAAGCTTAACCGCGGCTTCCGCCGTCGTTGTCAGTGCTGACAGAACGTCAACCAACTCTGTCAGCTGCATGTCCATCAGCTGATAGATGTTGTAGCCGCCAATCTTGACTGACAGCGCGTCCTGCGAGAGACGTTGACCCTGACAGGTCGGGCAAAGTGCCTCAACGCACATTTCATCAAGCAATTTTTGCTTTTTGTCATTCATGTCGCCGTCAGACTGCAAAAAGCCACGATTGAAGCGGTCAACGAAGCCCTCGTAGGTCAGATTGTATTCGCCCATTTTGATTTTTCCGACATCCTTGCCGCTGTAAAGGCGCGCGAGTTCTTCGTCTGAGTAATCTTTGAGCAATTTGTCGCCGTCAAACACGCCATTTGTCACGTACATCGCGGCAATTTTTTGATAGGGTTTGTACAAAATCGCGCCGTTATTCAGTGACTTTTCTAGGTCGAACATCTTCTCCATGCGCAGCGTCAGCTTACGCCCAATCCCTTGACAGTCGGGACACATGCCCGCAGGCATATTGAAGCTGAAATGGTCCACGCCGCCGATGTGCGGTACGCCGACGTGTACAAAGAGTTGGCGTAAAATCGGCGCAATGTCCGTAATCGTCGCAAGCGTCGAGCGCGCATTGCCACCGAGCGATTTCTGGTCAATCACAATGGACGCTGGCAGATTGTCAATGTTGTCAACTTTTGGGCGCTCGTATTTCGGCATAAATTGCCGCACGAAGCTCGGATAGGTCTCGTTCAAGAGCCGCTGCGATTCATTGGCGAGCGTGTCAAAAACCAGCGACGACTTGCCCGAGCCCGACACGCCCGTGAAAATCGTGATTTTGTGCTTGGGAATGTCAAGCGACACATTTTTAAGATTGTTCTCGCGGTCGCCTTGTATATGGATAAAATCAGTCATAAAACTCCTTATTTCACTAGCATCTTGAGCGCCAATTTAATCGCGATTTCAGCGGTTTCTGGATTTTCGGCAGTTAGCTTGCTTTCGATTTTCTTAAGCTCTGCCGCTTTGTAACCTAGAGCCGTCAAAGCTTCAAGAGCTTCACTGACGACTGTATTTTCTGGGCTTTGGGCGACAACCTCCTGAGCGTCAAGGCTGAACTTGCCCGCAAGGTCAAGCACCATCTGCATGGCCGTCTTTTTGCCGACGCCTGGGAATTTCGTCAGATAGGTCACATTGCTCGACTCAATCGCCGCCGCAAGGCCAGCATTGTCCCCACGTGCGATAATCGCAAGCGCTGACTTCGGCCCAATCCCTGTCACGCCGATGAGTTTGAGAAAAACTGACTTTTCCGCCGCGTCAACAAAGCCATAGAGCGTATGTGCGTCCTCGCGAATCACCTGATGGACATAAACCTGCACCGTTTTGTTGAGTTGGCTTGAAAAGGCGTAAGGATTCGCGACTGACAGCTGATAGCCCACCCCGTAAGCCTCAAGCACAATGTAGGTTGGCGTGATTTTTGTGATAGTTCCTGTTAAGTATTCGTACATGCTGTTATTTTATCAAAATTTTGTGACATTTGTCACGCTAACTTATGAGGTCTGGCTCTATTTTTTAGCGCCGATTTTTCCTATACTAAGGGCATAGAAAGGGTGATGAAACACGTCTATTATGAAAAATCTGATTGAAATTGAAAATGTGTCCAAGCATTATGGGACAAAGAAGGTGCTTGAGGGAATTGATTTGGTGGTGCCGCGCGGGCAGATTGTGGCGCTGCTCGGCGAAAATGGCGCGGGTAAGACGACGCTGATTAATCTCATCAATCATTTGGCGCAGCCGTCGGCAGGAAAAATCACGGTAGAGCTGGCACAGGCGCGCATTGGCGTGATGCTGCAAAGCAATATCACGCTCGATCGGGTAACGGTGCGCGAGGCGCTGAATCTGGCGCGGAGTTATTACCAAAAATCGCTGCCTTATGTTGAGCTTTTGCGGCTGGCGGATTTGGCGGCGCAGGAGGCGGTGCTCACGCAAAAGCTATCTGGTGGACAGAAGCGGCGGCTGACTTTTGCGCTGGCAATGGCGGGCGATCCGGAGCTGATTTTCCTTGACGAGCCGACGACAGGCATGGATGCGGAACGACGCGAGGCTTTCTGGCAGGAAATCACGCGCTTACAGGCGCGCGGCAAGACGTTTTTCATCACAAGCCATTATCTGGAAGAGCTGGAAAATATTGCCACGCGGCTGATTTTGCTGACGCAGCATCAGATTGGCTTTGACGGGACACTATCAGAGCTTCGGGCGCAAAATGTAGCGACTGAGATTCATTTTAACTTTGACGGTGATCTGTCAGCGCTGACAGAGCTTGCTTCTGTAAAGAAAACGGGCAATTTTTATACGCTGACGACGAATGACACCAACGCGCTCGTCACGCAGCTCGTGCCCTACTTTGCACACGGGCTGACAAATCTCACGATTCAGCAAAATTCGCTCGATAATCTTTTCAAAAATCTAGTGGAAAATCAAGATGTGAAGCCGACTGTTTTGAAGTGACACAATTTTTTACAAGAAAGGTCTAAAAAATGAACTGGAGAAAATTTCCTTATCCGTTGATTGTTACCGCGATTTACGTGGTAATCGGAACGTATACAAACGCTTGGGACAAGGCTTGGGTGCTTTATTTGACGGTGCCGATTTACTATTCACTCGTCGCGGCTTTGAAAAAGCCTGAAAATAAGAGCAAAAAAAACGGATGATTGGAGCAGTTTCTAATGAAAAATACAGGGATACAAATCGCAACACACTACAAACGCATCGTGTTCAGGAACAGACGCGCCTTCTTTTTCAGCTTAATTTTGCCGCTGGTGTTTTATCTTTTATTTACAAAAGTCATGAATGTTGGCGTCCCAGCAAGTTATATGAAGACTTGGCAGCTCAACTATCTGGTGTCGATGGCGGTTTATAGCAGCCTGGTTAGCTCGGTCATCACGGTGTCAAATACGCTGCTCGAGGATCAGACACAGCATTTTATTCTCTTCGTGCGGCTGACGGGCAGCTCGCGCCTGCGCTACTATCTAACGATGCTCGCCGTTTTCCTGCCGCAGACGATCCTCTCAATCGTAGTGCTTGGGCTGACAGGAACTTTTGTCAATCAGGTCAGTATTTCACTCACTTTATGGCTGATTTTCGTGCTTCTGCTGCCGATTTTGAGCGTGCCGTTTGTACTGATAGGCATTCTCATCTCCTTGTCTGCGCAGCCAACGCTCGTGAATATTCTCAATCAAATCGTGATGTTTTCGATGGCGATTGTCGGCGGTCTCTGGTGGCCGATTGATCTTTTGCCAAGCTGGCTGCAAACGATTGGCAAAGCCTTGCCAACTTACCAGATTTCAGTTATAATACAAGAAGTACTCGGTAAACAAGCGATTGAGCTGTCAGCGCTTTTAGGACTTGGCATTTGGACGCTGCTGCTTACGGGGTTCCTCGTCGTCAGTCTGCGGCTGATGAATCTCTTTGAGCGACAAACGATATGAAAAATTTTCTTGAAAAGCACATTTTATTTCCGAAACGTTACGGTCTGCAGCCTTATCTTTGGCTGCTTTTTCTGCTTCCTGTCTTCGCGGGGCTGGCTCATTATGCGCTCTATCAGCAGGCGATTGCGACGGGGCTGATTCTCATTTTTCTGAAAGCGTACCGCGACGGCTACGAGCTGCCGCATCACGCGCGCAATGTCGCGATTCAGCTCATCATTGCCAGTTTTATAACGGCAAATCCTTGGTTTGCAACTTTCGGTCTGCAGACCTTTACCGGCTTTGAAATCGGCTTTTCGCCCGTGTCGGATAAGCGTTTCAGGCACTATTTATGGGCTTATTATGGGAGTCTCATTTTTTCGTTTGGCACTGCTTTTATCGTTCAAAAGCTCACGACATTTTCTCTTGGAAGCATAACCTGGATACTCGTCGGCACTTCCTTCTGCTTTTTGGCCCCGATTATTGCGAAGTCCATGAGCCGCACCTACGACCTTACCAAGCAAAATCAAGCACTGGAGAAAAAAGTACGCGCGCTTGAGCGCGAGCGGATTGCCTACGACTTGCACGACAATCTCGGTCAAGCTTTCTCAACCATTACCCTACAAAGCGAGCTTGCGATGAAGCTGCTTGACAAAAATCCTGAAAAAGCCAAAGCTGAGTTAGAGAAAATCGCCGAAAATTCCCGCGAAAAATTGAACCTCGTCCGCGAAATCGTCGCGGGTCTGCGCCAAGAAAGCTCGGGTCAGGTTTTAGAGCAAGAACAAAAAGCGCTTGAGCTCGCAGGCATCACGCTTTCTGTCAGCGGGGAGAGCGGTTTTCTGCCCGACAGCCTCGCGCCTGTCCTCAAAGAAGCGCTGACAAATGTCATTCATCATAGCCGCGCGAGCAGTGTTCGTGTACGTTTTGAAGCGGGGCGCCTCATCATCGCTGACAACGGCATCGGTCTTGGCGCGAGCAGCGCGTCGCACGGCATAGAAGGCATGCAGCACCGCGCCACTGAAATCGGCGGCCAGCTCAGCTTTGCGTCTGACAATGGCACGACGCTCACCTTGACTTTCCCAGACAATAAGCCCGAAAATCCAATTGAAAAGGAGATCTGATATGATTAAAATTTTTCTCGCAGACGATCAGCGCATGCTTTTGTCAGCGCTCGCCGCACTCCTTGACCTAGAAGACGATTTGGAAGTCGTTGGCACGGCTGGGAACGGTCTGTCAGCGCTGACAGAAATCAAACGGCTGAAACCCGATGTCGCGATTCTTGATATTGAGATGCCTGAGATGACAGGGCTTGACGTGGCTGAGAAGCTGCGCACGGACGCTTTGCCAATCAAGCTGATCATTCTCACGACTTTTGCGCAGGAAGCTTATTTTCAAAAAGCCGTCAAGTTTGACGTAAATGGCTATCTTCTCAAAGACAGCCGCAGCGAAATTCTCATTCGCACGATTCACGACGTGCTCGCTGGCGACACCGTTTTTTCGCCCGAGCTGGTCAAATCTGTGCTCAAGGCCGAAAAAAATCCCCTCACCGCACGCGAAATGGAGGTTCTCATTGCCATGCAAACCGGCCGATCGACCCTCGAAATCGCGCACACCGTCTACCTATCCGAGGGTACCGTGCGCAATTACATCTCTTCCATTCTCAGCAAAACGGGCAGCCGCAACCGCATCGAGGCCATCAATCTCGCCCAAACGAACGGCTGGCTGACGTGAGTATTAGCCTTCTTGGCTGACAGCTCTTGCTTGCTAAAAGACGCCGCAAAGCGTATAATATTGGGACGATGGGAATTGCAAAAAAAGATTTTAATAAAGCGACGAAGCTCGGATTTTTGATCGCAATGGGCGTTGTGTACGGCGATATCGGGACAAGCCCGCTTTACACGATGCAAGCGATTGTCAAAGATCAAGGTGGCACAATCAGCCAGCCGTTCGTGCTTGGCGCGATTAGCCTGATTATCTGGACGCTCACGCTGATTACGACTGTCAAATATGTACTGATTGCGCTGCGCGCTGACAACAATCACGAGGGAGGCATTTTCTCACTTTTCACGCTTGTCAGACGCTACGCAAAATGGCTCATCATCCCCGCGATGATAGGCGGCGCAACGCTTTTGTCAGACGGTGCTTTGACGCCTGCGGTGACGGTGACGTCGGCAATTGAAGGCTTGCGCGGTGTGCCCGCATTTTATGCCGTTTTCAAAGACGATCAGCTGCCCATTGTCATGATCACACTCGTGATTTTAGCGATTCTTTTTGTTATCCAGCGATTTGGCACAAGTCTGATTGGGCGCGCGTTTGGGCCTGTGATGTTTGTTTGGTTTGGTTTTATCGGCATTGTTGGACTTGCAAATCTTTTCACAGACTTTCAAATTCTGCAAGCGATTAACCCATATTGGGCGATTCGGCTGCTTTTTAGCCCTGAAAATAAAATGGGACTTTTCGTCCTCGGCAATGTTTTCCTTGCCACAACGGGTGCTGAGGCGCTTTACAGCGATTTAGGGCACGTGGGACGTGGCAATATTCATGTCAGCTGGCCGTTCGTCAAAGTCTGCATCATTTTGAGCTATATGGGGCAGGGTGCGTGGATTCTCCACAATGCGTCAGCGCTGACAAGCGATGTCAATCCGTTTTTCTCTATCATTCCAGCGGTGCTTGCGATTCCGTCCGTTATTCTCGCGACTTTTGCGGCCATCATTGCGTCGCAAGCGTTGATTTCCGGCTCCTTTACGCTGGTTTCTGAGGCCATTCGTCTGAAACTGCTGCCGCTTTTCAGGATTTATTACCCAGGCGAAAGCCTCGGCCAGCTCTATATTCCAGCAGTCAACACCGTTTTGTGGCTGACAACAAGCGCGATTGTGCTTTATTTCCAGTCGTCAAGCAAAATGGAAGCGGCTTATGGGCTCGCAATCACCGTCACAATGCTGATGACGACCACGCTTTTGACTGTTTATCTGATTCAACAAAAGACGCGAAAAGGCTTTATCGTTCTGTTTGCGGCCATGTTTGGAACGCTTGAAACGCTGTTCCTTATTGCTTCGGCCGTTAAATTTATCCATGGCGGCTACGTTGTTGTCATCATCGCATCGCTCATTCTCGCGGTCATGTATATCTGGTACAAAGGCACGCAGATTGTCAAGAAATATATCAAATCGCTCGACCTCAACGACTTCAAAGACCAGCTCAGAGAGCTGCGCGACGACACGGAATTCGAGCATTTCCAGACGAATATTGTTTATCTGACAGGGCGCATGGAAGGCAGCAAAATTGACCGCTCGATTTTGTACTCGATTTTAAATAAACGTCCGAAACGCGCGAATGTTTACTGGTTTGTCACGGTACACGTCACCGACGAGCCGTACACGCACACGTACACAGTTGACATGATGGACACGGATTATATCGTGCACGTTGACATGTATCTTGGTTTCCACGTGCGTCAAGAAGTGCCGCGCTATTTGCGCACAATTGTGGGCGATTTGATGTCGTCAGGGCGCCTGCAAAAACAAGACCAAAAATACGGCACCATGACCAATCGCCATGTCGGTGATTTCGGATTTGTCGTCATCGAAGAGCGCATGACCAATGCGCGCCAACTCAAGCAGTTTGAGCGATTTATCTTGCGGCTCAAAGGCAATATCAAGAAATTTACAGCGTCGCCCGTGCGCTGGTTCGGGCTTCAATTTACAGAAGTCACCACCGAAATCGTGCCGCTCGTGCTCTCTGACGTCAGAAATCTGGAAATCGACGAAGAAGTTCCTGTCGCCGCCGTCGAAGAAGACAGCGTTTAAGCCAAAAACAAAAATCCGCCTGAAATTTGGGGCGGATTTTTAGTTGACTTCATCAAATCAATCAAGAGGGAAAAAGGCCGTTTTCGCGCGCCGAGAGGTGCGTTTGCATGATGCGGCGGAACATTTTCTCGAGATCTTTTGTCTCAAATTTGACAATCGCGGGGCGGCCATGCGCACAATGGTAGGGATCCGCGCACGCCGAGAGTTGGCGCAGCAAATCGCGCGCGCTGTCTGGGTCAAGCGGCATATTCGCTTTAATCGCCGCTTTGCAGGAAATCAAAATTGCAAGTTCCTTGCGGTAACTTACCACGCTCGCCGCTTCGCCCGCTAAAATCAAATCAATCAGCGCGTAAGTCGCGGATTCAATCTCGCCCTCGCGCATCCAAACGGGGTGCGCCCGCAGGATAAATTGGCTCTCGCCGTAGGGCGCAAGCTCAACGCCCGCTTCCAAAAGCTGCGACAGCTCAGTTGAGAGGCGAATAAAATCGTTTTTCGGCAAGTCAATGATTAGCGGAGTGAGAAGCATTTGCTGATCAAACGAGACGTTGCCGATTGCCGTGCGGTAATGCTCAAGATTGATGCGCTCGGCGGCCGCGTGCTGATCCACGATGTAAAGTCCGTCTGGCGCCTCACACAGCAAATACGTCCGGTGCAATTGTGCCAAAAATTGCAGCTCTGGAAACGTTTGATTGGCTGTTTTTTGTTTGTTTGTTGTTTCAGAAACAAACGAATTATCTGGAGGTGTTCTGTCAGCGCTGACAGAATCTGATACCGCTGAAACGGCGTAGCTGACAGTTTCTTCAGCAACAAACAGCTCTTCTTGCACCTGTTTTTTCGGGTTGAAAATTTCGTCAGCTGGCGTAGGTTCTGTAACTTCTTTGACGGCTGACGGAATCAGCGTTTCGCCTGACAGCATTTCTTGAATCGCGGACACAATCAGCGCGCGGAGTTCCGCTTCTTTTGACAGCCTGATTTCCTGCTTACTCGGGTGAACATTGACGTCTGTCAGCTGCGGCGCCACCCGAATCGCGACCACCGCGACAGGAAAACGCCCCACCATGAGCTTGCTGCCGTAACCCTCGGCAATCGCCTTTTGCAGCAAAAAATTTTTAATCGGGCGGCCGTTGACAAGAAGCGTGATGTAATTGCGCGACGCGCGAGTCAGCTCGGGGAGCGCGACGTAACCCGAAATCTCAAAATCCAAATCCGCCGCTTGAATCGGGCGCATTTTCCGTGCGGTTTCAAGGCCGTAAACGCCCGCAATTGCTTGGCGCAAATCGCCCGAGCCTGCCGAATGAAGCGTGTCGCGTCCATCTGCCGTGAGGCGAAAGCTGATTTCAGGGTGCGCCAAAATCGCGCGGTTGAGCACGTCTACAATGTGCGCGAGTTCACTTTGGAGCGATTTCACGTATTTCAGGCGCGCAGGCGTGTTGTAAAACAGATTTTCCACCGTAATTTTCGTGCCCGTGCGCAAGGCAGATGCGCTGACAGATTCGATTTGTCCACCGCGCGCAATCAGTGTTGTACCCGCGTTTTCGTCAGCTGTCGCCGTCTCGATTGCAAACGCTGACACGCTCGCAATGGACGGTAAAGCCTCGCCGCGAAAGCCTAGCGTGCGAATGCGGAACAGGTCGGTGCTTGCCGTGATTTTCGACGTGGCGTGGCGCAACAATGCGCGCGGCACATCATCAGCCGCGATTCCCTCGCCGTCGTCCGTCACAACAATTTTTTGCAAGCCCGCGTCCAAAACTTCAACCGAAATCCGCGTGGCGCCTGCGTCAATCGCATTTTCAATCAATTCCTTCACGACGCTTGCCGGCCGCTCGACCACTTCGCCAGCCGCAATCTGATTTGCCAGAACCTCAGGAAGCTCAATAATTTTTGACATAATCTTATTATACCATTTAAAAAATCCATTCCCGCGAATGGATTTTGCCGCTCTACTTACTGGGCGAGCGTCGCGTCAAGTGTGATGGGAACGCCTGTCAGTACTTTTGATACAGGGCAATTTTCCTTGACGACTTGCGCAATTTCCTGAAACTCAGGCTCTGTCAGCCCGTCAATCCAAGATTTATTTATCAAATGAATCCCTGTTATCGCGGGGCCGTCAGCCGTCACCTCGAACGCCACATCCGCTTTTGTCTCGATAGACTGTGGCACCAGACCTTTTTGCCCCAAAACGAGCGCGAACGCCATGCTGAAACACGCCGCGTGCGCCGCGCCCAAAAGTTCCTCTGGGCTGACAATGCTGTCAGAGCCCGCAAGCCGCGCCTTAAAATCATAAGGCGTATCCGTGAAAAGTCCGCTGCTGTCCGCCGAAATCGTGCCCTTGCCCGTTTCAAGCGCGCCTTGCCATTTTGCTGAAGCATGTGAAAAAGTTGTCATATTTCCTCCAAAAAATTTTTTACAAATGACAAAAATGTCAAATGTGTTTTACATTTTCATTATACGCTGTCAGCGCTGACAACACTCAAAATCTGCTCAAACGTGCTAAAATAAAGCCATGACACTCACACTTTTAGCGCTTGTAGTCGCTGTCGGCTTGCTCGGACCGCTGATTGCTTGGCGCAACACCTCAAAAATCCCTGTTGCCGTCGGCGAAATACTTGCTGGCGGGCTGATTGGTACAACCGGATTTCAGCTGGTCAATCCGCACGAGCCAATTTTCAGCTTTTTGGCGAGCATCGGTTTTGCGATGGTAATGCTCGTCGCAGGCTCGCACGTACCTGTCAGGGACAGAAATCTGATTCGCGGCATTCCAAAAGCTGCGGCGCGACTCGTTTTGATTGCCGCGGTTTCGATTCTCCTTGCGTTCCTTGTCACCACAGCGTTTCACGTCGGGCACCCCGCCATTTACGCGGTGCTCTTTGCCTCATCGTCGACAGCGATTATCATGCCGATTATCCAAGAGCTCGGGCTTTCGGGCAAATCCGTCACAGAACTTCTCCCGCAAATCGCACTCGCTGACGCGGGCTGTATCGTCGCAGTCCCGCTCGTGATTGACCCAAAAGATGGCTCACGCGCTGTGCTTGGCGTACTTCTCATGGTGACGATTTCGCTCCTTCTTTTTCTCTTTATCTGGCAAAGTGAAAAACGTGGCTGGCAAGAAAAAATCGAAGCGCGCTCTGAGGATCGCGGATTCGCTTTGGAACTCCGCATCAGCCTTCTTTTACTTTTACTCCTGTCAGCGATTGCGCAAGCCTCAAAAGTCTCCATCATGCTCGCTGGCTTTGGCCTTGGCATCGCGCTCGCGGCTTCAGGCGAACCCAGACGTCTCGCCAAACAACTTTTCACGCTGTCAGAGGGCTTCTTCTCACCGCTCTTTTTTGTCTGGCTCGGTGCAAGTATCAATCTGCGCGAGCTTCTCGGCCACCCTGACATGATTCTTTTGGCTGTTGTCATTGCCGCTGCTGCCAGCCTTGCGCATCTGACAGCCATTTTCTTTCATCAACCTTGGGCGCTTGGCATCATGGCCACAAGCCAAAACGGCGTCCCCGCTGCCATTGTTGCACTTGGCATGACGCTCGGACTTTTAAAACCAGGTGAAGGCGCAGCGCTTCTCCTCGCGTCTCTTCTCACCGTCGCCGCAGCCACTCTCGCCGCGCGCAGCTATGCAAAAAAATCCGTCTGAAATTTCCATCAAACACGCTCTGTGCTATAATATAAGAATGACTAAACCTATTATTCTTACGGGCGATCGCCCGACTGGCAAGCTCCATATTGGGCATTATATTGGCAGCTTGAAAAATCGCGTCGCCATGCAAAACGAAGGCATTTACGACACATTCATTATGATGGCCGACCAGCAAGCGCTGACAGACCACGCCAAAGAACCCCAGAAAATCATTGAGTCCGTCGGCAATGTCGCGCTCGACTATCTCGCGGTGGGTCTTAATCCCGAAAAAACAACGATTTTCATCCAGTCGCAAATCCCTGAGCTCGCAGAGCTTTCGGCCTATTATATGAATCTCGTCAGCTTGAACCGCGTTCTGCGCAATCCGACCGTCAAGACCGAGATTGACCAGAAAAATTTTGGCGAAGGCGTCCCTGCCGGCTTTGCGATGTACCCGATTTCCCAAGCCGCCGACATCACGGCGTTTAAAGCCACTCACGTGCCCGTTGGCAATGATCAGGCGCCGATGATTGAGCAAACGCGCGAAATCGTGCGCGCGTTCAACCACGCGTATTCGTGCGACGTCTTGGTTGAGCCAGAAGGCATTTACCCTGAAAATGAAAACGCTGGTCGTTTGCCAGGTCTTGACGGCAATGCTAAAATGTCCAAATCGCTCAACAACGGGATTTTCCTCGCAGACGACGCGGACACCGTTCAGAAAAAAGTCATGTCGATGTACACAGACCCAAGCCACATCACCGTTTCCGATCCCGGCAAGATAGACGGCAACATGGTCTTCACTTACCTTGACGTCTTTGGACGTGCCGAAGATGCCGCTGATATTGCGGAAATGAAAGCACACTACCAGGCCGGTGGCCTTGGCGATGTCAAAACAAAGAAATATCTACTTGAAATTCTTGAGCGCGAACTCGCGCCCATTCGCGCACGCCGCGCCGAATATGCAGAAAATATGGACGCCGTTTATGCCATGCTCAAAAAGGGCTGCGAGCGTGCCGAGGCTGTCGCAGCGGGGACGCTCTCTGAAGTCAAGCGCGCCATGGGGCTCACTTATTTTGGATAAAAAAACGCTCTGTCAGCGCTGACAGAGCGTTCTCTGGTTATTCAGTTTGTGTGTTGACATCATCATCAGCTGGCTGATGAGGCTGTTGATGAGCTTGCAGAGCTATTGGATGCGGCTGATGAGCCGTTTGACTGCGCTGCGTCTGAGCCTCTGACCATTCCGAGTGTGTTATCTGTTGATACTTGGAAATCCGTCGTGACATTGTACATGACGCTTGAGCCATTGAGCGTGCCGTGGACATCGTAGCTGCCGTCAGGATCTTGCTGGACAAGGGTTACCTTGAAGCCTGAATGCTTCGCTGTGACCGCGGCGGTTGCTTTATCCGCATTGGTTCCTGTGATCGTTTTGTCGTTTGAATTCGCGCCACGATCGCCGCCTTGTGCTTGCGAACCTTGTGTTGTGCTTGCTGACGACGAAGCGACTGCGGCGGTTGATGCCGTTGTCGTAGCTGTCGTTGCTGCATTTGCGATAAATACGCCACCACCTGCGAGACCAACTCCAAGCGCTGTTGCGGCTAAAATATTTTTGACTGACATGATACTTACCTACTTTCTTCTGTTTTTATTTTCCATCAGCGCCTGCAGTTCGTTGATGTTGAACAGAGTATAACGCCCCTTCCTAAAAGAATTCTTAACAATTAGAAAAATCAGTCTTAAGACCGAGGAAAATAATGACAGCTTTAGAAAAAATAATCGCTTTTTCAAAGGAAATTTACGCCAAAAACAACGACGGACACGGCTTTGATCACATTCTGCGCGTGGTTGCGCTCGCCGAAAAAATTTTAGTGACCGAGCCCGCAGCGAACCGCGAATTGGTCCTAGAAGCTTGCTATCTTCACGACAGCTATGACGAGAAGCTTTTTAGCGATGTCGCCACGCAAAAACAGAAAGTCGCCAATTTTTTGACTTCAATAGCAGCTGACAAAGCTGCTATTTTTGAAATTATCGACCACATGAGCTTTTCGTCAAACTTGAGCACGCGCTATCCACTTGAGCTCAACGGCCAAATCGTCCAAGATGCTGACCGGCTTGATGCCATGGGTGCTGTGATGATTGTACGCACGCTTCAATACGGCTGGGCACACGCGCGCGTACTGTATGACCCTGAAATTCCGCCGCATTTACCAACGGACAAAAACACCTATCACAGCGCGCGCAGCACCACGCTCAACCATTTTCATGAAAAAGCCTTTTTGCTTTACGGGCTGCTCAATACGGCCGAAGCGCGCCGCATCGGCAAACCACGCGACAAAATGATGCGCACCTTCGTCGCCGAATTTGAACGTGAATGGCAAGAAACTCACGGAGAAACAAAAAAGCACTGATTGAGTGCCGGTTACTTTCTCTTGTATTGAACCCGCGACGAATGTCGACAAAGATGGGTCTCTTGCTGACAGATCCTGTCTGCCATGTCTTTGGACCCGATTCAAATTAAATTAGTCGGTCAAAAATCGAGAAAGCTCGTACATTCCAGTGCCTTGATACTGATAATTATAGCAAATTTTGAAAGCGTTGTCAAGAAAACAAAAAAATCTGTCGTCACAGATTTTCCAACTAGCAATAGTTGCTGCCCCCTGAAGGACTCGAACCTTCGACCCATAGATTAAGAGTCTACTGCTCTACCAACTGAGCTAAGGAGGCTTCAGGTTGCGGATATTTCCGTTTCCAGTACTCCGGCTGCAAGACTCGAACTTGCGACATCATGATTAACAGTCATGCGCTACTACCAACTGAGCTAAGCCGGATAAAAGGGAGATGGCGGGGTGAATCACGAAGATTCACATCTCCCCAACTTGGCAACGACCTTATCTCACAAGGGGCAACCCCTAACTACTTCCGGCGCGAATGGACTTAGCTTCTGTGTTCGGCATGGGAACAGGCGTATCTCCACTGCTATTGTCACCAAATTGATGGGAAATTGAGGACTCGAACCTCAGACCCCTGCGTTATCAACACAGTGCTCTAACCAACTGAGCTAATCTCCCAAATTATGATTGAACGCCAATCAAAGCGGATGACGAGAATCGAACTCGCGTGGTCAGCTTGGAAGGCTGAAGTTCTACCATTAAACTACATCCGCTGAAAATTTCGGCAAATTTTCAAAAGCAACGACAGTTGCACTGGCGCGGGACGGAATCGAACCGCCGACACAAGGAGCTTCAATCCTTTGCTCTACCGACTGAGCTACCGAGCCATACAGGCTGCAATAAATTGCAGTTTGCAAACCATTCCGTTTGCATCCTCTAAAAGAACCTGATTGCGGGAGGAGGATTTGAACCTCCGACCTTCGGGTTATGAGCCCGACGAGCTACCGAACTGCTCCATCCCGCGATATTAGTAATAGTCTCTACATTCTGATATAAAGACATCAAAATGAGAGTAAGGAGGATCAGGGATTCGAACCCTGGCGCGGTTTTACCCGCCTGACGGTTTTCAAGACCGTTCCCTTCAGCCGGACTTGGGTAATCCTCCACAGCTGATTCATTATTTTCGAGCACCGCTCGAATAGTCCGTGCGGGAATCGAACCCGCGATACCGCCGTGAAAAGGCGATGTCTTAACCACTTGACCAACGGACCGTGTGAAATGGTACTTGTCTATTATACACTATTTGGACTGAAATGCAAGCAAAAACTTATTATTTTAATGCTTTTTTTGAAAAAAGTTTGCCAAATGACAAAAGCAAAGCGTTTGCGCGCAAAATAAATAAAAAAATTCCAACAATAAATGTCGGAATTTTAGATTATACTTCAGAATTGAGTTCTTGCGCAATCGTTGATGCGGCTTCACTCAAGCTATCAGAGATGCTGTCTGACAACGCCTCAGAAGCCACATTTTCTGCTTTCTCAGACTGCAAAACTTCTTCTTCGGACTGACTGACTGACTTGTCAGCGCTGACAGATGCGCTGTCAGCAGCCGCTTCTTCAGGCATTTTGCCCGTTTCAAAGAGAGACATGATTTGTTTCTCGTCAAGGGTTTCGTATTCAAGAAGCGCCATCGCAATCGCCTTATGTTGCGCGCGATGCTCACCAATTGCTTTAGCTGCAGCCTCGTTAGCATCCGTCATCAAACGACGCACTTCCTCGTCAATCATCACAGCTGTCGCCTCAGAATAGGTCTTCGTCTGACCGTAATCGCGGCCAATGAAAACTTGATGATTGCCTTCGTAGCTGACAGTTCCGAGCTTTTCAGACATGCCCCATTCCGTCACCATACGGCGCGCAATGTGCGTCGCCTGCTCAATATCATTTGAGGCGCCAGGCGTCATGACATTAAAGACAATTCGCTCAGCCTGACGTCCGCCCATGAGCGAAGCCAGCTGCTCTTTCCAATGGCCATCTGTCGGATTCATTTCCTCGTCTTTAGGAAGAGCCAGCATATAGCCGCCAATGCGACCACGCGGAATAATCGTGACTTTGTGGACTTTTTGACCATTTTCGAGAACCAGCCCAACAATCGCGTGTCCCGCCTCATGATAGGCCACAATTTCGCGCTCTTTTTGCGATTGATTGCGGTCTTTCTTCGCAGGCCCTGCCATCGCGCGGTCTTGTCCTTCATTGATGTCAGCCGCGTCAATTTCTTTTTTGTTTTGACGCGCAGCAACAAGTGCCGCTTCATTCAGGAGATTTTCAAGATCGGCACCGACATAACCAGGCGTTTGCTTGGCAACCGTGAGCAAATCCACGTCTGCTGCGAGTGGTTTATTTTTCGAGTGCACTTTGAGAATCGCTTCGCGACCTTTGACATCAGGCGCACCGACAAGCACTTTTCTGTCGAAGCGTCCCGGACGCAAAAGCGCGGGATCAAGCACGTCTGAGCGGTTTGTCGCAGCAATCACAATAATATTGCTTCCGTTTTCCGCAAAGCCGTCCATTTCGACCAAAAGTTGGTTGAGCGTTTGCTCGCGCTCGTCATTTCCGCCACCAAGACCTGCGCCACGCTGACGCCCAACAGCGTCAATCTCATCAATAAAGACAATCGCACGTTCTTGCTTTTTCGCATCATCAAAGAGATTACGCACACGAGATGCACCGACGCCGACGAACATTTCAACGAAATCTGAACCTGAAATCGAGAAGAAGGGCACGCCCGCTTCGCCAGCAACGGCTTTCGCAAGGAGCGTTTTACCTGTGCCTGGAGGGCCTTCAAGCAAAATTCCCGACGGAATGCGCGCGCCTAAATCGCGATATTTTTTTGGATTTTTGAGGAAATCAACGACTTCAACAAGCTCTTGTTTTTCTTCCTCTTCGCCCGCGACATCATCAAAACGCACTTTCGTTGTCTTAGAATCTTGCTGCTTGGCGCGGTTGCGGCCAAACGACATCGGATTGTTGGCACCACCGCCACCGCCCATTGAGCCGCGCATCATGAACCAGAAAAAGCCGATAATGAGAAGCGTTGGCAAGAACGTCCACAAAATATTGGTCCAAAAGCCAGTCTGAGATTCTTGCGCAACGCTCAGCGTGAGATCTTTGTCCTTTGCAAGACTCTGCAAATCAGAGATATTGCTGTCCGTCGGGATAATATAACTTGTGAAACCTGTCACTTTAGTGGTTGCATTGCCCAAAAGTGGAAGCGCTCCCGAATTTTTCTCTTCGCGCGCCGTTTTATAATCACCCTTGACAATATAAAGCGTATTTTCTGGCTGAAGCGTGAGATTCTTGATTTTTCCGTTTTTGAGATCGCTCTGAAGCTGCGTAAAGGTTAATTTATCCGTCGAGGTGTGCTGCGTACTGCCGCCGATCAAATATTGAACAGCGAAAACTGCGACGATGATGATAATAACCCAAGTGGCGGCATTTCTGATGAACCCGCCAGGGCGTTTATTATTGTTGTTTGGATTTTGCATTCATTCTCCGTTTACTGTGTGATAACCCCACTATTATATCAAAATTTCTTAAAGAAAGCTCAGACTTTGGTCTGAGTTTGACCATTTTTGACCAAAAAGCGCGAGCTGTCAGCTCACGTTTTCTTGAAATTTAGGCGGTTTATTTTTCGAGCGCTGACAGAAATTCTACAAGCGCTGACAGAGCCACTTCTTTGGTTTCGCCTGTCTTGCGGAGCTTCACTTCTGCAAAGCCGTCAGCTGCGCGTTTGCCGAGCGTTACGCGAACTGGCAGGCCAATCAGATCGCTGTCTGCAAATTTGACACCCGCGCGCTCATTTCGGTCATCCGTCAACACCGCGAAGCCCGCGGCGATAAGCGCGCGCTCTGTTTTTTCTGTCAGCGCGCGCGCCTCGTCAGATTTAACATCCACAGGAACAAGGTGCACGTCATACGGCGCAAGGCTTTCAGGCAAATTAATCGACCACGCCCATTTGTAATCGCCTTTTGGCGTTTTGTCAACCGTGATGCGCGCGTATTGCTCGAGAACGGCCGAGAGCAAACGGCTCACGCCGATGCCGTAACAGCCCATGATGAGCGGCTTCGCTTTGCCATTTTCATCAAGAATCGTTGCATTCATCGACTCGCTGTAACGCGTGCCGAGCTTGAAAATGTGCCCGATTTCGATGCCGCGCGCAAATTTAAGCGTGCCGTGTCCGTCAGGCGCCGTCTCGCCTTCAAGCACCGTGCGCAAATCAGCGAACTGACTCACGCGGAAATCGCGCGCAACATTTGCGCCCAGATAATGAAAACCGTCTTTATTGGCGCCAACGCCGACATTCATCAGATTTTTCACACGCAAATCAGCAATAATTTTGATTGTGTCTGGCAGGCCAACAGGGCCAAGCGAGCCAAAATGCGCGCCGAGCGCGTCAAAAACGGCCGCTTCACTCGCGGGCTCCACGCTGTCAGCTGACAGAAAATTCGCCAGCTTGACCTCGTTGAGCACGTCATTTCCCTGAAGCAAAACGACAACAAGTTCGCCATCAACCGTGTAAACAAGCGTTTTGACAAGATTTTCAGCCGCAATTGACAGAAATTCTGCGACTTCGTCAATGGTGTGCGCGTCCGCCGTCGCAACTTCACGAAGCGGCTGCAGCTCGCTACTCGCCGCCGCCTCAGGATTTTGCGAGCGCGCCATTTCAAGATTCGCCGTATAATCGCCACCGTCCGCGTAGACAAGCGTGTCCTCGCCCGCAATCAGCCAGCGCGAAAGCTCCGCACGAATGTCGTCCAATACGCCGCTAGGAATTTCGTCAGCGCTGACAGAATTGCTCAAAACCAGCCATTTTGACACATCCGTTCTGTCAGCTGTGACAGCCATAAATTCCTGCGAATCTTTGCCGCCCATTGCGCCCGCATCCGCAATAATTGCCCGAAAATCAAGGCCTGCACGCGTAAAAATGCGTTCGTAAGCGTGCTTGTAGTCCTCATAGCTCGCGTCAAGCGAGGCGTCCGTCGCGTGAAAACTGTACGCGTCCTTCATGATGAACTCACGACCGCGCAAAAGTCCATAACGCGGGCGCTTCTCGTCGCGATATTTCGCCTGAATCTGATAAATGCTGAGTGGGAGCGCCTTGTAAGACGTGACTTCATTGCGCAGCAGTGCTGTCACCGTTTCCTCATGCGTCGGGCCCAAAATAAAATCGCTTTTGTCACGATTTTTCAGCTTGTACAAATCCTCGCCATACGTGTCGTAACGCCCACTTTCACGCCACAAATCCGCCGTAAGCAACGCGGGCGCCAAAAATTCGACCGCGCCAATCGCGTCGAGCTCCTCGCGCATGATTGTTTTCAGCTTTTCAAGCACACGATTTGCAAGCGGCAAATACGCGTAAATCCCCGCGCTCACTTGGCGCACATAACCCGCGCGCACCAAAAGCGCATGACTAATCACCTGCGCATCAGACGGCATTTCCCGAAGCGTCGGAATAAATAATTTTGATTGTTTCATGGTAGCTATTATACCAGAAAAGGTGAGGCCAAGCGCTTACTCAAAACAAAGAAATGGAAATGCTATTTGTTTTTCCTTTTGTTATAATAGTTTCATGTTTAACAAGCAAACTATTTTGGCGCGCGCGCGGTGGCTGTCTGATTGCGTGATTTTTGATGAAACAGATTCGACGCAACGCGAGGCAAAGGCTTCGGGTCGCGCTAATTGTCTGTATTTGACCAATCAGCAGCTGGCGACTTACGGGCGTTTTGGGCGCGCGTATTTTGCAAGTTCTGAGGGCGGCATTTATATGAGTGTGTGCTTGCGTCCGCAAGCTGCGTTTGATGAGCTGCCGCAATACACACTTTTGGCGGC
This sequence comes from Streptococcaceae bacterium, assembly GCA_031254115.1. Taxonomy (GTDB): domain Bacteria; phylum Bacillota; class Bacilli; order Lactobacillales; family Streptococcaceae; genus Lactovum. The sequence goes on from JAIRUZ010000056.1 coordinate 55,556, forward strand.
GGCGGCCGTTGTCAGCGCGATTGAAAAATTGACCGACAAAAAGCCGCTGATCAAATGGGTCAACGACATTTATCTGGGAGATAAAAAAATAGTCGGAATCCTGACAGAGGCAACGACGCGCGCAACGGGTGAAAGTCAGATTATTTTGGGGATGGGCATTAATTTTGCAATTTCCGAGTTTCCG
>JAIRUZ010000047.1 GCA_031254115.1 Streptococcaceae bacterium
TTCTCAGAAACATCAGTCAAAAAGCACTCCTAAATCGTATATGATAGCTCAATTATACCATTCTGACAGGGCTTTTGCCAGCTTACGCAAACAAAGTCAAAAACAAAATACCTCTCAAAATGTTATTGAGAAGTATAGATTTCAGCGTTAATTTGAGGAATTATAGTTTTTCAAAAAACTCCTGATAAAGCGTCCGAACTGTCTTTTTTTCGTCTTCTTGCAGGACGATGAAAAGCAGTGTGACCTCGCTTGCGCCTTGCATGAGGGTCTCGATTTTGATTTTTTCATTGGCAAGAGCTGTCGTGGCACGGCTGGTGATATGGGTTTGTTGGCGAATTTCCTCGCTGACAGCCGTCACGACTGACAGGCCGCGCAAAATCGAGAAATCATCTGGCTGCAAGCTTTCAAGCACGCGCTCTGTCAGCGATTTTTCGACTTGCACACTCAGATATATTTCTCTGACTAAGATGGAAATGTCGTCAATTCCAGTGGTGATGGCCTCAAATTGAATGCCTAAATTCTCTAGAATTTCAAAGAATTTTCGGCCGAAACTCAAATCACGATAGAGTAAATATTTGTTGATTTTAACAATCACAAAGCCGCTTGACGATGCAATCCCGACCACTGGCATGTCAATCGTCCATTGGGGCACGATGCGGGTTCCCTTGGCTGACAGATTGTTCGTATTTCGGAGAACCATCGGCACGCCGGCACGCGCCGCGGGGATCAGTGACTCTTCGTGGAGGACTGAAAATCCTGCAAATGACAGCTCACGCATTTCGCGATAGGTCACTTCTTCTATGATGACGGGGTTTTCAACGGTGTTTGGATTGGCGGAAAAGATACCGTCCACGTCGGTGAAATTCTCGTAGAGCTCAGCTTTCACGGCTGCTGCAATGATAGAGCCCGTGATGTCCGAGCCACCGCGGGAAAAGGTGCAGACTTCGCCAGAGCGTGTCATGCCAAAAAAACCTGGAATCACGAGGATTTCTTTTTCAGCGAGCGGAATTAACTTCTCTATTTCTGCGTAAGCTTCGGGCAATAGTTCCGCGTGTGACGGGCGATTGGAGACGAAAAGGCCAGCCTCGCGCGGGCTGACATAGCGTGCTGTCAGTCCATTTTTATTGAAAAATTCAGCCACGATACGGGCTGATAAATCTTCGCCTGTCGCCAAAAAACTGTCATAGGTAAAGCCATTATCCAAAGGAAGTTTGGCAAGTCCGTAGATTCTGTTTGTGATTTCTGGGAGAATGCCTGCCAGATCAAGCTCAGTGACAATTTCCTGAAAACGGCCTATCAGCTGGCTTTGAATGGCCGTAAAATCCTTATCTAACTTGTAAGATGTGAAATAGTCAATGAGCAAATCCGTGACTTTGATATCGTCAGAAGACCTTTTCCCAGGCGCTGAGACGACCACAAAACGCCTGCTTCTGTCAGCGCTGACAATCTCAAAAACCTTGCGAATCTGACCTGCTGAAGCCAGAGAAGAGCCGCCAAATTTTGTAACTTTCATTTTCATCATTTCTAAAAACGTTTTATGACGGTCTTTTACGACAATCTATTTCTAAAATCTTCATAGCCAAAACTTTTGACGAGCTCCATCTCTCCAGAAGTACGTTTAATCGCAATACTTGGCAGGGTAATGCCGTTAAAAGTGTTGTTTTTCACCATCGAGTAATGCGCCATATCAGTAAAAGTCAGCACATCGCCGATTTCAAGCGGTTTATCGAAGGAATAATCGCCAATCACATCGCCTGCCAGACAGGACGGGCCACCGAGACGATATGTATAAGCCTTTTCACCCGCTTCTGCCGAGCCTATGATAAACGGCCGATAGGGCATCTCAATCACGTCGGGCATGTGCGTCGCGGCCGACGTGTCGAGAATCGCGTTCATGATGCCATTATTTTCAACAAAATCAATTACCGTCGCATCCAAAAAGCCCGTATTTAAGACAACGGCTTCACCCGGTTCAAGATAGACCTGTAAGTCATACTTTTTTTGAATCCGATTGACTTCTGAAATTAAGGTTTCGATGTCGTAATCCGATCGCGTGATATGGTGTCCCCCGCCGAAATTCAGCCATTTCAGCTGCGGTAGATAGTCGCCGAACTTTTCTTCAATCGCCACAAGCGTCTTGACGAGGTCATCAGAATTCTGCTCGCAAAGCGTATGAAAATGCAGACCTGACAAGCCGTCTAAATCTTCCGCTGTCAAGTTTGAGACGGTCGTTCCAAGCCGTGAACCAGGCGCTGCGGGATCGTAAATGGCGTGCCCTTCTTCCTGCGTCGAAAATTCAGGATTGACACGCAAGCCACAGTCCTTACCAGCTGCCAAGGCACGGTCTTTGAACTTTTTCCATTGAGCTGGCGTATTGAAAACCATGTGCTGACAGTTAGCCAAAATCTCGTCAAACTCACGCTCGATAAAGGCAGGCGAGAAAATATGCGTCTCGCCGCCAAACTCTTCAAAGCCAAGTCTCACTTCATGAAGACTTGATGCTGTTGTCCCGTCCAGATACTGGCTAATCAAAGGATATAAACTGAACATCGAAAAAGCCTTCTGCGCCAGCAAAATCTTCGCTCCCGTGCGCGCTTTGACGGATTTCAGAAGTTCGAGATTCTTGATGAGGAGCGCCTCATCTACGTAATAATAAGGGGTGTGGAGTTGTTGTTTCATAATTCCTGTCTTTAAATAAATCATTATTGTAGTATCTCTAAAACAGACTGTAAGATTCCGAAATACAGAATTCCTATGTTTATTATGTTATTATACAATAAATAGACGAAAAGAAGCCAAAACTTCATACTTCAAGGAGAATAAACATGAAAATTTCAATCGCCCTAGAAAACGGCTATCTGCCT
>JAIRUZ010000053.1 GCA_031254115.1 Streptococcaceae bacterium
AAGTCCTTTACGACAAAAAAGCAGACAAAAGAAGTCTTATCAGATATAGATTTGATTGTTGAAAAAGGCGAAATCTTTGCTCTTCTTGGATCAAATGGTGCGGGTAAGACAACGATGATTAATATCATGTCAACTCTGCTAAAGCCCGATTCAGGAACTGTCAGTGTAAATGGATTTGATGTTGTGAAGAATGCTGGCAAAGTTCGTCAAAGCTTTAGTCTGACAGGCCAGTTCGCAGCAGTAGATGACATCTTGACAGGACGTGAAAATTTAGAGCTTATTGCAAAGCTCCGTAAAGTTGCCAATCCAAAGAAGGTTGCGACTGAGATGCTTGAAAAAGTAAGCTTGACAGAAGCAGCAAATAAAGCTTTATCAACTTATTCTGGTGGTATGCGCCGTCGGATTGACATTGCGATGTCGTTAATTGGCGCACCAGCTGTAATTTTCTTAGACGAACCAACGACAGGACTTGACCCAGAGGCGAGAAATGAGGTTTATGACCTAGTCGAGAAATTGGCAGCCGATGGCACAACATTCTTTTTGACGACGCAATATCTGGAAGAAGCCGAGAAATTGGCCCAGCACATCGCGATTTTGCACGAGGGAGTGATTGTTGCCAACGGTACATTTGACGAATTGAAACAGCTCATCCCAGCGCCTGAGGTCGTGATGGTTGAGAAACAGCCGACGCTCGAGGATATTTTCCTAAATATCGTCGCTAAAAAAGGAGAAGAAAAATGATTAGAGACACAATGATTTTATTTGGCCGGACGCTCAAGCACGTAACGCGCAGCGCGGACACGATTATCACGACGGTCATGATGCCCGTGGCCTTCATGCTGCTCTTCGTCTACGTTTTCGGCGGCTCAATCAAGCAGTCTTTAGGTAGTAATACTGAGTATATCAACTATTTGCTGCCAGGCATTCTCATCATGGCGGCGGCGATGGGAACGTCTTATGTTGGCTATCGTCTTTTTGAAGATCGGACGAAAGGTATGTTTGCGCGTGTGAAGTCGATGCCAATCAAACCCACGAGCTTTCTCTTGGCGCATGTTTTGACAAGTTTGATTTCAAATTTGATTTCATTTGTGATTATCATCGCTCTGGCGCTCGTCATGGGCTTTCGCAGCTCAGCAAACGTGACAGGATGGCTCGCCATCATTGGCCTCTATCTGCTGTTGACGCTGGCGCTTACTTGGCTCAACGCAATTCCTGGAATTCTCGCAAAAACTATGACAGGCGCAAGCCTCCTTGCTTATCCGCTGACTTTCCTGCCTATGCTGTCAAGTGCTTTTGTGCCCACTAAAACCATGCCTGGACCTGTCCGTTGGTTCGCAGAAAATCAACCGCTGACTTCAAGCACCGACGTTTTGCGCCATCTTTTTGCAGGTCAGTCACTCGGCAATGAACTCTGGGTCGCTTTAGCTTGGCTTGTTGGCATTACGATTGTGGGTTGGATCGTCTCTGCGCAGCTTTATAAAAAAGCGGTGTGATACGCATGAAATGGCTCTCGCTTTACAAGTTGAAATAAATAAAATAGGAAATTGGGAAACTACGCAAGTACAGACTTCTCAAATTCCTATTTTTTTATTCGTTTAAAGCATTATGGTACAATAAAGTCATGGAACGTTATGAGAATCGCTCGCATGCGGTGGTGGTTGTGGATGAGACGCTGAATGCTGTGACGCACGGGCTCGCAGCATTTTTTGCTGTTTGGGGACTTGTGGTTTTGCTGGGGAAAAGCCAGTTGACACTTGAAATTGTGGCGTTTAGCCTTTACAGCGCCACGCTGATTTTACTTTTTCTGATTTCTTGTCTGCGCCACGCGCTGTTTTTTACGGGCGCAAGCAAAGTTTTTCAGGTGCTTGATCACAATTCGATTTTTCTTTTAATTGCGGGGACTTACACGCCTTATTGTTTGCTGGCGCTTTCGGGCTGGGTTGGTTGGAGCGTGTTGTCAAGCGTATGGCTGTGCGCGCTTGTTGGGATTGTGCTCACGAGCGTTTTCTTGCCGCGATGGAAACGTGTGCCGAAACTCGCGACGGGGCTTTATGTCGTCATGGGTTGGGTGATTATGCTCGCGATTTGGCCGCTCTATCAAAGCCTCACACACACGAGCTTTTGGCTACTCGTCGCAGGTGGCGTGGTTTACAGCGTCGGCGCCATTCTCTACCATTTCAAATTTCCTTTCGCGCATCTCGTTTGGCACCTTTTCGTGATTGGCGCAGCCTTTCTCATGTGGCTGTCGATTTACGGGATTTGACGGAGCTGATGGGAAATGAAATCCTTGGCGTTGTCATAGCTGACAGTCGGGATTTTCGGGTCTGCAAGCGCGTCTGACGTGAGCTGATAGCGTTTGATGACCTCGGTGAAAATGTCTTTTCGTCGCGGCGGGCTGACAAGTTGCGCGGAGATAAAACGCAACGCATAAGCGGGCTCCACATCGCCGATGAGCGCGTAAATGCTGCGCTCAAAGTCTGACAAAGGCAAGTCGCGCGCGACTTTGTAAAAATAATTCGTCAAAGTTGGCGTGGTGCGATCGTAGCGCGAGATTTCATGCAGCTCGCCAAGCATTTGATAGCTGATGGAAGCGTTGAGCGCGCGCTCAAGTGAGCTGTCAGCGCTGACAAAAAAGGGGCGCGTGAAAACATTTCGCCGCGGCAGCTCACGCGTTGTCACAGGCTCAAAATCAAGCACCTCAAAGCCCAAATGGTAACGTTTGTCAGCTCTGACAATAAAACCAGCGTCAATGAAAGCGCCGAGCTTGCGATCCAGATTTTCAACCTCTGGAAAGGTTCGGTGAATCTCGCGCAATGTGAGCTGACAGTTCTCAAGGCTGTTAATTAATTCTTTGAAAAAAGCTGACCGGGTCAGCTTTTCTTCGTTGTATACGTGAATGGCCACATCAGCCCTCAAATGCTTCTGTCAACTGTGGCACGACTTGCTTTTTACGGCTGACGGCGCCCGCGAGAAATGCGTGATGCTCGTGAAGCTTGAAGCCAAACGCTTTTTCGACCAATTCAGGATGCTTACCCAGCTCAATGATTTCAGAGTTTGAATTCAAAATATCCGTCACCATCAACACGAAATCAGAATAGCCGTTTTCGCTGATGGCTCCTAAAATCGCGGTTTCAAGCTCTTCGCGACGTGCGAGAACCTCGGAAATATCGACTGTGTTGACCTGCGCGACGCGCACATTGTTCCCCGCAAGCTCAAACGTTTTCGCATCAATGTCAATCAGTGTTGCGCCATCTTTACTCGCCAAATTCGTGCCAGCTTTGAGCATGGCAAGCCCAAATTCTTGCAGCTCCACGCCCGCAATCTCTGCCAAAGCATTCGCCACAGGAATGTCCGTGGGATGCGTCGTCGGCGATTTTAAAAGCAACGTGTCAGAAATCAAACCCGCAAGCATAAGCCCAGCCAATTCACGCGGAATTTCGACATCAGCTTCGAGAAACTGGCGGTAGACAATTGAGCTCGCGGAGCCTACGGGCTGCACATTCATGAAAAGAGGCGCAGCCGTGTGGAAATTCGCGACGCGGTGATGATCGACCACGCCGTAAATTGTCACATCCTCAATGTCGCTGATAGATTGCTGGAACTCGTTGTGATCCGTCAAGATGACCGTATCAACGCCTTCGGCTTTTGCGGAAGTCACGACGCGCGGCGCCGCAACGTCAAAATAATCCAGCACAAATTGCGTTTCTTCATTTGGCTCACCAAGCGCGACAACTTCGGTGTTGAGCGCGCCGACTTTTCTGTGATTGCTCAAATACGCGAAAGCCATTGAGCTTCCAATTGCGTCAGAATCTGGATTTTGATGTCCAAAAACTAAAATTTTATCTGACATGATAAACCTACCTTTATTTTATTTCTCTTTTATTTTAACAAAAATCGCCACTTTTGTCAGCGCTGACAGGATTTTGATCAAGCGAAAAATAAACGTTTGCCTAATTTTGCGTTATAAACTCACTGCCAGAAACCTGCTGAAGCAGGAACGCTCAGACACCAATCCTATGAAGATTGGCTAGAGTCTTACGACTTCCTCAACGAAAAATATCGCTTTCGTTTCGTCAGGTCGTCATTTTCAAATGTCAGCTCATGAGGTGCTATAATAATAGGTATGACAACAGAAATTGTTTATGGGCAAGTGACGGGGTTAATTCACAGCACGGAGAGCTTTGGCGCGGTTGACGGGCCGGGCATTCGTTTTGTCGTTTTTGTGCAAGGCTGCAAAATGCGCTGCAAATATTGCCATAATCCAGATACGTGGGCGATGGAGGGCAATAATAGCTACGAAGCGACAGTGGACGAGGTGCTCGAAGAGGCGCTGAAATATCGCGATTATTGGGGCAAAGATGGCGGCATCACGGTTTCGGGCGGCGAAGCGCTGCTCCAGATTGATTTTGTCAATGCGCTTTTTCACAAATGCCACGCGCTTGGCATCAACACGTGTCTTGACACGGCCGGCCAGCCGTATCTCACGAGTCATCACGTGACGGAGCTGATGGACGAGCTGATGAGCGTGACAGATTTGGTGCTCCTTGACCTCAAAGAAATCAATCCTGCGCGCCACAAAGAGCTCACGGGCAATCCGAACGATCATATTCTTGCGTATGCAAATTATCTTTCTGACAAAGGGATTCCGATGTGGGTGCGCCATGTCTTGGTGCCTGGCGAGACCGACTTTGACGAGGATTTGATTGCGCTTGGCAACTTTGTCAAAACGCTCAAAAATGTCGTCAAATTTGAGATTTTGCCGTACCACACGCTTGGCGAAACCAAGTGGCAGCAGCTCGGCTGGGATTATCCGCTTGTTGGGGTTGAGCCCCCGACTGCTTCGCGCGTCCAGAACGCGAAAAACCTCATGCACACTGAAAGTTACACCGACTACCTCGCTCGTATTCACAAAAACTAATTCTGTCAAGCTGACAGGATTTTTTGTTTGTGATAAAATAAATTAAGATGATAGAACATACCGAAGATCCGCTGATTTTTAATGCGAAAATCAATCAGGCGAAGTACAAAGAGATGCCTGAAAGTCATAAACATTGCCCGTTTTGCGAGGTCACCGCGCTGACGGCTATTTTGGCGACTGACAGCGATAAAATCTGGCTGAAAAATAAATTTCCGACGATTGAAAATGCGCTGATGACGGTGGTGATTGAGTCCGATGTGCACGACAGCGACATTTCGACAAATACGCCCGCTCAAAATCGCGATATTTTCAGGTTCGCGCTTCGCTGCTGGCAAGACATGCTCACGGACGCGCGCTATCAATCGGTTTTGATGTTCAAAAATTTTGGACCCCGAAGCGGCGGAACGTTGCGCCACCCGCATTTGCAGATTGTAGGGCTTGAAGACGTGGACGGCTACGAGCAGATTTCCAAGGAGAACTTTTCAGGCCTTGAAGTCGCGTCAGGCGTGACAATCAGCACCAAGCCCGTCATGGGCTTCATCGAGACGAATGTCAGCATCGCATCAGCTGACGACTACGCGCTGATGGCTGACAGAGTTGGCGCCATCACGCACTACCTCATGACTGACTTTCTGTCAGGCCGTTGCGACTCATACAATCTTTTTTTCTACAAGCTGGACGCGCAAATGATCTGTAAAATTGTGCCACGCTTTATCACAAGCCCGTATTTTATTGGCTACAAAATCCCCCAAGTTCAGCACCTAGAGCGCCTCGAAGAAGTGGCAGCCGACCTGCGAAAAATCCTTTAAACGATTAGTTTCATACCCTAGCAAAACGGGTGATGAAACAAGTCCATTAAAAAGTCGCTGAAAGCATTCCCGCTTTCAGCAACCCCATTCCGAATGTTGAGAGTTCAACAGGCAAAGCGTTCTCAAGACGTTCTATTCATTTTCTTTTGTGTTCAGGAAAGAAAAGAATTATCAAAGCCAAAACAGCAATGATTGTTGATAGCCACTCAATCTTTATGAAGGTTGTACTAACGAATAACCCAATTAACAAAATAGTTAAAACAATTTTTTTAATCACGTCTCGTCTCATTGCCCCCATCAATTAGCGCAAAAATTTTATTAAGTTTCATGATAAGTAAAATCTCTTTCTTTGTTTTATGATTAAGAAAGATCTGTTAATCGCTTCTTGAATAAACTCAATTGCTCTTTCCTCTCTATTCTGAGTAAATTTGAAATAGAGTAATAACTTATCTGTAGTATTTAACTAGTAGCGATATAAGAGTAACGAAAAGATTCCAAACGATATGCACCGAAGCGTTGAGATAAAAATTTCGATATTTGTAATAAACAGCTGTAAATACAAAAGACATCACGCCGTAACTCAACCAAGCGTGCACATCTGTTAAAGAACCAGCAATCACATGTAACAGCGCAAACAAAAAGAACGAAAACAGAAAAGCAATCTTTTTATTTTTAGTGAATAAGACCTCAAAAAATCCGACTCGAAAGATAAGCTCTTCAAAATATCCAGCGATTATCGGAAACAAAAAGCTGAAAATAACTGGTAAGGCAGCCATGATTTTGATAACAGCTGCCTGATTTGCAGCTGTTGTACTCTCCCCTACCACTATCAAAGATAAAATATTTGCAAGAAAAGAACCTAATAATATGGAAACAAACCCAGCCAAAAGCAAAACTGGCTGAATAAGATGCAGCTTGAAAGGCGCAATAAGACTGTATTTTCTAGCAAACCAATAACTCGCAGGAATCGCTATCAGATAAGTCAACGAGAACATGATTATCTGAATAAATGAAAATGAACTAAAAAACGTGCCCTGATTGTGCATGCCCAGAAAAATATTGAGTACAACAAGAGGAAGCTGCCAAAATAAGAAAATCCAAGCAAAGGAGCGCATTTTTTTGAACGCCATCGTTCCTATAAAAATTATTCCAAAAACCACATCTAATATAATCTTTGAAACAGATAAGCCAAAAAAATAATGAATCATACGTGAAATCCCTCCCAATACTTTCTAAAGATAAGTCAGAGGGGCAACATTCCCGCTCTGACTTACATACCTTATTTCTTGTAAATTCTTCTACGGAAGAATTTTATAATCTTCAATTTTTATAGGTTGTCATAACAGCCCACTTTCATCATCCTAATAATCCCCAAACCACCCATAACCTCTTGTAATTTTTCATCTGCCAGCCCATCAAAATCGAGAGCCATCAAAGGTATATAAATGCATTAATTAAAATATGAAATACAATTGGAATTTTAATATCTTTAGAATAATAATAAGTCAAAGCGCAAACCCAACCCAACAAGCAGGGCGCAAACCAATCTATAAGAGGGAGTTCTTGTGTGGCAAACATGAGAGTAGGTTGGAAAACGCCCGATAAAAAAATAATTAAAATTCTATTTCTTATTGAATCATCTTTAAGATAAAACTTGAAAAATAAACCTCGAAAAATTAACTCATTTAGTAAGCTCGGTGCAAATACTATCGAAGTAAACAAGAGATAAGAAAAATCACTGTAGTAGATTTGTAGGTTATCTATTGGGCTTCCAAAATAATGCTGAAATGCAATTACAAGAGTACAGCCTAATAGGCCAAATACGATTGAAAAAAAATATTGTTTTGTAAATTTGCTTTCAAATAATTTCAACTGAAAGCTAACTGTCAACATAGCAACAAAGATCAAAAGAAGCGTAATATCAAGTAGTAGAACGGGAAATGGGTAGACATCTGCAAATGGCCGCAAGCCAACTCTTGCAAAGCTGAAAAACCACGTTTCAAGGGGCAAATCATTAGCAATTTCATAGGCTCCTAGAATCATAAAGAACTTAATAAATTGCATTGAATATGGAATCTCAAAAGATTTCAGTTTTTCTAACATAGTATCTCCTAATGAAGTATAAATCCAAAAGTATTCCAGAGAAAGTGAATCAGCATACTAGGTTTTAAATCAGCAGAGTAATATCGTACTGCTCCTAATATCCAACCTCCGGCTGAGTAAACAATCAAATTCCCCCAATCAAAGCCTGCCAACATATGCATCATGCCAAAAGCAAGACCCGATGTCAGGATGAGTAACATAGGTCGAAATCTAGCCTTTTTTTGAAAGAAAAGCTGAAAAAACACGCCACGATAAAGTGTTTCCTCAATTAGTGGCGCCCCTATACTCCCCGCTATAAAGTCAGCAAGAGGAAACGAAAAAGCAAGCGTATCTATGCCTGATTGATTGACTGAAATACCTGCATGTAAGAGAAACGGCAAATATCTGAATGAATATTGAAAAGCAATATAACCAACAACAAAAAGAAGAATTTTTTTAACTGTGAACGGATTGGTTAAAAGATTGATCTGAAATACTTTAAGTAAGTAGAAAAGAAAAAGAATAATAAGGATAATGCTTAAAGCACCAAAGAATATTTGATGATTAGCAACGAATTGGTTATCAGTAGCCAAAAGTACTGGGCGGCTAACCACATAGTAGAACATCAACCCAATGAATAACAATATACGCTCAAAAAGTTTTAATCTTTTTATTTTTTCCAAAAGAAGTTCCTTCATAAATGCCCAATAATGTTGGAATCTCAGGCTTACCACCTCCCTAAGATTCCAACATTATTCAGCTATTAGTTTTTTAACCAATTAGTGTGCATTAACTTTATCCTTATCTATTTTCAGACACGATTTGATAATCTTTTTCAAAAGATCTCGGCGTAACAATCTTATACTTACCAACAAGGGATTCACCATGTATCAAATAATCCCCAACTCCTCCCACTATTGGAAACGGAGCATAACTCACAACTGAAAAAATTTTAGGGAGAGTTATTGGTGATTTAAACGCACTTTTTGGCTGTGGTTGAAATTTATCAAGATGTTTTTGAAGTAATAGTCCGGAGAGATTTCCCCTTTCACCTTTTTCATCCATCCAACCTACCCATTTTTTTCTATATGCTTCTTGTAGCCAAGGTTCATAATCTTCTTTTGATTCATCCAGATTAATTTTCCAAACATCTACTAGCATATTCCCAATTTTTGCTTTCAATTCTTTTTCCTCTCTAAAACTTGATTTAAAAAGACAAATTACCCTATTTCTTTTTGTTTAAAATCCTTTCAAACTGTCTGCATTGGACTGTACCTCGTGTTGTCTTTCTTTTTGCTTTTGCTTTCTGTTTCTACAGTCAGTATAGCACGTTTTTTTAAAAAAGATAAAAAAAGTCCAGATCTGGACTTTTTTATTTCTGACTCTAAATCGCCTCTGTTTTGATGGCATTTGAGTACAGCGTACACCGTTAAAAGATTTTTGGAATGAAAATTTACATGATTATTGAAAGCTTTAAGATAATTAAACATTTTTTAATGGTACAATATATGAGACGATATATAAAGAACTCATAATTAAACTGTAAGTAAAATCAAAAAATGAAAACATACGTTTTCTTAGATGGGAGAGAATGAAAACTAATGGTTTATGCAAAATATGGGACAATTTTCAAGATGTTGCGAGAAGAAAGGCAGCTGTCTTTATCCTCGTTTATTGATTTAGGGCTCACAAAATCTACTTTGGGACGTTTTGAGCACGGAGAGACGATGCTCTCGTTTGAGGCGCTTGATGAAGCGCTCCAATATATGAATGTCACCATGTATGAGTATAGTTATTTCTTAAATAACGGGCAAAACGATTCCTTCATTGAGGCTTTTGAAGAGATTGATAATGCTTTTTATATGAAAGATCAAAAGCGTCTTGAAAGTATTTA
>JAIRUZ010000074.1 GCA_031254115.1 Streptococcaceae bacterium
AGCTAGCGGGCTCGTCTCCTGTCAAAAATCTCTGGTGATACATGTGTAGCTTAATCTTTACGATTAAGCTTTTTTAGTTCCACGAGAATCGAGACGATTTCAACAACGAGTTGAATCGAATCTGTTTCATAACCCTGCTTTTTCGCCTAACCACGCTTTAGCGCTCGGCGTGTGCGCCGAGTGAATGAACGCAAAGCTGAGTTAGCCTTCAAAAGCAAAGCGGGTTATGAAACAAGTCTATTGACTCAATCACAAGTAGCGCTAATGTCACCTGCATCACCTTTCCAAGAGTGCCATTCATCCATGAACCTCCTCCCATCTGATTATAAATCGTGTGTGGAGTAGTATCACCGCTGAATTTTGACAGAGGGAAAATTTTTCCCATACTTAATATGCGTAAAAAAAGTGGATTTGTAACGGAAAAAGCGAAAAAATCAGCGTTAGCTGATTTTCTTTTTCATTTCGATATGCTGAATGCCGGCTTCCACAAACACATTGCCAAAAGGCGCAAAGCCAAAGCGTTCATAGAGGCCGAGGGCGGTGAGCTGCGCGTGGAGTGTGAGCGTGGGAATATTGTCAGCGCGCGCGAAGTCAATGACAGCTGACAAAAGCTCGTCCGCGATTCCTTGTCCGCGTTTGTCAGCGCTGACAGCCATGCGCTGCACGAGTGATACGTCCTCTCGCGTCAAAAGCCGCACGGTGCCAGCGGCGACAGCATTGTCATACAACACAAAATGCACGGCGGCGGCTTCGTCAATAGCCGAGGCAACTTCGAGTGTATACGGCACGCCCTGCTCGCGCACGAACACCGCGTATCGAATGGCAAGCGCATCTTTGTAAGTCTCTGACAGCGTATCACGCGTCTGTTTGATAATTCTCATACCCTGTATTATAACACACTGCTCATTGGACGGTTTAAGTCCTGTTTTTCTATCTTCGCAGTAAACTGCTACGCTGTCCATTCTAACTAACTGCTGAAGCAGTTGCTAGCAGGGCACGCTTCAAAGCGTTTCTCTTCACTTTTTGATATAATCATACTATGCGAAATATTTTCAAATCAAGCAAGCTTTTATTTTGGTTACTCACCATCTTACTTGCGATTCTTATTATTTATTATTTTAATCAAATCAACTTTGTTTTGACGCCGCTTTGGGTGCTGATGTCCAATATCTTCATTCCGCTGATTATCGCTGGTTTTTTGTATTATGTCTTTAATCCCATGATAGTCTGGCTCGAAAAAAAAATTCGCCTGCCGCGTTTTCTGGGGAGTATTTTGTCGCTACTTGTTGTAGTGGGAGCTTATGTCGGAATTGCCACGGTGATTATTCCTGCTATTGTCAATGAGCTGACGGGTCTTGTCAACAGCGCGATTAAAGCTTATCCAGACGTCAAAAACTGGATTACAGATCTGGTGAATTCAAATCAGTTCAAGACACTTTCGGATCAAATCAACCTGTCTAAAACACTCAATAATCTGGCGAGCAGCTGGACGGGTATTCTTCAAAATCTCCTAAATGGCACGACGAAATCGCTCGGTTCCATTTTGAGCGTAATTGCCCAGATTGCGGTAACGCTGATTTTGATTCCGATTTTCTTGTATTATCTGCTCAAAGATGGCGAGAAGATGTTACCTTTTATCCAGAAAAATGTCTTGCGCGAGGATAAATACGATATCGCGCGCCTTCTCGTAAAGCTCAATGCGACGCTTTCAAAATACGTGTTTGGTCTTGCGATTGATGTCTTGTTTGTCTTCGTGATGGCGTTTATCGGCTATACGATTATTGGGGTGCCTTACGCATTTCTGTTTGCGCTGTTTGCGGCGGTCATGAATCTGGTGCCGTATGTTGGACCCTATATTGGTGTGATACCAGTTGTGCTCACGCTTGTCTGGACGCACCCGATTACAACGCTTATTGCCGTGGCGTATGTTCTCATTGTTCAGCAAATTGACGGAAATGTTGTCTACCCGCGTGTGGTGGGTTCGGCCGTTCATGTGCATCCTGTCACGGTCATGATTCTGATGTTACTTGCGGGCTCACTCTACGGCATTTTGGGAATGATTGTCGCTGTACCAACGTATGCGCTCATCAAAGAAATTGTCAAATTTGTCGTGGAATTGTACCGAAACATTGTCGCGCGCAGAAATGTGAAGTCGCATATCGGCCAGCCTCGGCGCAGGCGTTGAGATTGTGGTATAATACTCACTGTCCGTAACCTGCTAAAGCAGGAACGGGCAGACGCCAATCCCGATGAGGATTGGCTAGAGTCTTACTACCTCCTCAGCGAAAAATATCGTTTTCGCTTCGTTGGGTCGTAATTTTCAAATGTCAAGTTACTGGCTGTGCTATAATATCACTGTGTTATTTTATGAAATGAATGGAGTTTTTAATGGCTGACCCTGCGAGTCAACAAATATTACTAGATATCCTGCTTTTGATTGCGCTGACAGCACTCAACGGTTTTTTCTCAGCTTCTGAGATGGCGCTTGTTTCCGTGTCGCATGCAAAAATTGAGCAAAAAGCGATTGAGGGCAATAAAAAATATCAAAATTTACTGAAAGTGATTGAAAACCCACCACGGTTTTTGGCGACGGTGCAAGTGGGTATCACTTTCTTGAATATTGTGGCGGGCGCCTCGCTCGCTGACAGTCTTGCAAGCCAGCTGTCGCCCTTGTTTGGTACAACAGCGCTTGCGCACACGATTTCAACGGTTGTGATTTTGGCCGTTTTGACCTTTTTCACGATTGTCTTTGGCGAATTATTTCCTAAAACAATCGCTCAAGCGCTCAAAGAACGTGCGGCGCTCGCGCTTGTGCGGCCGTTGCAAGTTGTGGGGACGCTTTTGTCGCCATTTATTTGGCTTCTGACGGCTTCGGTTGACGCGTTGAAGCATTTATTGCCCGCGTCGTGGCAGAAGGAGA
>JAIRUZ010000013.1 GCA_031254115.1 Streptococcaceae bacterium
GACCGACTGAAAGCGGTTCAAACGAAGATTCCCTTGATTATGATGGGTTACGCCAACCCGATTTATCAATATGGCGTTGAAAAATTTGCGTCAGCGCTGACAGAAACGCCAGTCAAGGGGCTGATTGTGCCTGATGTACCCAAGGAAAATCAAGACTTTATCGCGCCCGCGCTTGCTGACACGGACATTGCGCTCGTGCAGCTTGTCAGCTTGACCACGGGGCTTGAGCGCCAAAAAGCGCTTGTCAAAGACGCTGAGGGCTTCATTTATGCCGTCGCGGTCAATGGCGTGACAGGCATGGGCAGTCAGTATTCGGACGTGCTTGACAGTCACATCCAGAAATTATCGGCACTGACAGATTTACCAGTGTGCGTCGGATTTGGTGTGTCAACGCTCGCAGACGTTGCGCGATTTAACAAGGTCGCAAGCGGTGTGATTGTCGGCTCAAAGATTGTGCGCGAGCTCCATGACGGAAAAACGGCCGAAGTGGTGGACTTTATCCGCAAAGCTGTGATATAATAGCGGTGTGAAACTTCATCCAAAAATTCAGCTGATTTTGCGGATTCTCTTGTGGGTGGTGTCGCTCGGGCTTTTTGCGTCGGGCGCAATCACAGGCTGGAATTATCTGCAAGATCACCGCGCGCCAAAAGAAACGGTCACAGCAACGATTGTCAGGCAGCCTGCTAAGTCAGACAGCTATTCGCTTTCGTACACATTTGAGGGAAAAACGTTTACCGAAAAGCCGATTGGGAAATTGGTGTCGGATTACGGGAAGCTCGGAGACAAAGTCAAAGTTTATGTGAATACGAACACGCCGTCGCGCGTATTTTTGACGGAAACGCCAACAGGCGAATTGTTCCATACCGCATTATTACTGGGCTGGGCGCTTGTTTTGTTCACGATTTTATGGAGCGAAGGGCGTTTGTTGAAGATTTTAAAAATCGAAATCAAGAAAGAGAACATAAATTAAATTATGTCAACTATTCAATGGTATCCAGGTCACATGGCGAAAGCCAAGCGTCAGGTGCAAGAAAATTTGAAATTTGTAGATTTTGTGATTGAGGTGGTCGATAGTCGGCTGCCTCTTTCGTCGCGCAATCCCATGCTGGATAAAATTATTGGAGATAAGCCGCGTTTATTGGTGCTTGCAAAAGCTGACTTGGCGGGCGATTTGACGGACTGGGTTGATTATTTTCGTGTGTCAGGACTGACAGCACTTGCTGTGGACAGCCGCGAGCAGACGACGGCAACGCGCATTGTGAAAGTAGCAAAAAAATTGCTGGCGGAAAAAATTGTACGCAATAAAGCACGTGGTATTCAAAAAACAGTGTTGCGCGCGATGGTTATCGGTATTCCAAACTCTGGAAAATCGACGCTGATGAACACGCTTGCGGGCAAAAAATCGGCGCGAACGGGCAATACGCCAGGCGTTACAAAGAGTCAGCAATGGATTCGCAGCAATCCTGAGCTTGAAATTCTTGATACGCCGGGCATTCTTTGGCCGAAATTTGAGGATCAGATTGTTGGGCTGAAACTCGCGCTGACAGGCGCGATTAAAGAAGACATTTATCCGCTCGACGATGTGACGATTTTTGGACTTGAATTTCTCAAAAAGCGTTATTCCTCGCGGCTGACGGAGTTTTATAAATTGTCAGAGCTGACAGAAAATACGCCTGAGCTGATTGAATTTTTGACAGCAAAGTTAGGCTACAAAGACGACTATGACCGCTTTTATCATCAATTTTTGAATGCGCTCAGAAGCGGAAAATTAGGGAGATTGATTTTTGATGAACACGACTGAGATTAAGCGGATTTTGTCAGCGCTGACAGACGAAGAAGCGATTAAAAAATTTCTGTCAGACGAGCGCAAATCGGTGCAAACTGCTGTTAATTCGCGTTTGAAGAAGCTTGCAGCTGACAAAAAAGAAGACGCGCGTTTGGAGCGGATGTTGACATACGAGCGCGCGCTTTACATAAATTCGGTGGAGAAAATCGCAGGAATTGACGAAGTCGGGCGTGGGCCACTCGCAGGTCCTGTCGTCGCGGCGGCTGTAATTCTGCCGCCAAATTGCAAAATTGTCGGGCTCAACGACTCCAAACAAATCCCGAAAGCGAAGCATGTCGCGGTGTATGACGCGGTGATGGCTGCGGCGCTGTCAGTTGGCGTGGGGATTATTTCGCCCGCGGTCGTTGATGAGATTAACATTTATCAAGCGACCAAACGCGCAATGCTAGCGGCTGTTCTGGAGCTTGACGTGCGGCCTGAGCATTTGCTGATTGACGCGATGAAGCTGGACACTGAGATCACGCAAACGTCGATTATCAAAGGCGACGCAAATTCGTTGTCGATTGCTGCCGCATCAATTGTCGCCAAAGTGACGCGAGATCGACTGATGGCAGACTATGACGTGCAATTTCCAGGTTACGGCTTTTCGCAAAATGCGGGTTACGGCACGGCGCAACATCTGTCAGCGCTGACAACGCTTGGTATCACACCGATTCACCGAAAAACGTTTGAGCCTATCAAATCTTTACTCAATGCAAAAGTAGGGTAAAACGTGTATAATGAACTTATGAGTGAATTTGAAGATAAAAATAAGAGACTCATCATCAATCCAACGCAGGTTTTTGGGCTCAAGATGAATATGACAAAACCGATTTCGGACAGCGTTTCTGCGCATTTTTCTGAAACTTCAACGTCTGAAATTTTTCTGCCAGCCAGTCAGATAACTTCTGAAAAGTCGGAAATTTCTTTGTCAGCCAGTCAGACAATTTCTGAGGAACCGAAAAGTCAGCGCTCAGAGCTGACAGAAAGCCAATCTGGCTCTGAAAGTTCTTTCTTTCGCGAAGATCAGATGCATGAAAAAGTCGAGCGTAAGGATTTTGTGAAAGTCACGAAACAAGCAATTAAGGAGCTTGAGCGTGAGCTGACGCGGCAAAATGATGAGCTTCAGGTCCTGCAAAATAATGTCTCTGAGGCTGTCAGCCGCGCTGAAGAGCGTTTTCGTAATCTATCAGCGCTGATTGCACATCAAAAAGATATTTTAGCCGATTATTTAGGTGAAGCGCGCGAAGAAGTGCCGAAAGACGACATCCAATCGCATATCCGCCCCGATTCGACCAAATGGTGGAAACGAAACAAACCAAAAGAGGAATATTGAGAAGAATATTCTTTTTTCTTCGTCGTCAATTTCAAAGCAGTTGAAATAAATTTCTAAGGCTTGCAATTTCAAATGCTTTAGTGTAAACTAACCGTATTATATACTTTGGAAAGGGAAGAGGGAGATTAAATGAAATTTAAAGAATTAAACATTTTTTCAATCATTAATGTAGAGCTTCTATTTAGTTTCTCTTTTTCTAATCCCCAAAAAATATTTGCATCTAATAAAGTAATTTTATTTATTGGTTGCGCCTCTGCGTTGTCTATTTAAAAGTAAATGAGCGTTCTAAATTAAACAAAGTAGGAGTTAATCATTTTTGATTTCCTTGCTTTTGGTTGATTCTTGGGCGCTTTTTTGTTGTACTTTTCTACTATAACGAAGGGGAAAATATGAATGAGATTATCTTATTCCTTTTACGGGCTTCTGCGCTCTCGTGGTATTTTTGAAATTTTGAAAAAATATAACGAAAATAAGAGGAATTTTTAATGCTAAAAATGAAAATTGCCGTTAGCGAACGGTTAATAAATGAAATAATTACAAATCGCGATGTCATATTGGCTACTTCCGTTAAAGATTGGACTGATATTGCAGCGGTTGTAGTAACATGCGATGAATTACAACTAGTGGACAAAGTTGCCGCCACCCAATTTGGCATACCTACTTTTGTTGCAGGTGAAAGCAGTTTACTTGACAGAATAAATCTCGAAAATGGGCCTATTGATCATGTGATTGATTTGGAAAATGGGTTCGATCAAAACTTATATAGCAGAGAAATTGAACACCTTGCTTCTGTCTATGAATCAAAAGTAATCCCTCCATTTTTAGAGCTTTAGAGAATGCCGTAGAGAGAGGGAGCCTGCAATTTGAAACTCCAGGACATCATGGGGGACAATATTTTAGGAAGCATCCAGCTGGACGCCATTTTTATGACTTTTTTGGTGAAAATCTTTTCCGAGCAGATCTGAGTTCTGCTGAGGTAGGGTTAGGTGATTTACATTTACATGAAGGTCCCGCGCTTGAGGCTGAAAAGCACGCAGCGAAAGCATACAATGCGGATAAAACTTATTTTGTGACCAACGGGTCGACAACCTCAAACAATATTGCTATAACTGCTGCTGTATCACATGGGGATTTGGTGCTTTTTGATCGAAATAACCATAAATCTGTATATAATTCTGCTCTAGTCATGAATGGCGGCCGCCCAATTTATTTGGAAACAAATCGAAATGCTTTTGGTTTCATTGGAGGAATTTATGACAATAATTTCGATGAAAGTTATATCCGTGAAGAAGTTGCTAAAGTAGATCCTGAACGCGCAACTTGGGAACGCCCTTTCCGCCTAGCTGTTATTCAATTAGGAACCTATGACGGTTCTATTTATAATGCTAAGCAGGTTGTAGAGAGAATCGGACATCTTTGCGATTATATTTTATTTGACTCCGCTTGGGTCGGATATGAACAATTTATCCCGATGATGAAAAATTCATCCCCATTATTGATTTCCAATCTTGGCCCAGATGATCCAGGAATTTTCGTCGTTCAATCGACACACAAAGGTCAAGCCGGCTTATCTCAGGCTTCCCAAATCCATAAAAAGGATAAACACATTAAAGGTCAAAAACGTTATATAGATCATAAAAGAATGAACCATGCTTACTTAAAATATTCATCTACTTCACCTATGTACCCACTTTATGCAAGTATTGATATTAATGCACGTATGCAAGAAGGCAAAGCAGGTCAAAAGCTCTGGCACGATTTACTAATTGATCTGATTGAGGCTAGAAAACGGCTCATCAAAGAAGGTAAAATGATTCATCCCTTTGTACCTCCTTATGTTCATGACGAGCCTTGGGAAGATGCAGATTCTGAAAAAATAGCGACTGATATTGAATACTGGCAATTTAATCCAGATGAAACTTGGCATGGATTTGACGGATATGGTGATAAGCAATATTTTGTAGATCCTTGCAAATTCCTATTAACAACACCTGGTATTAACATTGAAACAAATACTTATGAAAACTTTGGTATTCCCGCAACTATCATTTATCATTTCTTTCAAGAACACGGCATCATTCCAGAAAAGACAGATTTAAATTCATTGCTCTTTCTCATGACCCCTGCTGAAAATCAAACGAAGTTGACAAATTTAGTAAATTTAATACTTAAGTTTGAAACCTTGATAGAAGAAAATGCTTCATTAAGCGAGGTTTTGCCTGGAGTTTATAACGAATTCAGGGAACGCTATGAGGACTATACAATTAAACAATTGGCACAAGAAATGCATGACTTCTATAAAGAGAATGACACGAAAGATTATCAAAAGAAACTGTTTCTGCACGATTATTTTCCAGAGCAACGACTTACGCCCTACGAAGCAGATCAAGAACTTTTAAAAAACAATGCAGAGCTTATTCCTTTGTCTGAAATCGAAGGAAGAGTAGCGTTAGAGGGAGGTTTACCTTATCCGCCTGGAATTTTTGTGATTGCGCCAGGCGAGGTTTGGACAGACACTGCAAAAAAATATTTCCAGATTCTTGAGATGGGAATTAACCGTTTTCCAGGGTTTTCTCCAGAAATTCAAGGCGTTTATTTTAAAGAAGAGGCAGGTAAGCAAATTGCCTATGGTTATGTATTGGACAAAGAAGGAAATGAGGAGTAATAAAAATGGAAAATAAAAAAATGGGAGTCATGCAGCTCACGATTATTACGGCAATTAATATGATGGGTTCTGGCATCATAATGTTGCCTGCAAATCTTGCTCAAGTTGGAACAATCTCAATTTTAAGTTGGCTTGTTACTGCAATTGGTGCTATGTTCATTGCTTATGGATTTTCACAGGCAGGAATGTTTACTCGAAAAGGGGGTGGAATGGGCGGTCTTGCTGAATATTCCTATGGAAAAGCAGGTGCATTTATGGCCAATTACAATTATGGAATCTCATGTTTGGTAACTAACGTTGCTATTGCTACGTCAGTAGTTGGGTATTTAGATGCTTTATTTAAGTGGAATCAAACACCGATAGAAATTGTGTTAACGATAATTTTAATTTTAGTTTTATCGACTATTCTTAATTTTGGTGGTGCTGGAATTACAGGACGAATTTCCAACTTCACTATTTTGGGGATCTTAGTTCCTGTTGGCGTTATAATTTTTGGTGGCTGGTTTTGGTTCCACCCAGCTATGTATGTAGCAGCTTGGAATCCGCATCATTATGGATTATTCTCAGGTTTAGGAAAATCTATATCTATTACCCTTTGGGCATTTCTAGGATTAGAATCTGCAGCTGTCAATATGGATAAAGTCGAGAATCCAAAGAAAAATTTACCCATTGCTGTCTTGGGTGGAACGATTGGAGCTGCGATTTTATATATTCTTTCAACTAATATTGTTCAAGGGATTGTGCCAAACTTGGATCTAGCTAGTTCAACTGCTCCATTTGGTTTGGTATTTGCTCACATGTTCAATCCTACTATTGGCTCGATTGTAATTGGTCTGATGATTATTTCATGTTTTGGTTCACTAACAACATGGCAATTTACACAAGCTGAGTTATTTAGATCCTCTGCACAAGAAGGATATTACCCAAACATTTTCAAGAAAGTAACATCTCATGAAGTGCCTATAATGGGAATGATTATAGCCTTAATAATCGAAGCTGTTATGGCTTTTAGTTCAATTAGTCCCAATTTATCTGCCCAATTCACTCTTCTCGTAAATTTAGCTGTTATTACAAACGTTATCCCTTATATTTTGAGTATGGGATCATTGCGAACCATGCAACAAATTGATGGCACCTCAAGCCCAAAGAAGCAATCTAGAAACACCGTTGTTGCGTTTGTGGCTGGCGTATATAGTGTATATGCAATTACGCAAGCTGGTACTCAAGCAATAGTGATGAGTGCGGTGGTAATTCTTTTTGGTTGGACTTTATATGGGTTAATGTCTCCAAAATTTGATGTACCTAAATCCGTAATGGTATTGGAAAAAACTAAATAAGTTTGGGGCATAACTTCATTCTTTGAAGTTATGCCGTTTTATTTTTCTGTTTATCTTTTTTAAAATTGAAAGAGAATTTTATGCAAATTTTAGTAATAGTTGGTGCGATAATTTATTTGTTCTTTAATACGCGTTATGTGATTGACACGGTTCAAGGGAAGGTTCAGCCAAACAGAATTAGTTGGTTTTTATGGAGCGTTCCCCCTTTTCTTGCTGCTTTTGCAAGTCTGACTTATCAAATATCGTGGTCACAAGTACCTGTTCTCATGTCTGGTTTTATGCCATTTCTAATATTTATAGCTTCTTTTTTCACAAAAAAGCATTATTTTGAATTAACGCGTATAGATTTAATTTGTGGGTTATCATCTATTTTGGCTTTAATTGTGTGGGCCGCATCTCGAGACCCTAACATTACAATAGCACTTTCGATTATTGCAGATGCTGCAGCTGGTATTCCAACGATTTTGAATGCTTGGAAGCACCCGCATACTGATAGTCCAGCTCCGTTTGCAAGTGGATTAGTTTCTACCTTGACCGGATTGTTTACTCTTCAATCTTTCACGTATTCAGAGGTTGCCTTCCCCGTTTATCTTATTGTTTTGGATACTATTATGACTTTATTAACATGTAGAAAATATTTGAAAAAGAAATGATTAAGTTAAAAAGAAAGAGAAAAGCTAGTATGAAAAATAATTCAAATTTAAAACAAACTAATATTAAAAGAGGGATGAAACAACGCCATCTCGCCATGATTGCTTTAGGGGGAACAATTGGCACAGGTCTGTTTGTAGCCTCGGGTGCTACCATTTCGCAAGCAGGTCCATTTGGTGCCTTAACGGCCTATGCTGTTATAGGAGTTATGGTTTTCTTTCTTATGACATCATTAGGAGAAATGTCCTCTTATTTACCTCTTTCTGGTTCTTTTTCAACGTTTGCGGCTCGTTATGTAGATAGAGCTTTTGGATTTGCAATTGGCTGGAATTATTGGTTTAGTGCAGCTATAACGATTGCAGTGGAAGTGGCTACTGTTGGATTGGTCATGAAATTCTGGTTTCCAAGTCTTCCCGTTTGGGTTTGGTCAGCTTTCACAATTCTTCTCATTCTTTCAATAAATTTGATTTCGGCACGTGCCTATGGAGAGTCAGAGTTTTGGATGGCGATGATAAAAGTTATTGCAGTCGTTACTTTTCTTATTGTTGGATTTCTGACTATAATCGGTATTATTCATCAACCGAATCTTGATGTTATGAAAGACCTTTCCGCAAATGGGAATGGAGGTTTTGTGGGCGGATTCAGCGGTATGCTTGCTGTTCTCATGATTGCTGGCTTCTCATTTCAGGGCACCGAAATTGTTGGCATTGCGGCGGGGGAATCTGAAAATCCTGAAAAAACGATTCCAGCTGCAATTAAACAAGTTTTTTGGAGAATCGTTCTGTTCTACTTTTTCACTATATTCATTATTGGAGCCTTGATTTACTACAAAAATCCTTATTTGCTTAAAGCTGCTACAAATGGTGATATTTCTATTTCACCATTTACACTGGTTTTTGAACGTGCAGGACTTGCGGCGGCGGCCTCTGTAATGAATGCGGTAATTTTAACCTCTGTAATTTCAGCAGCTAATTCTTGGCTATATGCCGCATCGCGCATGCTGTATTCCTTGTCATTAGAAGGTTTTGCTCCTGAAATTTTTTCAAAAACGAGAAATAAGAGTGGCGTTCCATCATTTTCTGTAATAATTACCACTCTTATTGGTCTATTTGCTTTTACTACGAGTATTTTTGGGATTAGTTTCTACAATTATCTTTTGGCTGCGTCAGGATTAGCGGGATTTTTGACCTGGATTGGCATTGCAACTTCTCACTTTCGATTTCGGAGAGCTTTTATTAAACAAGGTCATTTTTTAGATGAACTTCCATATCGAGCTAAATGGTTTCCAGCAGGTCCTATAATTGCATTTGCCATGTCCGTCGCAATCACTTTAGGCCAAGGCACTGGGACTAAAAACTTTTCTGGTTCATTTTTCCATTGGAATTGGGCGGCCATTATTACGACTTATTTGGCCATTCCGCTATTTATTGTTTTATTTTTGGGTTATAAATTTATAAATCATACAAAAATTATCCCGTTGATTAAAGTCAATTTGAAGCGAGATTTAAACTAAATTAATAGCACTTCAAGTAAATTCTTCGCTTTCTATTTTAAGCTATAAGGAGACCTACCGATATTTGCGATAGGTTTTTTATGACTCAGTCGGGCAAGAATAGCTGGAAAATTACACGATCTTCTCCTGTACTTCTGAGCGCTAAGACGAACTTTTTGTTATAATTCTTATATGACAGATTTACTTAAAGGAATGAACGCGAAGCAGGCGGCGGCGGTTGTTGCGACTGAGGGGCCGCTTTTGATTATGGCGGGCGCGGGCTCTGGAAAGACGCGCGTTCTGACGCACCGAATCGCGTATTTAATTGAGGAGCGCATGGTTAATCCGTGGAATATTTTGGCGATTACGTTCACGAATAAAGCGGCCAGAGAAATGCGCGAACGCGCGGTGGCGCTTAATCCTGCGGCTTCCGACGCGTTGATTGCGACGTTTCACAGCATGTGTGTGCGAATTTTGCGACGCGATGCGGAAGCTATCGGCTATTCGCGCAATTTCACGATTGTCGATCCAGGCGAGCAAAAAACGCTGATGAAACGTCTGCTCAAACAGGCAAATTTGGACCCGAAAAAATGGAGCCCCAAGGCTGTTTTGGGGACGATTTCAAACGCGAAAAATGATCTGATTTCAGCGACTGATTACGAAAAGTCGGCAGATGCCAGAAATCCTTACACGCTGGTCGTAGCAAAGCTCTACAAGGCCTACCAGAAGGAATTGCGCCGTGCGGAGTCGATGGATTTTGACGATTTGATTATGCAGACGCTCAGGCTTTTCACGGAGCACGAGGAGGTTTTGACGTATTATCAGGGGCGTTATCAGTTTATTCACGTGGATGAATATCAGGACACGAATCGCGCGCAATATCAGCTTGTGCAGCTTTTGGCATCACGTTTTCACAATATTTGCGTCGTGGGCGATGCCGATCAGTCAATTTACGGCTGGCGTGGCGCTAACATGCAAAATATCATGGATTTTGAGACAGACTATCCAGATGCCAAAGTCGTTTTGCTCGAGGAAAATTACCGTTCGACGGGCAATATTTTGACGGCGGCTAACAGTGTGATTAAAAATAACGTGAATCGCAAGCCAAAAAATTTGTGGACATCTAAAGAAGACGGCGCGAAAATCATTTATTTCCGTGCGAATGACGAGCGCGAAGAGGCCAATTTTGTGGCGCAAACGATTCGTAATTCGGTGGCAAATGCGAGTCAAAAATTCTCGGATTTTGCAGTTTTGTACCGCACAAACGCCATGTCGCGAACGATTGAAGAAGCGCTTTTGAAATCAGATATTCCGTACAGCATGGTCGGTGGCACGAAGTTTTACGCGCGAAAAGAAATCCGCGATGTGATTGCGTACCTGAACGTTATCGCGAACAGCCGCGACGATATCAGCTTTGAACGCATTGTCAATGAGCCCAAGCGCGGCGTGGGGCCAGGCTCCATTGAAAAATTGCGTGCATTTTCTGTCAGTCAGGAGCGCACAATGGCTGACAGCTTGCAGGATTTGATGCTCTCGCAACTTTCAGGAAAAAGTCTGTCAGAGCTGACAAGCCTCGGCGTAATTTTGGATAATTTGCGAAAGACGGCGCTGATGTCTGACAATTTGTCCGACGTGACTGAAAAATTATTAGAAGACACGGGCTATTTGTCAGCGCTGATAGTGCAAAATACGCTGGAATCGCAGGCACGCATTGAGAATATTGAAGAATTTCTCTCGGTCACGAAAAATTTTGATGATTATGATCGTGGCGCGTTTGACGAGGAAACAGGCAAAAAGATTGACGAAAATGGACTTGAGCGTTTGTCGCGCTTTTTGAACGATTTGTCGCTCGTGGCAGACACAGACGACGAAAGCTACGAAATTGAGCCAAATAATGTCACACTGATGACCTTGCACGCCGCAAAAGGCCTTGAATTTCCGACGGTTTTCATTGTCGGCATGGAAGAAGGCGTCTTTCCGTCGAGCCTATCGATGGACGATATGGAGGAAATCGAGGAGGAGCGGCGCCTCGCCTACGTCGGCATCACGCGTGCCGAGCAGCAGCTTTATCTCGTGAATGCCAATTCGCGAACGCTTTACGGGCGCTCGAGTTACAATCGTGCGAGCCGTTTTATCGGCGAAATCGAAGAAAAAACGCTCGATTATCAAGGACAAGTTCACAAAACGACCGTTACCTATGCCAATAAGAGCGGCAGTCCGCGCTTTGCAAGCGGCTTGTCAATGACCGACGCGCTGCATAAACGAAAAGCTGATTTTGGACTCAATCGCGGCGCAAATACACCTATGGCCGACGAAAAACCGCTGATTTCATGGGAAATTGGCGACATTGCCCAGCATAAAAAGTGGGGCGATGGCCACGTGTTAGCCGTCGATGGCATGGGGAAAAATACCGAGCTCAAAATCAAATTCCCAGAAATCGGACTCAAAAAGCTGCTCGCAAGTGTGGCGCCAATTACGAAAAAAGAAAGTTGACATAATTAGAATTATGACAAATGAAAAACTACGTTGCACCTGGTGCGAAACATCTGACAAAATGCGCCAGTATCACGATACATTTTGGGGCACGCCTTTACACGATGACCGCGAACTTTTTGCAAAATTGGTGCTGGATTTGAACCAAGCGGGGCTCAGCTGGAACACGATTTTGAACAAAACGGAAAATTTTTATGCGGCGTTTGATAATTTTGACCTAGAAAAAGTCGCACGGTACGACGCTACCAAATTTGAGCAGCTGATGCAAGATGCGGGAATCATTCGCAATCGCTTGAAAATCGCTGCCGCCATCACAAATGCGCAAAAAGTGCTTGAGGTTCAAGATGAGTTTGGCAGCTTTGACGCCTATTTGTGGGGATTTGTGGGCGGCGCGCCCGTGCAGCATGCTGTCAGCGCTGACAACGAAATCCCAGCGTCTGACGCGCTCTCGGACAAAATTTCTAAAGATATGAAAAGGCGCGGTTTTAAATTTACAGGAACCACCGTCATCTACGCGTATTTGCAGGCCATAGGCGTCATCAACGACCACCTCACCAGCTGTTTTCGCTACCAGGAACTGATAAAATAAAAACGCTCAATGGAGCGTTTTTTGATAGTCGGCGTGATATTCTCCAAGGAGTTCCAGAATTTGCTTGCCAATCAGGTAATAATCTTCGGTCGGCAAATTGGCTTGCGAGATGCGCAGCGTGCCGTCGCCCGCGCCAAATCCCATCCCATCCATGAGCACAACGCCATTTTTTTGAGCTAAATTTACCAAGAAATCCAAATGATCGAAATTCGCTTCCAAATAATGTCTGAAATCTGCATCGTAGCGCGTTTCTGCCAAATGATAAATATTGATAAGCGAATAATATTTTGCATTTTCGGGGGACTCGTCAGGCTGAATTTTAAGCGCCTGATGTAAATCCTCATAACGAAGTGCCACTAAATTCTCGCAAGCCGTGAAATACGCGTCTTCGCGGTCGCGCATGACGAGATGCGTCAGAGAAAACAGAACTTCCATAATTTGCTGCGGCGTAGAAAGCCCAGACGTATGGTAAAGCCCGACCGACCTCGAATCCGCCGCCAAGCGCTCAATAAACGGCAATTTGCGCGGGTGTTTCGTGATGATTTCATAGCGCGTGTCAAGCTCTTGGCGCTCCGTTTCGGGCAGCTTTTTGAGCATTGCATCAAAAATATTGTCTTTTCGCAGCGCAATCAGTCCCAAACGCCAGCCAGTTGCCCCGTAGAGTTTTGAAAACGAATAAACCAAAATCGTATTTCGCGGCACAACAGCATAAACTGACTGAAAATCTTTGGCAAATGTGCCGTAAACATCGTCCGTGATAATCATGAGAGCTGGGTTTTTTGTGATGATTTTCTCGATTTCTGTCAGCGCTGACAGACTAAACGCCCGTGAGCCCGGATTTGACGGATTGACAATAAAAAGGGCTTTAATCGACGGATCTGATAATTTGTCAATTTCGTCAGCTGAAATATTCCAGTGATTTTTCTCGTCAGAATTCAATAAAACCTCAACCAAATCATATTCTTGAAGCTCTGGAATTTGCAAATATGGCGTGAAAATGGGGGTGTTAATCGCGATTTTATCGCCTGGCTTGATGAGATGATTGTATTTGAGCGAGTTAAAAAGGTAAACAATAGCCGCTGTACCGCCTTCAGTCGGAAAAATTTGGGTGTGATTGGCGAGTTGCGCACCGCCGTAAAGCGCTTTTTCAAGATAACGATTCAGAATGATTTCGGTATTTGAAAGCACGCGGCTTGGCACTGGATAATTATTGCCAATCGCGCCGTCCACAAGTTCTTTGACAAGCGCATCGGGCGTCAAATGCAGCTCCAAACGGCAATAGCTAAGCGCGTCCACTAAAAATTCGTCAATTCGATTTTCCTCGGGATCCAAAAAGGCCTCAAAACGCTGTGCGATGCCGCGAAGCTGTGTGTAACCTGCCATGTCGTGCTCGTTAATCGTGCGCAGCGAATCTTTGATGCCGAACTCAACGAGGCGATTGAACGCCAAGCGGGCTTTGGTGTTGATCCAATTTGGGTTGCCGCGGCCGGCATTGAGAAAGATATTGTTTTTCTGATTTTTTTGTGCAAGTTTGAGCATTTCAAAGCTGATTTCAAACGCTCCGAGATGCGTCAGCTGCTCAGGCACAGCGCCTTTTGTCATGATAATTTCCTTGCCTTTCTTAGCTTAATTTTAACACTTTTAGACAAATTGTGTGTGGTATAATAGCCCCATGAATGGAATTATCAATGTCAATAAGCCTGCAGGCTGGACTTCGATGGATGTCTGCGCAAAATTGCGCGGTATTTTGAAGACAAAAAAAGTCGGGCACGGCGGAACGCTTGACCCTGCAGTGACAGGCGTTTTGCCTGTTGCCGTGGGAAAAGCGACGCGACTTTTGGAATATATGGACACGGGCGGCAAGATTTACGAGGGCGAAATTACGCTCGGATTTTCGACGGAAACAGAAGATGCACAGGGCGCTGTTATTGACGTGACGCCTGTTTTCGGGATTTCTGAGGAGAAAATAGACGCTGCGCTCGCGCAGTTTTTGGGCGTTATTTCGCAGATTCCGCCTATGTATTCTGCCGTGAAAGTGAACGGAAGACGGCTGTACGAGTACGCTAGACAAGGCTTGACGATTGAGCGCGCGGCGAGAAGCGTTGAAATCACTGATTTTGCGCGTACTTCGGATCTGATTTTTGTGGAAAATTGCGCCAAATTCAGCTTTCGCGTGGCGTGCAGCAAAGGAACCTACGTGCGCACGCTTGCGGTTGACGTTGCCAAAAATCTGGGCTTTGCGGGCCACATGTCGCAGCTGACGCGCACAATGGCAAATGGGCTTTTTCTCGAGGACGCGCACACGCTTGACGAGATTGCTGACGGAAAATTTACGCTTCAACCGTTGATTACAGCCGTTTCAGGGCTTGTAAAACGCGAATTGTCAGCTGACGAAGCGCGCGATGTCTGTCAGGGCAAATTTATCGCGGCTGATGGCAGCGAGCACGAGGGAGCAATTATTGCGGGCGTTTGTGCGGGTGAGCTGATTGCGATCTTAGAAAAGCGCGACAGCTTTTATAAGCCAAAAAAAGTGGTAAAATAGGCGTTATGAAAATTTTTCAGTTTAATGAAAATGAGCCTGTGCTGACAGAACCGACGGTGCTTGTTTTGGGCTATTTTGACGGCTTACACAAAGGCCATCAAGCGCTGTTTACCAAAGCGCGCGAACTTGCAGCAGCCAATGCGCTCAAAATTGCCGTCTTGACCTTTCCAGAAAAACCGACGCTGACGTTTGAAAAATTTGAGCACGAGATGCTTTTGAAACTCACGTCGGACGCCAAACGCGACGCTTTATTTGCTGAAAATGGCGTTGATTTATTATATTATCAGTCCTTGTCGTCGAAATTCTCAAGCTTGACGGCGCACGAATTTGAGGAAAAAGTCATCGCAAAATTCAATCCGAAGTTTGTCGTCACGGGTTTTGACCACAAAACGGGCCACGATATGCGTGCGCTGACGTCGACGGCCGCCTACAAAGTGATTGTCATTCCCGAAATCACCGACACGACGGGCAAAATCAGCTCGACGCGCATTCGTGAGGCAATTAAAATGGGCGCGATTCGGGCTGCGAATCAGCTTTTGGGCTATGATTATGAGATTTCTGGCCTCGTCGTGCACGGTTTTGCGCGCGGTCGCGAAATTGGCTATCCAACTGCAAATCTTGTCATCAAAGACTACGTGCACGTACCGAGTTCGGGCGTTTACGTCGTCGATGTGCTGCGCGACGGCGCGCGTTTGCGCGGTTTTGCGTCGATTGGAGTCAATGAAACCTTTGACGCGAAAGACACCACGATTGAGGTACATATTTTTGACTTCAACGCACAAATTTACGGCGAAAATCTCACGGTTCTCTGGCTTGATAAATTGCGCGACATGGTAAAGTTTGACGGTATTGACGCGCTTCTCGCGCAGATGAAACAAGACGAAATGCGTGCAAGAAATTGGAAAAAATGACGCCTCGTAACCGAGGCGTTTTTGATGAGCGTTTTAAATCGGATGGATGCAGGTGATTTCAGGGGCTTGAAAGTCGGAGCTGACAAGAGCCAAGCGCCCTGTTTCCTTATTGCGTTTCAAGACGGACAAATTGTCAGACTCCTGATGGGCGACGATGAGATAATCTTGCGTTTTGTTGAAATTGAAATCGCGCGGAATGTGGCCCTGCGTCTTGACGATTTCAACGCGCGAAATTTTGTCGGCACTGACAGAAAAAACGGCGATACTGTCGTGCCCGCGATTGCTCACGTAGAGAAAACGATTGTCAGTCGACAGGCGAATGGCAGCAACGCCGTTAAAAGCGTCGTAATCCGTGGGTAATGTCGAAATTTTTTGAAGAAGTGCGAAGCGGCCCTTTTCATAGGACAAAACTTCGACGGTCGAGTCAAGCTCGCAGGCGAGGTAGGCGCGCGTGCCGTCGGTCGCAAAAGCCAGATGTCTGCTGCCAGATCCTGACGCCGACTGATAGCGGCTGTAGGCGGTCAATTTCCCGTCAGCTGCGACGTCATAGACGAAAATGCTGTCATTTCCAAGGTCGCAAACGGCGAGCTTTTTGTCAGGCGTGAGCGCCGCAAAATGGCAAAGCGCGCCTTTTTGCTCAGGCTTTGGCCCGACCGTGTCAGCGGCGTGTTTCACGGTGTCAGAAAGTGCAAGCGCGCCATTTTCGAGAATTTTGTACACGCGGACTTCGCCCTCGTGGTAATTCGCGGCATAAACGAGCTGACGCGCCTCGTCAACGCTGACATAACAATTTGACGCGCCAGGCGCAAGGCTTTCATTTATCAGCTGGCCATCAGCTGTGAACGCGGCTGTACCGCCATTTCCAGCATCGTCAGCCGCAACCGCGTAAATGTGCCCGGCTTTGTCAGTCGTGACATACGTCGGCCCCGAAATCTCCGCAAGTTCTGTCAGCCCTGACAGAACACCATTTTCAAACGCGACACGATAAATTCCCTTTGACGCACGTTTCGTGTAACCCGAAACCAAAAAATTTTCTTTTTCCATACTGTAAATTTTATCACAAAATGCTATAATTAGTCTATCAAAATTGAAATGGAGACATATCACATGAGCAATCGTAAACCGTTTATCGCGGGCAACTGGAAACTCAATAAAACACTCAAAGACGTTTTTGCTTTCACAGCAGAAGTCGCTGGCAAATTGCCGTCTGAGGACAAAGTGGACGTTGCTATCGCGGCGCCTGCCCTCTATCTCGTGCCGCTGAAACATCACGGTGATAAAGCACTCAAAGTCGCTGCTGAAAACGTTTATTACAAAGGTTTTGGCGCATACACGGGCGAGATTGCAGCGGAGCAATTGGCCGCTGAAGGCATTGAATACGCGGTTATCGGTCACAGTGAACGTCGTGAATATTTTCACGAGACCGACGAAGATATTAACTTGAAAGCAAAAGCGCTGCTTGCAGCTGGCGTGACGCCGATTATGTGTTGCGGCGAGAGTCTTGAGACGTTTGAAGCTGGCAAAACAGCTGAATGGGTCACAGCGCAAATCGAAAAAGGTCTGTCAGGACTGACAGCAGAGCAAGTGGCGACACTTGTCATCGCTTACGAGCCAATTTGGGCCATCGGCACAGGCAAGACAGCGACGAACGAAATCGCTGACGAGACGTGCGGCGTGATACGCAATGTCGTTCGCCATCTTTATGGCGACGCAACCGCAGAAGCCGTTCGCATCCAATATGGCGGTTCTGTGAAACCTGAGACGATTGAAGGACTCATGGCAAAAGAAAATATTGACGGCGCACTCGTTGGCGGCGCAAGCCTTGACGCTGAAAGCTTCCTCGGCCTTTTGGAAATGTATCAAGCATGAGTTTGAGCCCTGAAGCGCGTTCACTTGACGCCCATCTTTTCGTTGCCGAAGACAAATTGGCACGTTTGACAGAAGCAGAACTCCGCGAGCTGCTCGCAGAAATCGGCTACGGCGCGCCCGCAATCGATCTTCTCGTGACGTATCAAACCATGATAAAAACGATTCGCGAAAAACTCGGATTTACGTATAAAAAATAAAACAAGCCCAAATGGGCTTGTTTTTTTCACATCAGACCAACCGACTTCACTTTTTTGTTATACTTATGTAAATGAAATATTTAGTTCTTTTGGGCGCGGCGATTTCGCTGTTTTCGGCGTGTCAATATGCGATTTTGACGGTGCGCGGGCGCGTGATGCCCAATCGTGTGACGTGGTTTTTGTGGAGTCTTGCGCCCATTGTAGCAAGCGTTGCGGCGATTTCGAGCGGCGTGACTTGGGCGGCTTTGCCCGTTTTCATGGCGGGATTTTCGCCATTTATCATCTTTCTCGCAAGTTTTTCAGGCGCACAACGCAAAAATCATTGGAAAATCACGCGTTTTGACTGGATTTGCGGAGCCGCGTCGCTCCTCGCATTTTTCGTATTTTTGTCAACAAAAGATGCAATTCTTGCGATTTGGCTGTCTATGGCAGCCGATTTTTTGGCTGCTGTTCCGACTTTTAGAAAAGCGTGGAAATTTCCAGAAACTGAAAGCGCTGTGCCGTTTACGCTCGGCCTGTTTGCGACTGCGACCACTTTTTTTGCAATTGAGCACTGGAATTTTGAAAGTCTCGCGTTTTCGATTTATGTGATTGGGATGAATGTGTGCTTGAGCGCGGTGATTTTGGGGAGGAAACGCCATGAAAAAGCCTGAAGCCGCCTATGTTCACATTCCATTTTGCTCGCAAATTTGCTATTATTGCGATTTTGCGAAGGTCGTGGTCGCAGGCCAGCCCGTGGACGCGTATTTGGAGGCGCTGATTGACGAATGGCGCGGCTACACAATTTCTAACCTCAAAACGTTGTATATTGGCGGCGGAACGCCAACGGTTTTATCGCCTCAGCAGATGAAAAAATTGTTGTCAGCGCTGACAGAAGTATTGTCAGACACGGCAGATATGGAAATCACGGTTGAGGCAAATCCGGGTGATTTGTCAGACGAAATGATTTCAGCTCTCGCTGACAGCCCTGTGAACCGCGTGTCCGTTGGCGTTCAGACATTTGATAATCGCTTACTCAAAAAAATCGGACGAAATCAGACGGCAGATGAGGCTTTGTCAGCTCTGACACGGCTTCGCGCGGCAGGATTTGAAAATCTGACCGTCGATTTGATTTACGGCTTGCCAGGCCAGACGCTTGATGATGTCATACGTGATGTGGCGCAGTTTCTCGCGCTTGATTTGCCGCATATTGCGCTTTACGGCTTGATTTTGGAAGACCACACGCGCTTCATGCAGCTTGAGCGCATGGGCAAATTGAACTTGCCAACAGATGATCGTGCCGCCGACATGTACGAGTACATCGTCAGTCAGCTGACGGCCGCAGGTTACGGACATTACGAGATTTCCAATTTTTCAAAGCCTGGCTTTGAGAGCAAACACAATCTCACGTATTGGGACAATGCCGAATATTACGGCGTGGGCGCTGGCGCGAGTGGCTATGTGAATGGCGTGCGCTACAAAAATCATGGTCCGATTCAACATTACATAAATTCGGTGGATAAACGCGTCACGGCTGACACGCTCACCGAACACCAAAAAATGGAAGAAGAGCTGTTTTTGGGCTTGCGAAAAGCGACTGGCGTCTCTGTTGCAACGTTTGACGCAAAATTTTCACAGTCATTTAGCGCGGTTTACGGCGACGTGGTTGACAAACTGGCAAAAACAGATCTTGTCAGCTATGACGGACAGATTTTGCGGCTGACAGAACGCGGCTTTGAGCTTGGAAATGAAGTTTTCGCCGAGTTTTTGCTTGACACATGATAAGTTAATTTCACTGAAAAAATTTCAGAGTATGTTAAACTAAAACTATGAAAGATTTGAAGTCTTGGCTTTTTTCAGCGCTTGGCGCAGCGCTCATCGCAATACTTGCACAAGTGACGATTCCATTTCCGCTCGTGCCAAACACCGCACAGACCTTTGGCATCACGCTTGTCGCTGTTTTGCTCGGCAAAAAATACGGCACGCTCGCGACGTTTCTTTATGTGCTGCTCGGTGCAATTGGCGCGCCTGTATTTGCGGGCTTTTCGGGCGGTTTTGGCATCGTTATTGGAAATACGGGCGGCTATATTCTCGCTTTTCCTATCGTCAGTTTTCTTATTGGACTCACAAGCGAGAAATTGCGTGAGAAAACAGGCCTCACAGCGCTTTTAGCTGCGCTTTATTTGACGGTCGTCGTGCTGGGGCTCGGAACGCTTTGGCTCAATATTTACGTGCACAACTGGACTACTGCACTCACGGCTGGCTTTTTGCCTTTCGTCATCACCACACCGCTTCAAGGCATCGTTGGCGCTTTTTTGGCGGCGCGTCTTAGAAAAACGCTTGTTCAGGCGCGCATTTTATGAAAAATGAACGGCTGAAAACTGGCGATTTGATTGGCGTTTCGGGCATTGAATCTGACTGGGGCGCGGCCATTGTCGCTTCTAGTAAGGACGCAACGCATGCGCAATATGACCACGTCGGTATGCTTGAAGTCACGCCGCGCGGCCTTTTTGTATGGAATGCGAATCCGCATTTGGGCGTCGCGCGAGAAGAATTGAGCGCTTTTGTTGCCCGCGAAGAAGCAGAAGTTTCTAAACTATTCGGGCTCTATCGGCTGAAAAAGATGATTGATTTTGACGCGGTTCTCACAAAAATGCGTGCGCTACTTGATTTGCCGTATAATTTTAGCTTTATTCAGTCAGAAAATAGCTATTATTGTTCAGATTTTATCGCGCGGACGTTTCCCGCGGCTATTTTTCCGCTCGAAGCCATGCATTTTGAGGGCGATTTTTGGACTTTATATTATGAAAAGCTCGGTATTTCTGAAATTCCAGAAGGCAAAATAGGCATTCATCCGAGCGATTTGCTCGCAAGTCCCAAACTGGTCACTCTCGGCGATTTAGACAAATTGTGATAAAATAGAGATATGAGTAAAAGCAAACGTCAACCTAAGCAAGCGCCGTTTTCTGCGGTCACGAGATTAAAACCTGTCCCGTTTTTCGGGGCAATTCTCGCAATTTTAATGCTGCTGGGCGGTATTTTGGGCTTTCGCGCGTGGCAATCGGCACAAACGCTTGAAAATGGGGCGCCGTTTTCAAAACTTCCCGCGCTCAAATCTGAATTCAGCATGGGCACCTTCGATTTGAAAAAGCCAGTCGTGGATCTCTCCGCCTTTCAAGCACACACTGCGATTGACTACGACAAGCTTTCGGGTGCGATTAGCGGGGCAATCGTTCGCGTGCAACACGGAACAAAACAGACGGCTTCAGCGACTATCACGAGCGCAGGCGTTGACACGCAATACAAATATCATATGACGCAGCTGCAAAGTCGCGGCATCCCTGTCGCAGCTTATGCCTACGTGGACGGCAAATCGACAGCTGATATGATTGCGCAAGCGAAAGCCTTTTATGAAAATGCAAAAGCGTATCAGCCGACTTTTTACTGGATTGATGCGGAAGCTGTCTCAATGACAAATCTGAACGCAGGTCTCTTGGCTTATAAAAATGAGCTCGTCAAACTTGGCGTGCCAGCAACTAAAATCGGACTTTACAGCTACGCCGCTTTCATCAGTGAGAACAAGCTCATAACGGGCAATTTTTCGGCTATTTGGGTGGCAAGCTATGGACTGACAGATGACGGCACTTACACAGCTGCAACCGGGCTTAGCTATCCTTTTGTCTTGCAGCAATACACGGCAAAAGGCACGCTGTCCGGCTACTCAGGCGCGCTTGACCTCGATCGTTTGAGCTCTCAAGCGGCATACAATCAAATTTTTCTAGGAAAATAATGGGCAAAAAATATTCGACGACATTTACAGTGCCATTTTACATGGCGGATTCAACACAGAAGTTGCAGATTTCAAGCGCGCTCGCAGTTGCGCTTGAGGTTTCAGGCAAACAATCTGTTGCGCTTGATAGAAGCGACGACTGGGTTTTTGAGCATTTCAACAAAGTCTGGATTGTGACAGAATACGCGCTTTCGATTGTGCGCTTGCCGCATTTTAAAGAAACCGTGACGATTGAGACCGAAGCTGTCAGCTACAATAAAATTTTCTGTTACCGCGACTTTTGGTTTTACGACGCTGACGGCAATGAATTGCTCAAAATTCACTCCACGTGGGTGCTGATGGACTTTGACAGCCGACATGTTGATAAAATTAACGAAGAAATCGTTGCGCCGTACGCGGCGACATTTGACAAAAAAATCGAACGCGGCCATCACTTTCTGTCAGAGCAGCTGACAGAAAAAAAGCCGCTGACAGAAACACTTGGCGTCCGCTATGCGGACATTGACAGCAATCAGCACGTCAATAATGCGGTCTATATCGACTACGCGCTCTCGCCGCTTGGTTTTGACTTTCTGTCAGCGCACACGCCCGAAAAAATAGACATCAAATACAACCACGAAGTCCGCCCTGACAGCAATGTAGAGGTTTCTATTTATCAGGACGGCTTACACACATATCATGAAATCAATGACAAAGATTGTCAATTAGAAATTAGGTGGCGACATGCTTAAGCATAAAGACTATAAGGGCTATATTATCGACCTTGACGGCACGATTTATCTCGGTGAAGGGCGCATTCCCGCGGGCGAGGATTTTATTCACCGCTTGCAAGCGGCTGGGATTCCGTATCTTTTCGTGACAAATAATACAACCAGACGCCCTGAGGTCGTGGCAGAACGCCTTGCCACAAAGTTTAATATCAATACATCAGTAGCGTCAATTTATACGGCGTCGCGCGCGACGGCAGATTACATGGACGAGCTGGGGCTTGAAAAAACGGTTTATATTATTGGTGGCGATGGCCTCAAATCGGAGATTTTGGGGCGCGGCTACGTTGAAAATCGTGAAAATCCGGCGTATGTTGTTGTTGCTGTTGATATGGAATTGACTTACGAGAAGCTCAAAACGGCCACTTTTGCGATTCAGCGTGGCGCAAAATTTATCGGAACAAATCCCGATTTGAATTTGCCAACGTCTGACGGGCTCTTACCCGGCTCAGGCTCAATTGTTGCGTGTGTCAAAGCGTCCACGCAAGTTGAGCCAACGTTCATTGGTAAGCCTGAGGCGATTATCACGGATCTTGTCGTGCATCAGATGGGACTTGATAAATCTGACTTGCTCGTTGTCGGGGACAATTATCTGACGGATATTCGCACGGGCATTGACAATGGGATTGACACACTTTTAGTAACCACAGGTTTCACAAAACCAGAAGAAGTCGCAACACTTCCGGACGCGCCGACTTACGTTGTTTCCAGTCTGGAAGAATGGGAGTTTTAAATGTCTGAGAACTTGATTTTATCGACTGATGCTTACAAATTAACGCATTGGCAAGAATATCCAAAAGGTCTGTCCAAGCTGTACAGTTACTGCGAAGCGCGGACGGGCGGGCGTTTTGACGAAATCTGCTTTTTTGGCTTACAAATGGTGATAAACGATCATTTTCTGACACCTGTCACGACAGAAATGATTGATGAAGCCGAAGAAGCGGCCTATTTAACCTTTGGCACGCGGGCTTATTTTAACCGCGAGGTGTGGGAAAAAGTGCGGGATTTGGGATATTTGCCGATAAAAATCAAGGCGTTGCCAGAAGGCAGCGTTGTGCCAACGGGCACGGCTTTGTTCACGATTGAATCAACTGAGCCATGGTTTGCGACGACGATGAACGCGCTTGAAACGCTGCTCATGCACGTGTGGTACCCAACGACAATTGCGACGAACGAATTGTTTTTGAAGCGCGACTTGCTTGCGTTTTATGAAAAAACAGGCGACGTCGAAAATTTGCCTTTTGCGGTCAATGATTTTGGCTTACGTGGCGTAACCAGCCTTATGGCGGGCGAGCGCGGTGGTTCGGCGCATTTGCTACATTTTCTAGGGACAGATAATATGGCTGCAAACCGTGCGATTGAGCGCATTTATGGCGAAAAAGGACGCGGAAAATCGGTTTGGGCGACGGAGCATTCGGTGGCAACGAGCTACGGCGAGGGCGACGGTGAAGCCAATTATCTCAATGCGCAGCTCGATTTGAGCGATTCTGAAACGACGATTTCGATTGTGATTGATAGCTTTGAGACGCTGCATTTTATTGACGCGATTGTCGGGCGTGCAGATATTCTTGAAAAAATCCGTAAGCGCTCAGGGCGCGTCGTGCTAAGGCCTGATTCGGGCAATCCGATTGAGACGCCGATTGCAGTGATTGAGCATCTGGATACGCTTTTTGGGCACACGCGAAATGCCAAAGGTTATAAAGTTTTGGCGGACAATGTTGGCGTAATTCAAGGCGACGGTATGAAGCGCGAGACGATTGTTGAACTGTATCAAACGCTCACAGATTTGGGTTGGTCGGCTGATAATCTCGTGACGGGCTCTGGCGGCGGGCTTTTGCAGGAAAGTTTTGACCGAGACACGGAGCGATTTGCCATCAAAGCGAGCTATGCCGAACTTTCAGACGGCACGCTTCTCAATGTGCACAAAAAAACGCCTGGCAAAGTCTCCAAATCAGGCCGCTTGAAGGTTGTCAGCGCTGACAAAGGGATTCAAACTGTTTCTGAAAGCGCACCAGGTGACGATTTGCTTGAGACCGTTTATGAAAATGGCAAATTCACCGTGCAGTCGTTTGGCGAGATTGTTGCGCGTGCTGAATCTGGCGTTTCAGGAGGTTTGCGTGCGCGATAAAGTGCTGTTTGGACTGACAATACTCTGGTCAATTGCTGCGAGCGTCGTTGTGACCGTGCTGCTGTCAGTTCCTTTATTTTGGCTAGATAGTCGTGCCGAAAATTTGACGGAAATCTCTGGACTAGGCAGCACGCAGCTGTTTCACAATTATCGTGTGCTGATAAACTATTCCATGAATCCGTTTGTCACACAGCTCAAAATGCCCGATTTTCCTGATTCGCCGTCAGCGCTGACACATTTTGCGGAAGTCAAAAGCTTGTTTCTCATTGCGCTTGCGCTTGCGCTCGTGTTGCTGATAGCAACTGTCAAATTTCTACGCGAGCATTTGCATATTTTCTTTAGGCGCGGGATTTTAGTCGTGCTAGCCGTTCCCGTCGTGCTGACAGGAATTGCTGCAACAGTCGGGTTTGACACGTTTTTCATTGGCTTTCATAAGGTTTTATTCCGTGATAATACGTGGCTTTTCGACCCGACGACAGACCCGATTATAAACGTTCTAACTGATAATTTCTTTATGTGGACGTTTGTGATTTTTGGGACACTCTATCTCCTATTTTGGGGAATTTTATGGATGAAAGGACATGTGAAACATGGCAGGACAGTATAATAGCCGCAACAGTCGGAAACGCAAAAAGTCA
The DNA here is from genome assembly GCA_031254115.1 of Streptococcaceae bacterium. Lineage (GTDB taxonomy): Bacteria > Bacillota > Bacilli > Lactobacillales > Streptococcaceae > Lactovum. The sequence continues at coordinate 25,210 of JAIRUZ010000013.1, forward strand.
AAAGCGCCGGTGGTCGTTTTTAGCGCGCTTGCGATCATTTTGATTGCAGCTGTCAGCTTGCTGATTTTAAAACCATTTGATTCTAGAACGACGGCAACGAAATCAGGGAGCAGCGCAGGCTCGCAAGTGGCGGCAAAAAGTTCAAGCGTTGCTGCCTCAAGCGCGACGACGTCAGCCTCCAAAACACTTGACACGTCAAATTGGCTGACGACAAATGGCGCGCCCAATCAGCTCCCGATTTTGATGTTTCATTATACGGACGAAGTCGCGAATAACCCGCTGCCTGCGTGGAATAGCAATTACATGACGCCTCAGGCGCTTGATGCTATCGCGAAAGCGCTCAAAGCAAACGGCTATCAAACGTTGACAGCTGACGAAGCAGCCGCGGTGCTCACAGGCAACAAAAAGCCGTCCAATAAGATGGTTTGGCTGACTTTTGACGATGGGCACGCGGACAATTACACCTATACCTATCCGATTTTGAAAAAATACGGGCTGCACGCGAGTTTCGGCATGATTGCGGGCGTTCTGCCGACTTACGGCGGTGCTGACACGAGCTATATTACCGAGAAGCAGATGAAAGAAATGAAAGCGTCTGGCGTTGTTGATTTTATAAGCCACACGACGAGCCATCTTGATTTATCAACGCTTTCAGCCGCTGACGAAACGCATGAAGTCAAAGATTCTAAGACGAAACTTGACCAAATGCTTGCGCAAAATACGCAAGTGCTTGTTTATCCGTCTGGCAAATTTAACGCGCTGACAGAATCTGTGGCCAAAAAAGCTGGCTATAAAATCGGGCTTGAAGAAGGTGAAGACATGGCAACAAGCGCGCTCAATTCGTTTGAAATGCCCCGATACCGCATGAGCGACGGCACAACGCCAGATTACGTTCTAAGCCTTTTGGCGCCTGCAAGCAAATACAACACAAACAACACCCCAAAATAATGCGAAATCGTAACTTTTCCCTTGACAAAATAGGCCATTTAAGTTACAATTAAGCTACATTATTTCTTTCTGCCACACCTGTTATGACACAAGGAAATAAACCCGTGACTGTTCTTCTTGCTGAGTTTTGCTCCGAGGAGAGCAGTTTTTTGTTTTATAGTTTAGTTTATAGATTGAGGGAAATGATGAGCAATCATATTGTTTTATTTGAGCCGCGCATTCCGCAAAATACGGGCAATATCGCGCGCACAGCGGCGGCGACAAACGCGACGCTGCATTTGATTAAGCCGTACGGCTTTGAGATTTCAGAAAAAAATGTCAGACGTGCGGGGCTTGATTATTGGGACGCGGTGGAGCTGCGCGAATATGCAAAGCTGGCCGATTTTTTAGAGCAGCTGACAGAAAATTCTCAGCTCCATTTGGTGTCAAAATTTGCTGAAAAATCGTACAGCACGCTTGATTACGACGATGGACGCGATCATTATTTTCTCTTTGGGCGTGAAGACACGGGCTTGCCAGCGGACTTTCAGCAGAAAAATGCCGAGAAAAATATCCGCATTCCGCAGAATGACGCGCATGTGCGCTCATTGAATCTCTCAAATGCCGTCGCGCTTGTCATTTACGAAGCGCTTCGCCAGCAGGATTTTGCTGGACTTGAAAAAGCACACAGCTACGGCGACAAAGACAAACTAAAATAACGCATGAAAATGCGTTTTTCTTATTCTTAGATTTTCGTGCTTCAAAGCGCTTGGTGGTGCCTTTTCTGGTATAATTGACGCTATGAGAATTTATTTTGTGCGGCATGGGAAGACGCAGTGGAATCTTGAGCGGCGCTTGCAGGGACAGTTTGGGGATTCGGCGTTATTGCCTGAGAGTTATGCGGAGATTGCAAAGGTGCGCGATTTTCTGTCAGCTGTCAGCTTTGACAAGGTTTTTGTCAGCCCGAAAAAGCGTGCGATTGACACGGCGCTGCACCTGACAGATTTGCCGCTGCATCCAGATATGCGGCTCGCTGAGTGGAATTTTGGCTTGGTTGAGGGCATGAAAATTGACGATGCAATCGCGAAATATCCGCACGAAATGTGGGCGTCGCGCTACCAATTGGCCGATTTTGACGGCTCAGCTTTTGGCGCAGAATCTGTTGCGGCGGTTCTTGCGCGTTTTGACAGTTTGTACGAGGATTCACAAGCTTTTGACACGGTGCTTTGGGTCGGGCACGGCGCAACAGGCACGGCTGGCATGCGCCATCTCGCGGGCTTTCCCATCGATGAATTGCGCGCAGCGGGCGGCCTTGACAACAATACGGTCACGATTCTTGAAAATGGAAAACTCATAGAATGGAACCGCAAACCATGACGGACGGCTTTCAGTTTTCAGGCGAAATTGTTTCCATTTTTTTTAGCAATCCGTCAAATTTTTACAAGGTCGTGTTGCTGGCGATTGAGGACACCGACAGCAGCTTTACGGACAGCGAAATCGTCGTGACGGGCACGATTGGCGACGTTATTGAGGGCGAAGATTACACGTTTTACGGGCAATTGACGACGCACCCAAAATACGGCGAGCAGCTTTTGGTGACGCATTATGAGAAGGCAAAAGTCACGTCGCGCAGCGGCCTTGTCAAATTTTTCAGCTCAGATAAATTCCCAGGCGTCGGGCAATCAACGGCTGAGAAAATTGTCGACGCGTATCCTGACGATACGGTGGACGCGATTTTGGAGGATCCGTCAGCGCTGACAGGTATTTTGTCAGCTGCAAAGCGACATTCTTTTCTCAAACGCTTGACTGAAAACGCGGGCGATGACCGCATTTTGAGCCGTTTGTCAAAATATAATTTGCCAAGTGCTGTGAATTTTCGGCTGATTGAGCGCTATCACGGCGATGCGCTGAAAATGCTGCAAACCGCGCCATATCAGCTCGCGCAGGAAGTCGAAGGTATTGGCTTCACGCTCGCCGATCGCATAGCCTCCCAAGAAGGTATTGATTCGACCAGCCCTGATCGCTTACAGGCTGGGCTTTTTCACGTTCTCAAGCTATCAAGCATGCAAACGGGCGACACATATCTTTTAAAGATGCAGCTTTTGCAGCTGACGGCTGACATGCTGTCGCGCGCGCGCCCCGCCGATTTACCAATCAGTAGCGACGCGTTAGAGGACGCGCTGTCCAATTTGACGAGCCTTGAAAAGGCCATCGAAGTCCCAAATAAAACCGCCGACAAAGTCTTTGAGCCGTCGTTGTATTACGCCGAAGAAAGAATTGTGAAATGTCTCACAAAAAAGCGCGATGAAAAATTCTTATCAGCGCTGACAAAGGAAAAAATTGCGGACGCGATTGCTGATAGCGCGTTTGAGCTTAACATGACCTATGACGCGTCGCAGGAAGAAGCGCTTGCGAAGTCGCTCGCCGCGCCCATTTCGCTGCTGACTGGCGGGCCTGGAACGGGCAAAACGACCATCGTGCAAGGTCTGATTCTCGCATTTTCAAAGCTGCATCACATCGAGCTCAATTTTAATAACACAAAATACAAAGACGAAATTTTCCCGATTGTGCTTGCAGCGCCCACAGGACGCGCCGCGAGACGCTTATCTGAGACGACTGGTCTGCCTGCGGCCACGATTCACAGGCATTTGGGGATTCAGTCCGACGATGAAAATGGCGACGATTTTGCGAATGAGCTGGCTGGCGATTTGCTCATCGTGGACGAATTTTCGATGGTTGACACATGGCTTGCCGCGAAATTATTGCGCGCGATTCCCGCGGGCATGCAAGTTGTTTTCGTTGGCGACGCCGATCAGCTGCCGTCAGTCGGGCCTGGACAAGTTTTCGCAGATTTATTTCGGTTTCCAAAAATGCCGCAAACGCGCCTCACGAAAGTTTACCGCCAGTCGGAAACCTCAACGATTTTGAATCTGGCAGAATCAATTAAAAACGGTACGCTGCCGCCTGATTTGCGTGAGAAAAAAAACGATCGCAGCTTTTTTGCGGCCAATGCTGAGCAAATTCCGCATTTGATTCGCCAAATTGCAGAATCCTGGAAATCGCGTGGAAATGAGCCTTTCGAGCTCCAGATTTTAGCACCGATGTACAAGGGCACCGCGGGTATTGACAATCTCAACACGACGCTGCAAGACGTTTTTAACCCAAAATCCGAACAATTAGAATTTGCATACAAAAATACCCTGTTTCGCGAAGGCGATAAGGTTCTTCATCTGATTAACAATGCCGAAGATGGCGTGTTTAATGGCGATTTGGGCGTTATTCGCGAGCTGATTCCCGCGAAATTCTCAGAATCAAAACAAGACGAATTGCGCCTGAATTTTGATGGCATTGAGCTCACCTATCCGCGCGGTGAGTGGTATAAGCTGACGCTCGCCTATGCAATGTCGATTCACAAAGCGCAAGGCAGCGAGTTTCAGACCGTTGTTTTGCCGCTCGTCAGCAATTTTAGCCGCATGCTCCAGCGCAATCTCTTTTACACAGCGGTCACGCGCGCAAAGCAGTCGCTCATTTTGCTCGGTGAGCTGCAGGCGTTTGAGCACGCTACGGCGACTGTTTCTGGCAACCGAAAAACCGGACTTTTAGACCGATTAGTGCCCGATTATTCGGGAAATGAGGACATTCCCCAGCTGACAGAAGAAGCGCGCGCTTATCAGATTTCTGTCAGCGCTGACAAAGTGGCTGAAAGTTCTGTCCTTGAAGAAATGCTGCTGACAGAAGAAAATTGGGCAACAATTGAGCCACTCATTGGGCTTGTAGCCGCTGATTTTTCGATTTTCAATAGCTAAAACGCTTAAGTTTTCTGAAAATTTATGATAAAATTAAGAAAGTCAATGAAAGAATTTCTAGTAAAAAATGGTCGTCTTATTTTTCTCACGGTGCTCGTCACGCTGATTCTGTCAGCGCTGACAGGAATTATTTTCCTTCGCGCGGCGCATTTGAGCATCAAGAAAATTCCCGCTGGCATCGATGACAAAACGACGCAAACGACAGGCACAAAAACGTCGACGACTTTCTCTCTTTCGGCTGACAAGCCGATTATCACGCCAACGATTTATATTTCTGGCTCCAGCGGCAAAGTCGATCAGGTTGACTGGTTGATTGACGGCATCAAAAAACAGTCGTCTGTGACATCGACCAAAGGCCAGATTTTCCGTTTTTCGACTGGCAATAACAAGCTGACGGTGACGGGAAAAGTCGATACGAGCGACACGGCGCCAATGATTGAATTTGCGGTTGGCGACCCGCGCACGTCTGACCCGACGCATTATTCCGAGGGCATACAAGCCATGATGCGCTATCTGCGGGAAAATTACACGATTCCCTATGTCAATTTTGTCGGCTATTCTTCAGGCGCGACGGGCGTGCTAAACTACATGATTGACACCTCAGGAAATGCCAATTTTCCGCGCGTCAAAGAATTTATTTCGCTCGACGGCGAATATAATACCTGTAAGTTTGGCTACAAAGAGCAGAATTTAACGCATATTTTGACCACGGCGCCCGACACCAAGACCGCCATGTACACGTACATTGAGAAAAACTACCAAAAAATTGATCCCGCGACAAAAATTATTCTCATGGAAGGCCATAAAACTAACGCCAAAGGCGATCTGACGGACGGCACGATTCCTTGGGGAGACACATTCTCGATTTATCACCTGCTTGTCGCAAATAAAAACGCGGTTTCGATTCATATTTACCCGACAAATGTCGCTCATAGTCAGCTTCCCAAACAAAAAGATGTTCAAACATTCATAAAAAATACACTTTACGGAGGATAAAATGCTCAAACGCTTAACGAAACGTGAAAAAATTCTTTCAGGGCTTGTCGTGCTGCTAATTGTCTTGCTTGGCACGGTTAGCATTGTCTATCTTTTGCGCCATACGGATGCCAAAAATTCGGCGGTGGCGATTGAGCCGACGATTTTCATCACGGGTTCAGACGGAAAGCTGAATACGATTGATCCGCTGGTGCAGGCGATTACCAATAAAGGAAAAATTCCTGCACGTAAGGCGCTGACCTTCGTCGCACAAACGGACGGGACGGTCGTCGTTTCAGGGCGGATTTCAAAGGATAATGTGCGCCCCGCCATTGAGGTCGGCATGGAAGAAGGCACGAATTCGGGCACGAAGCAAGAAGCGGCGCTCAAAGCCGTCGTGCTCTATCTTCAGCAAAATTACAACGTCACCTCGCTCAATATGGTCGGCTTTTCGGCTGGCGGCACGGGCGTGCTGCATTATTTGATTGATTACTCAAACGACACGAAACTTCCTAAAATCAATAAATTTATCTCGCTTGATGGCCAATACAATGCCTCAACCGCGCAACCGAGTCAGACTCTTGACGAGGTTCTTCTAAATGGCCCGAAAATCAAATCGCAATACTTCGCATATCAAGTACAAAATATCAAGAAGATTAATCCCGCCGTTCAGATTTACATGCTGGCGGGGAATTATCAAAACTCAAACTCAACGGACGGCGTCGTGCCGTGGGCGGATACCTTCTCGATTTATTATTTGTTTAAGGCAAATGGCAATCCGCTCGTGAAATATACGTATAATGGCGCAGATGATGTGACGTGGCATGGTTATGTGCCGAAAAACCCAGAAGCACAGCGCTTTATCGGACGCACGCTTTATGCGCCAAACACGCCAAACTGGCAATTGCCAAAATAATCTCTGGCGGAGAAAAAAGCGTATAATATATGAAACAGATTAGAAAGTGGCTTACATGAAAGACTTTTTTAAACGTCCGACGGTTCAATTTATCGCACGGACTCTCTTGTATACGGGCATTCTTATCATGCTGGTTTATCTTTATAGTTACACGCAATCGGGCGGCGCGCATTTCATCTACAACGAATTTTGAGGGGAGAGCTATGTTTATAGAAAGAATCATTCAAGCCGCAAGCACGCATTTAACGGCGGTCGCGGTGTCTGAAAAAGATGCGGCTTACAGCTATTTGGACTTGCTGGACGCGGCGGCGCAGTTTCAAGCCAAGATTGCAGAAGAAGCGACTTCGAGCCGTCCGGTTCTCGTTTTCGGGCGCAACGACTTTTTGATGCTTGCGGCGATGCTGGGCGCGATGTTGTCGGGGCGCGCGTATGTACCGGTG
>JAIRUZ010000049.1 GCA_031254115.1 Streptococcaceae bacterium
CGCAGGAAAGCCTTTTTGGGTAAAAATCTGATTGAAACCTGTCAAAAGATAAGTGAGCGACTGCAGATGCAGCTTATTGACAAGCTTTTTTGCATGCCCGCGCTCGCTCGCCTCAAGAATCGCGCCGTCAATGCCGATGCCGATATTGTTGAGTGCGAAACCAGAGAGAGATGCCGACTGATAGTGCATGATATAAAATTCCTTGGGCGTTGCGCGCTGCAAGTTTTTGAACACGGCAATAGGAGCATCACGCGAAATGTCCATCGCACGCGCAAAATCATTGCCAGAACCCGCAGGAATATAGGAAAACGGCCTGTCAGCTGGCAAGTGGTTGAGCGCCAGAGAGAGCGTTCCGTCGCCGCCTGAAATGACAACTCGGTCGTCGCTAGTCGCTCCAGCCAAAATTTGTTTCATCAACCGTACCTCATCACCCGCGCGCTCGGTCAAAAAAAGCTTGAAATTTATATGTTCACGCGTCATGTAAGTCACAAGCTTTTCCACGACTGTCTTTCCGTGTTTTGAGCCCGCGTTGGGGTTCGCTAGTATCAAAAATCTCATAGTGTTTATTATATCAGAAAAAGTGGTCGTGGCTGCCTGCGCGAATGAAAAAGCCTGATTTTGATGGAAATATTACGAATAAAGCGTCATCGTCGCTTTGAGGACTTGTGTTATAATATTTTTATGATTTTACTTCAAGGGAACGGAATTTCGCGGAGTTTTGCTGGGGATGTGTTGTTTGAAAACTTGAATTTTCAGGTGGGCGATCGGGCACGCGTGTCGCTTGTTGGGCGTAATGGCGCGGGAAAATCGACGCTTTTAAAGTTGATTGTGGGGCTTGAAGAGCCGACGGCGGGCGAATTTTCGCGCGCGCGCGATTTAAGCGTGTCTTATCTTGCGCAGAATGCGGGCCTTGACAGCGATCGGACGATTTTTGAGGAAATGCTTTCCGTGTTTGACGGATTGCGGCAAATGGAAAAAAAGCTGTCAGCGCTGACAGAAGCGATGGCGGACGGGAATCCCGACAGCTTGGCGCAATTTGACAGTTTGTCAGAAGCGTTCAACCGCGCGGGTGGCTATACCTATGAAACTGATATTCGCGCAGTTTTGAACGGTTTTCGTTTTCCTGAGGCAATGTGGCAGCAAGCCATTTCGAGCTTGTCGGGCGGGCAAAAAACGCGGCTCGCGCTTGCGAAAATGCTGCTTGAAAAGCCGCAACTCCTTGTGCTTGATGAGCCGACGAACCATTTGGACATTGAGACACTGGCATGGCTTGAAAATTATCTCAAAAATTACGCGGGCGCGCTTCTGATTGTCTCGCATGACCGCTATTTTTTGGACGCCGTGACGACAGAGACGTTAGAGCTTGCGCACGGCAAATTGACGCGGTTTGCAGGGAATTATTCGGCGTATGTGGCGGCAAAGGAGAGCCAGCTTGCGAGCGACGCGAAGGCGTTTGACAAGCAGCAAAAGGAAATCGCGAAATTAGAGGATTATGTGGCGCGCAATTTGGTGCGTGCGTCAACGACAAAAATGGCGCAGTCCAGGCGCAAAAAATTAGAGAAAATGGAGCGGCTTGACGCGCCGATGGCTGATTCTAAAACGGCTCGCGTGGTTTTTGAGCCTGAAAAAACGTCGGGAAATGAAGTTTTAAAAGTGACTGACGCGGCGATTGGCTATGAAAAAGCCTTGTCAGCGCCTGTCAACCTGGACGTTAGGCGCGGCGCTTCGCTTGCAATTGTTGGCGCAAACGGGATTGGCAAAACAACGCTCTTGAAATCAATTTTGGGCGAAGTGCCGTTTCGCAGTGGCAGCATGAAGCTAGGCAGCAATGTGACAATTGGCTATTATGATCAGACGCAAGAGAATCTGGGCGAGAAAAATACGGTGCTTGACGAGCTCTGGAACGCGCACCGATTGCTTCCCGAGGTCGAAATTAGAAATGTGCTTGGCAGCTTTTTATTCAGCGGCGACGACGTGAAAAAAACGGTCGGCATGCTCTCTGGCGGCGAACGCGCGCGTTTGCTTCTCGCTAAATTATCCATGCAGCATGACAATTTTCTGGTGCTTGATGAGCCGACCAACCATTTGGATATTGAGAGCCGCGAGGCGCTTGAAAATGCGCTGATTGACTTTGACGGCACGCTTTTGTTTGTCAGCCATGACCGTTATTTCATCAATCGTGTGGCGACGCAGATTTTGGAGCTGTCAGCTGACGCAAGTAGGCTCTACGCGGGCGATTATGATTATTATCTCGAGAAAAAAGCGCAGGAAAATGAAAAAATTGAGCAAGCGCTCGTGGTGGATAAAAAAGCGGACAATCGTACGGATGACAAGGCGCAAGCAAGTGAAAAGCGGCGTCTCGCGCGCAGAGTTGAAGAAATTTCGCAGAAACTTGAGGAAATTGACCGCAAGGAAACCGAAATCAACACGGAAATGGCGGAAAATTATGAGGATTATGAGCTGCTGGCGGACTGGCAGCATACGCTCGCACGGCTTGAGCGTGAAAATGCAGCGTTAGAAGAAGAATTGCTTGACGCAATGGAAAAATTGGAAGAGTTTTAAAACGGCACGCGCCGTTTTTTAGTTAAAAATGTTAAAATAAAGTATGGATTTTTTGGAAGAATATAAAGGGCAAGTGGTGCTCCCGAGCGCACTGTTTCTGCATTTTGACGCTCTGTTTGATTATGTAAGCGACTTTACGGTATGGACATTTTTGCTTCACGACGCACGCCTTGCGCCGTCAGATATTGCAGCGAAGCTCGAGCTGAGCGCTGACGAGGTAAATTTGTCATTGTCACGTCTTGAAAAAGCAGGCCTTTTGGCGATTAATTTTGATAAAAAGGCAATTTTTGATGTGTCACCCGCATTTCAAAAGTTGTCAGAGCTGACAGAACCTGTGTCAGCCCCTGAAACAACTGATAACGACGAAAAAAATGTGATTCAGAGCCTAACGGCGGCGTTTGAAGCGGAAATGGGTGTCATTTCGCCGCTGCAAATGGAAGAAATCAGAAATTGGGTGGAAAAAGACCACTATGAGCCGCAGCTCATACAAGAAGCGCTTCGTGAGGCAGCGCTCAACCGCAAAGTTTCGATTAATTATATTCGTGCGATTTTGCGAAATTGGCGGCAGGACGGCGTGAGAACGTCGGCTGATATTGTAGAGCGCCGTACAGAGCGCGAAGTGGCGGCTTCACCTGAGCCCGTCGAGTCGTTCTTTATCCCAACGGATGGACCGTGGAATGCTCAGTAAATCGAAATTTTTAGACGCGCTCGCGATTATTACAGAAATGTTCCCCGAGGCGCATGGTGAGCTCGTTTGGGACACGCCGTTTCACTTGCTCGTTGCGGTCGTGCTCTCTGCACAAACGACAGACGTCGGCGTAAATAAAGCGACGCCAGCGCTTTTTGCGGCTTATCCTGAGCCACGTGATTTGGCGCAAGCCGACATAATTGATGTGGAAAACTACATTCGCACGATTGGGCTTTATCACACGAAGGCAAAAAATATCGTGAAACTCGCGCAGATGCTGCTTTCCGAGTTTGGCGGCGAAATTCCGCGCGACAAGGATGCGATTCAAAAATTGCCCGGTGTCGGGCGCAAAACGGCCAATGTGGTGCTCGCTGAAGCGTACGGTATTCCTGGAATCGCTGTGGATACGCACGTTTCGCGTGTTTCAAAGCGCCTGGGAATAGTGCCAGAGAGCGCTGATGTGCGCGATGTAGAAGAAAAATTGCGCGCATTTATTCCGCGTGAAGACTGGATTTCGGCGCATCATCATCTGATTTTTTTCGGGCGCTATCATTGCCTTGCGAAAAAGCCGAAATGCTTGGATTGTCCCGTGTTTGAGCTGTGTCAGTACAAGGAGAAGACTATTTGAAATTATCAAAACGTTTGCGCGAAGTGGCAGCATGTGTGCCTGAAAACGCACGCGTAGCCGATATCGGGAGCGATCACGCAAAAGTACCGATTTGGCTCGTTGAAAAAGGGATTTCTGATTATGTGGTGGCTGGCGAAGTGGCGCTTGGCCCGTACGAAATTGCGCGCGAAGCGGTGCACGCGCGGCCTGAAATTCAGGTACGGCTTGCTGACGGTCTGTCAGCGCTGACAGAAGCTGACGCGATTGATTGCGTCATCATTGCTGGCATGGGCGGGCTTCTCATCGCTGAAATCCTCGCAGCGGGCAATTTGTCAGGGCTTACGACGCTCATTTTACAGCCAAATAATCACGAAGAAGCGCTCAGACGCTGGCTGAACAGGCAAAATTTCACGCTTTCTGAAGAAAAAATGGTCGCTGATAAAGGCAAAATTTACGAAATTATCGTGGCGAAACGTGGCGCACAAGCGCTCTCAGAGGAAGCATTGCGCTACGGAAATTATGCGCGACGTCATCCGATTTTTAGAAAAAAATGGCAGTTTCGGCTGACAGAAATCGCGAAAGTTTTAGAAATTTTGAAAATGAGTGATGCAGCAAGCAGTCAGGCGGAAAGCGAGAAATTGCGCGCTGAAAAAATAGAAATTGAAAGGATGCTGAGCAATGAAAATCAGTGATTTTATTAGAGTTTGCGAGTCGTGGTGCCCCGCTTCTTTAGCGCTTTCTGACGATCCTGTCGGTCTTCAAATCGGCAGCGTGAACAGCGAAATGAGGCGCGTGCTCGTGACACTTGATGTTCGTGAGCAGACGGTAAATGAGGCCATCGCGCGCGGCTGTCAGCTGATTCTCGCAAAGCACCCGGTGATTTTTAGCCCGATTTCAAGTCTGACGGACTCAGACAGCCAAGAAGCGATTTTGCGTCAGCTGGTCATGCACAATATTGCGGTTTACACGTGCCACACGGGCATTGACGTGCTCTCTGGCGGGTTAAATGACAGATTTTGCGAGCAACTTGACATAACTGATGTGGAAAATTTATGCGACGACGGACTTGGGCGCATTGGCAATGTAGCGCCGCAGACGCTTGTGCAGCTGACAGAAAAAGTCAAGCGCGCGTTTGGCCTCACGCGCTTGCGTGTCGTGACTTACGATCACGCGCTCACGCAAAATGTGCAGCGTGTCGCGATTTGTGGCGGTTCGGGCGGTAAATTTTGGCCGATCGCAAAGGAAAAAGACGCGGATGTTTATATCACAGGCGACATTTATTACCACACGGCGCATGAGCTGCTGAGTTCTGGCATGTGCGCAATTGATCCTGGGCATTATATCGAGCGTGCATTTATCCCGCTCGTGGCAGAAAAATTGCGCGAACTTGCGCCAGCGCTTGAAATACACGAATCCGAAGCTGCGACCGCGCCATTTTACGATATTTAAGGGGAAAACGGCATGAAAGTTGTTATTTTTGGAGACAGTATCACAAACGGCTACGGAATTGACGGCAACCTGCAAACGCCGATTTTAAAAGATAAATTGGCGCAATTGACAGATGCCGAAATCAGCCTTTACGGGCACAACGGTGAGGACACATTTGATGCGCTTCGCTGGCGGCCGTATATCAAAGAAGAAGCGCCCGACAAGGTTTTCATTTTTTTCGGGGCCAATGACGCGGCGCGTAATCACGCGATTACGCCCGAAGATTTCGCAGAAAATTTGACGCATTTTATCCGCGCGTTCGGTCCAGAAAAAACGGTTCTGCTCACGCCGCCCTATCACAATGATTCGGTTGACGCGATTTTCCGAAACAATCAAGAAATCGCGCGCTATCGGCTGATGACGCTGCAAGTGGCGCGCACATTTGAGCCAGACGGCTGTCAGCTGATAGACATCACGCAGCGCATGCAAAACGCTATCAACCCTGACACACTTTTGCAAGCCGACGGACTGCACTTTTCAGAAGCTGGCTACGACCTGCTCTCAGCTGCCATTGCAGAGAAATGCAACCCTTTAACGCCCGTCTGACGGGCTTTTCTTTTGCTTACAAAAGTGTTAAAATAAAGCCAATGAGAGATTTTCGCGCACTTGATAAAAATCTGCAACTCCGCTTGGTTATCGTCTTTCTAGGCGCTTTTTCTTATGGCACACTTTTTAGCTCCATGACGATTTATTACAATCAGTATTTCGGAAGCGTGCTAACGGGCATGCTGCTTGCATTTTCATCTGTCATTGCCTTTTTGAGCGGTCTCATTGCAGGCTATTTTTCGGATCGTTTTGGGCGCAGGCCAACCATGCTTTGGGGAACCGAAGTCTCTGTTGTTGGCGCGCTCGTTGCAACGCTTGCAAATTCACCGCTCGGCGTCAATGCGTGGGTGACTTATGGCGGCTTTCTCTTGATTTCAACGGGTTACAATCTGATAGTAACCGCGGGAAATGCGATGATTATCGATGCCTCAGATGTAAAAAATCGCAAAACTGTTTTTTCGCTTGATTATTGGGCGCAAAATTTGTCCGTGGTTTTTGGCGCAGCCGTCGGCGCATGGCTCTTCAAGCCAGCATTTTTTGTCTTGCTCGTGCTTCTGGTGCTCGAGATGCTTGTTACTTACGTGATTACCTATTTTTGGATTACGGAAACGAAGAAAACAAAGCGCATTGTGACTGACAACCTGTTTTCGAGCTATAAAACCGTCGTCAAAGATAAAACTTATCTGATTTTTTTGGGTGCCAACACGCTGAGCCTCTTTATCATTTTACAATTTGACAATTATCTGCCCGTTCATTTATCGGACAACTTTCAGACGTTCACATTTTTGGGGCTCACGATTTACGGACAGCGCATGCTCACGATTTATTTGATTATTGCCTGCTTGCTCGTCGTTCTTTTCATGCAATCGTTCAATCATCTTACCGCGAAATGGCGCAATCAAACGAGTTTCATCATCGGGCTCATTCTCATGACGCTGGGCATGAGTTTATCCTTTATTTTCGTGACCTTTTGGCCAATCATCATTGCAAGCTTTATTTACACTTTTGGCGAAATCATCTATACGCCCGCTGTCCAGACAATCGGTGCAAGCCTCATGGCGCCTGACAAAATCGGCGCGTATAACGGCGCAAGTTCGCTCAGGCAGCCAATTGCAAGCATTCTCGCCGCAAGTTTGGTTACAGGAAGCGCGGTACTGAAAACCTTTGGCATCGTGTCTATTCTCGCGCTGACAAGTTTTCTGAGCATACTACTCGTGATGCAGGCCATCATCCGACATTCACGCAAAAAGGAGAAACAGTTATGAAATTAACAGCACTTGGTGTTTGGGGCGGCTATCCAACCGCGGACGCAGGCACAACGAGCTATTTGCTTACCTCGACAGACGGCATCTTTCATTTGCTTATGGATTGCGGCTCGCGCGCGGTGACTGAGCTTGAGCACGAACTCTCGCCGAATCAGCTGGACGCTGTGATTCTCTCGCATTACCATGAAGATCACATCGCGGACTTGGGCGTTTTGCGGCAATATCGGCAGCTTCAGGCTGAGAAATTACCGATTTTGCCGATTTACGGACACGCAGAAAATCCCTATGAATTTTCAAAATTAACGCTCGAAAATGTCTCAAAAGGCATTGCCTATGACGTCGAAAACGGCACCTCAATCGGTCCATTTGACATTCAGTTTTTAAAAACGGTGCATCCTGTCGTGAATTATGCCATGCGACTTGTTGAGCGCGAAACAGGCAAAACGCTTGTCTACACAGGCGATACGGGCTTTCTGTCAGCGCTGACAGCCTTTTCTGCGGGCGCTTGCGTGCTCCTTGCCGACGTGTATCATGAAAAGGACAAGCACGACATGCCCAACCACCTCTCAAGCGTTGAAGCAGGCACCATTGCAAAAAATGCAGCTGTCAAGACGCTCATTCTCACGCATTTATCTCAAACGGCAAATCTGTCAGCGCTGACAGAAGAAGCGCAAAAAGCAGCAGGCACAGCCGTTACCACAAGCCTTGCTCAACCACACAAAATCTGGGAAATTTAAAAAATTTTGAGGCCATGCAAAAACCCGCTTAATGAGCGGGTTTTATTGTCCTTTCTATTATCCTTTTTTCAAATTTTTGAGCATGTCCTTGGTCATGGCATCTAGGTCATATTTTGGATGGAATCCCCATTGCTTCTTGGCTTCGGACGCGTCAATTGAATTTGGCCAGCTATCGGCAATTTTTTGCCGTGGATCGTCGTAATAGCCGATTGTGAACCCAGGAATTTCCTTGCGAATAGACGCCGCAATTTCCTCAGGCTCAAAGCTCATGGCCGTGATGTTAAATGCGTTGCGGTCTTTCAAATTTTCAGCCGGCGCATTTAACAAATCGACAATCGCATCAATCGCATCGGGCATGTACATCATGTCCATTTTTGTGCCCGCTTTGATAAAGCTGTCATAATGCCCCGATTTGAGCGCTTCGATGTAAATGTCCACGGCGTAATCGGTCGTTCCGCCGCCTGGCAATGTCTTGTACGAAATAAGCCCAGGAAAGCGCACGCCACGCGTGTCTACGCCAAATTTCGTGAAGTAGTAGTCGCCGAGTAATTCCATGGCGACTTTCGTCACACCGTACATTGTCGTTGGCCGCTGAATCGTGACTTGCGGCGTATTATCCATCGGCGTTGACGGTCCAAAAGCAGCAATCGATGAGGGTGAAAAATGTTGCAAGCCCAATTTCCGCGCTGTTTCAAGCGAATTAATCAAACCGCCCATGTTCAAATGCCACGCAACCTGAGGCTTCGCCTCCGCCACTGCCGAGAGAAGTGACGCCAGATGAATGATGGTGTCCACACCATTTTCTTTCGCGAGCGAGAGCATGCGCTCACCATCTAGGACATCCAAAAGCTCAAAACGTCCGCCTGAGACGGTTGGAGCATCCTTAATTTCGCGAATGTCCGTCGCGATGACGTTGTCAGCGCCCAAATTATGACGCAAACGTTCTGTCAGTTCTGAGCCAATTTGCCCCAGAGCTCCTGTAATTAATACTTTTTTCATGTTACCCTCCATTTTTTAGTATCGTTAGTTAATCAGCCCGATTTCCTTACCGACTTTGGTGAAAATTGCTACCGCGTCGTCGAGCATTTCTTTTGTGTGCGCAGCCGTTGGCATTGCGCGAACGCGCCCGCGCCCGAGCGGTACCGTTGGAAAAACAATCGGCTTAACATAAACGCCTTCTTCAATCAAACGCTTTGAAAATTCTTGCGTTTTTTCTTCATCGCCCAAAATAACGGGCGTAATAGGCGTTTCTGATTTGCCCGTGTCAAAACCTGCTTTTTTCAGCTCAGCTTTGAAATAGTTGCCATTTTCAATGAGCGTTTTATTAAATTCGGGGTGTTCATGCATGAGCACAAACGCCTCTTTTGCCGCCGCTGCAGCTCCTGGCGTCAGAGACGTCGAGAATAAAAATGGACGCGCTTGCGATTTCAGCCAGTCAATAAGCGTTTTGGAGCCGGCCACATAGCCGCCGACCACGCCGATTGCTTTAGACAGACAGCCCATCTGAAAGTCGATTTTGTCTTGTAGCCCAAAAGCGGCCACGGTTCCTGCACCATTTCCTGTCACGCCAGAGCCGTGAGCATCGTCCACATAGGTGATGAGATTGTACTTCTCGGCAATCTTCGCAATTTCTGGGAGCTTCGCAATGTCACCGTCCATTGAGAAGACGCCGTCGGTAATGTACATGATTTTATTGTACGCGCCGGACTCGGTTGCTTCTTTTGCCACGCGCTCAAGGTCAGTCATATCTTGATGCTTTGCGCGCAAAATTTTTGCGCCTGACAAACGGCATCCGTCAATAATAGACGCGTGATTGAGTTCGTCGGAGATGATGGCGTCTCCCTTTTTCATGACCGCTGAAATTGCGCCCATATTGCAGTTAAATGCGGACTGAAAGGCAATCGCCGCCTCCGTCCCCTTAAATTCTGCGATTTGCTTTTCAAGCTCAATGTGAATGTCGAGCGTCCCATTAATCGTGCGCACGGCGCCAGCGCCGACGCCGTATTTGTCTGTCGCGGCTTTTGCCGCCTCAATAAGCTCGGGGCGCGTCGCAAAACCAAGGTAGTTGTTGGACGCCAAGTTGATTAACTCCTTGCCACCCACTTGGATTTTTGGCCCATTTGCTGAACTTAGCACATCAATAGTGTTAAGCAGCCCCTTACTTTTGAGCTCGCCCAGTCCCGTTTCGAGGAATTCAGTTAAAACTTTTGAAGTCATAAATGACCTTCTTTCTATATTTTGATGCGTTCATGGCAAACGCTTACAATAATATTTTAACACTTTCATTTTTCTTTTGCAAGAGATTTATTAAAAATTTCTCATATAATGAATGATTTCACAAGCTCAAACATAACGCCTGGTTATAAGGCATAGAAAAAAGATGTATTTCCAAATGAAAGCGCTTCATGTTATTCTTTTCTCAGAAAGGAAAATATGAGAGATACAGTTATTGTTTCGGCGGTAAGAACCGCCATTGGAGCGTTTGGAGGCGTTTATAAAAATGTCTCCGCCGTCAGTTTGGGCGTCACAGCAGTCAAAGGCGCCATGGAAAAAGTCAATTTAGCGCCTGAGCTAGTTGATGAGGTTATTTTTGGAAATGTTTTGCAAGCGGGGCTCGGGCAAAATGTCGCGCGCCAAGTCCAGTTGGGCGCGGAAATTCCCCAAGAAGTTTCGGCATTCACGGTCAATAAAGTCTGTGGCTCTGGCATGAAAGCTATTCAGCTTGCAGCACAGGCCATACAAAACGGTGATGCAGAGATTATTATCGCAGGCGGCACCGAGAACATGAGTCAGGCCCCCTATTTGTTGCCAACAGCACGCTTTGGACAAAAAATGGGCGATGGAAAAATGGTCGATTCCATGATTCACGACGCGCTGACAGATGCGTTTCATGGGTATCACATGGGGATTACCGCGGAAAATATTGCGGAGAAGTATGGTATTTCACGAGGCGCGCAGGATAGTCTTGCGGCTTCGAGTCAAAACAAAGCAGAAGCAGCCCTAGCAGCTGGGAAATTTAAAGCAGAAATTGTTCCAGTCAGTATTCCACAGAAAAAAGGCGCGCCACTAATTGTAGAGATAGATGAATTTCCGCGCGCAGGTGTGACCGTGGAAGGGATTTCTAGCTTGCGGCCAGCCTTTAAAAAAGAGGGCACCGTGACCGCGGCCAATGCGTCTGGTATAAATGATGGCGCCGCTGCAGTTGTTGTCATGAGCAGAGAAAAGGCAGAAGCGCTAGGCTTATTGCCGCTCGTCACAATCAAATCAGCGGCAAGCGCTGGCGTTGACCCAGCAATCATGGGGACGGGGCCGATTCCTGCCTCGAAAAAAGCGCTAGAGAAGGCGAACTTAACCATGGCAGATATGGATTTGATTGAGGCAAATGAAGCTTTTGCTTCTCAAGCGATTAGCGTCTTAACAGAGCTTCATGCGGACATGGAAAAAGTCAATGTCAATGGCGGCGCAATCGCGCTTGGACATCCGGTGGGGGCAAGCGGCGCGCGTATTCTCGTCACGTTGATTCACGAGATGCAAAAACGTCAGTCTAAATACGGCTTAGCAACGCTTTGTATCGGCGGCGGACAAGGCATGGCAATGGTGGTTGAGCGATGAGAACGGAGAAAGTTATTTCGATTCCCGGCGCGGTTTCAAAAGTCAAAGACGGCGATACCATTATGTTTGGCGGTTTTTTGAGTGATGGTGCAGCTTTGCAGCTGATAGACGCTCTTGTCAGCGCTGACAGAAAAAATCTGACACTGATTGCGAACGATACATCGTTTCCAGATAAAGGCATCGGCCAGCTGATTGTTCACCATCAGGTCAAAAAAGTGATGGCGTCGCACATTGGTACGAACAAGGAAACTGGCCGTCAAATGAACGCGCAGGAAATTGAGGTTGAGCTTATACCGCAGGGAACGCTCGCTGAGCGCATTCGCGCAGCAGGTTTTGGTTTGGGTGGTGTTTTAACGCCGACAGGAATTGGAACGTTGGTTGAGGATGGCAAACAAAAAATAGAAATTGACGGCAACGAATTTTTGCTTGAAAAGCCGCTGAAAGCTGATTTTGCGTTTATCTTTGCAGAAAAAGCGGATACGTTTGGCAATCTGGTTTATAAGGGCTCGGCAAATAATTTCAATCACGTCATGGCGACGGCTGCAAACACGACGATTGTTGAAGTGGAAACGCTCCTTGACTGTGGCGAAATTGACCCCAATGAGGTCGTAACGCCTGGCATATTTGTGGACTTTATCGTGAAAAGAGGTGATGCGCGTGGATAAAGAAGAAGTACAAACGGTTATTGCAAAGCGCGTTGCGCAAGAACTAGAAGCGGGACAGCTTGTCAATTTGGGCATCGGGCTTCCGACGCGCGTCGCGAACTTTTTGCCAGAGAATAGCGGCGTAATTTTTCAATCTGAAAATGGTTTTGTCGGTCTTGGCCCTGCAGACGAAACAGGCAAGTCCAGCATTATCAATGCGGGCGGACAGGTGGTCACGATTTTGCCAGGGGGCGCGTTCTTTGACTCGGCGACTTCATTTGGCATTATCCGCGGCGGGCATTTGGACGTGACGGTGCTTGGTGCGCTACAAGTTGATGCGCTTGGCAATATTGCGAATTACATGATACCAGGCAAAATGGTGCCTGGTATGGGCGGCGCAATGGATTTGCTGACGGGCGCGAAAAAAGTCATTGTTGCGATGGAGCACACAGCCAAAGGAAGTCCAAAAATCCTGAAACAATGCACGCTTCCGCTAACCGCGCGTGCTGCGGTCGATTTGATAGTCACAGAAATGGGCGTGATTGAAGTCACTGATCAGGGGCTGCTTTTAACCGAGCTCTCCAACGGTTACAGCATTGACGAGGTCATTGCCGCAACACAAGCCAAATTGCTATTAAGCGAACGGCTCAAATAGATGAAACAAGTCTACTAAACTATTTCTTAAGGAGGAAATAAAATGTCAAACAAAGGTAAGGTCGCGTTTGTGACTGGCGCAGCAAGTGGAATTGGTAAAGCGATTGCCACGACATTCTTGAAAGACGGCTATTCGGTCGTTTTCTCAGATGTCAATGAAGAGGGCTTGAAGTCCACTGTGTCAGCGCTGACAGAACAAGGCTATGATGCTTACGGCATCAAAACAGATGTGACAAAAGAAGCAGAAATCAATGCGGCGATTGATGAAACAATCAAAAAATACGGGCGGATTGACGTGCTGGCAAATATTGCGGGTCTTCAATTTATCGCAAATGTTGAGGATTTTCCGACGGAAAAATTTGAGTTCATGCACCGTATTATGCTGATTGCGCCATTTATCGCAACGAAACGCGTGTTCCCTATCATGAAAAAACAAGGCTTTGGGCGTATTTTAAACATGGCGTCGATCAATGGCGTGATTGGCTTTGCTGGGAAATCAGCTTATAATTCCGCGAAACACGGCCTGATTGGGCTGACAAAAGTCACGGCGCTTGAAGGTGCAGCATTTGGAATTACGGTCAATGCGATTTGCCCAGGTTATGTAGACACGCCGCTCGTGCGCGGTCAAATGGCTGACATGGCGAAAAATCGCGGGCTCGCGTCAGCGCAAGAAGCGCTTGAGCAAACGCTTTATCCGCTAATTCCTGTCAAACGCCTTTTGGAAGTTCAGGAAATTGCGGATTATGCGCTGTTTCTTGCGAGCGACAAAGCAAAGAGCATCACGGGCCAAGCGTGCCTGATTGATGGCGGTTATACCGCGCAATAAACAGCCAAGAAAGGAATAGTTACTATGGAAATACTTGGTTTTATCGGCATTTTGCTTGGGATTGCGACGATTATCTTTCTGTCAGTCAAAGGCTTTAATATTGCGCTTGCAGCGCCTTTGTCAGCGCTGATAGTCGTTATCTTCAATGGCATGAAAATTCAGCCGTCGATTCTTGGGTTGACAGATGCTAGTTATATGGGCTCGCTCGGGACTTACGTGATTAAATTCTTCATCATTTTCTTACTCGGCTCGGTGCTCGCCAAATTCATGGAAGAGTCGGGCGCGACCATCTC
The DNA here is from genome assembly GCA_031254115.1 of Streptococcaceae bacterium. Classification (GTDB taxonomy): domain Bacteria; phylum Bacillota; class Bacilli; order Lactobacillales; family Streptococcaceae; genus Lactovum. The sequence continues at coordinate 13,923 of JAIRUZ010000049.1, forward strand.
AATTGCGGAATTTATCATCAAAAAATTTGGCTCAGACAATCCGTATCGCGTGTTGGTTGCGATTTTCATTGTCGCATCCGTCCTGACTTATGGCGGCATCAGTCTTTTCGTTGTCATGTTTGCGGTGATTCCGCTTGCACGAACATTGTTTCGTAAGCTCGATTTGGCGTGGAATTTGATTCAAGTGCCGCTTTGGATGGGAATTGCGACGTATACGATGACCATTTTGCCAGGCACGCCCGCGATTCAAAATGTGATTCCGATTCAATTTCTGCACACGTCACTCGTCGCAGCGGCTCTTCCAAGTTTGCTCGGCGCAGTAGGCTGTGTGGCGTTTGGACTTTGGTACATGAAGCATGAGCTCACTAAAAGTATCAAACTTGGCGAAAATTATGCGACTTATGTGACTGAGGACACGCATGTCACAGAAAGTAAAGAACTTCCATCGTTCGGGGTCAGCATTTTGCCTCTTATCATTCTTATTTTGATTGCCATCAGTGGCTCGATTTTGGGCACAACGTTCTGGAAAGCCAATATTATTTATGTTGCGCTGCTGACAGGAATCTTGCTTTCAATGCTTCTCTTTCGCAAATTTCTACCTAAAATGCTTGGCACGCTCAACGCAGGCGCGGCGGGCTCGCTCGTTCCGATTTTCAATACGTCAGCTGCTGTTGCCTTTGGTGCGGTCGTTGTAACCGCGCCAGGATTCACGGTAATTTCAAAAGCGCTGCTTGGCATTCCGGGCTCGCCGTTGATTAGTCTATCGCTGATTACAGGCGCTATGTCAGCGATTACAGGCTCTTCGTCAGGTGCGCTTGGAATTGTCATGCCGCATTTTGCCGCACATTATCTTGCGGCTGGCGTCAATCCGCAACTCATTCACCGCGTGGCGGCTATTGCGTCCAACGTAACCACTATTGTGCCGCAGTCAGGGGTTTTCCTAACGTTTCTTGCGCTGACAGGCCTCAATCACAAAAATGCGTTCAAGCAAACGTTCATTGCCGTATCTGTCAGCTGTCTGATTGCGCTGGTCGTTGTTATCGGACTTGGATCCATCATGTTTAAATAAATTAAAAAAGGAGAATAGTATGCAGTACAAAAGTGTAAAAACCTCAGAGCTTGAAGTGGGTCAAAGCTTTGAGTTATCAAAAAAAGTAACAGAAAAAGATGTCGACGGCTTTGCAGAAGTTACAGGCGACAACAACCCTGCACACACAGATGAAGAATATGCAAGTATGACGCCGTTCAAGACGCGCATCGCACACGGCATGTTAGGAGCCAGCCTTATTTCGGCTGTACTCGGTATGAATTTGCCAGGACCTGGGACGATTTATCTCGGGCAAGATTTGAAATTCACGCATCCGATTCATTTTGACGATGTCATTACCGCAAAAGTCACATTAAAAGAATTGCAACAAAAGCCCAAATTTAGCATCGCTATTTTTGAGACGACCGTGACCAATCAGGACGGCGACGTTGCAATTACGGGCACCGCTCAAGTCATCCCACCTAAGGGATAAAAAATATTAGAAAAGAGAATAAAATGAAAGCACAATTAACTATGAAGGGCAATGTTGCCCGCTCCGTCAACCCTTACGGCTGCCGTCAAGAAGTTTTGAACGAAATCAATTATGTCAAAGCACAACCGAAATTTGAAGGTGCTAAAAAAGCTCTTATTATCGGTGGCTCATCAAGCTACGGCTTGTCATCACGCATTGCCTGCGCTTTTGGCTCAGGCGCAGACACGATTTGTGTTTCCTTTGAGCGTGGGCCAAAAGAAGAGTCTAATATTGGCACGGCAGGCTGGTACAACAATATTTTCTTCCGTGAATTTGCGGAAAAAGAAGGTCTGATTGCCAAAAACTTCGTGGGCGATGGCTTTAGCCTTGAGATGAAAGAAAATGTCATTCGTTACATCAAAGAATCATTTGGCGGCAAAATCGATTTGCTCGTTTATAGTTTGGCGTCTGGCAAGCGTGTCGATAAAGATGGCAAAACGTGGTTTAGCTCGCTTAACCCAATCGGGCAAGATGTTTCTGGCGAAAGTATCAATCTTGAAACAGAAGAAATGTATATTCAGACCGTCAAGGCTGCGACGCCTGAAGAAGTGGAAGGCACGATCAAAGTGATGGGTGGCGAAGACTGGGAATGGTGGATTGAGCTTTTGAGGGAAGCAGGTGTACTGGCGGACAACTTTAAGACGGTTTTATATTCTTACATTGGCCCCAAAATGACGCACGCGTTCTATCATGATGGCGCGCTCGGAAAAGCGAAAGATCAAACAGAAGAATCAGCTGCGCGCATTACTGAAAGCTTGAAATCCATTCACGCAAAAGCGACGATTGTTGTAGCGAAAGCGGTCACCACGAAAGCGTCTGTCGTGATTCCGATTTTGCCAAAATATCTGATTGCGCTCTATAAAATCATGGAAGAAGAGGGCACGCACGAAACGCCAGTCATGCATATTTATCGGACATTTAGAGATATGCTTTATGGCAATGAGCCAAATTACGACGAAAAAGGGCGCTTGCGGCCTGACAGCCTAGAGCAAAATGCCGAAACGCAGCGTAAAGTCACCGAACTTTTCAATAAAATCACAGCTGAAAACTTTAAAGAAGACTTCACAGCTTACAAACTTTTCAAAAAAGAATTTTTAAACCTGAACGGCTTTGAAGTCGAGGGAAACACGATCGACGAATTTCCGTTTGAAGAGCTGTTGAAATTAGAACCGTAATGAGGCTGCCATGACTGTAAAATTTATTGCTTCAAAAGAGGTGCCAGCGCTCATCAAAGACGGCGCTGTGATTGCTGTTGAAGGCTTTATTGGCACGGGCGTTGCAGAAGAAATTCATGAAGAAATGGGAAAAAGTTTCATCGAAAACGGCCATCCTAAAAATCTGACCTTGCTTTATGCAGCGGGTATTGGGGACGGCGGCGAGCGTGGCCTCAATCATTACGCGAATCACGGGCAGCTCAAGCGCGTGATCGGCGGGCATTGGGGGCTTGCGCCCAAACTTCAACCGCTCGTTGCAGCTAACGAGATTGAAGCTTATAATTTCCCGCAAGGCGTGATGTCGCAGATTTTCAGAGAAATAGCGGCGGGCAAAAATTTCTTGTTTAGTAAAGTCGGTCTTGGGACGTTTGTGGATCCAGACGTTGATGGCGGCAAGCTCAATGAAAAAACAGTTGAGGAACTCGTTGATAAAGTCAGCTTTGAAAATGAAGAGTATCTCGTTTATCATCTGCCAAAACCTCAGGTTGCGATTTTAAAAGGAACTTATGCAGATGAAAATGGTAATATTTCCTTTGAGGAAGAGCATTTGACGCTTGAAGCGACGGCAATGGCGATGGCGGTTAAGAATTCAGGCGGCATTGTTATTGTGCAAGTCAAAAATAAAGTGAAAAGTGGTTCACTCGATCCAAAATCGGTGAAAATCCCAGGTTTGGTCGTGGATTATGTCGTTGAAGTGGCTGATCAAAGCAAGCACATGCAGACGTTTGGCACACAATTTAATAGCGAATTTCTAAATGCTGGTATTCTCAAAGCGGAGAATACGGGCGTCATCAAACTTGATCAAAGAAAAGTCATCGCACGCAGATCCGCGCAGCTTTTGCCTGAAAACGCAAAAATCGTGAATTTCGGAATTGGGATGCCTGAAGCGATTTCCTTTGTGCTCAAAGAAGAAAATGTCAATGATAACTATACAACGACGATTGAACCTGGAAGTTTCGGTGGGATTCCACAAGGTGGGCTGGATTTTGGCGCGACGATTGCGCCCGAGGCGATTATTGATCAAAACGCCATGTTCGACTTTTATGACGGCGGTGGGATTGACGTTGCATTTTTGGGGCTCGCGGAATGTGATGAAAAGGGCAATATCAACGTGTCAAAATTTGGTCCGAAAATTGCTGGGACAGGCGGGTTTGTCAATATTACACAGAATACGCCTGTGGTCGTTTTCTGCGGCACATTTACGGCGGGTGGTCTAAAAACGTCGGTTGAAAATGGTGCGCTTCATATCACGAGCGAAGGAAAAAACATTAAATTTGTGAAAAATGTGGAGCAGATTACGTTTAGCGCCGAGACGGCACGTAAAAATAAGCAAACCGTTTATTATGTGACGGAGCGGGCGTTGTTCAAATTGGTTGATGACGGCATTCAATTGCTTGAAATTGCGCCAGGTGTTGATTTGCAACGCGATATTTTGGATGAAATGGCGTTTAAACCGATTATTGAAAAGGAAAAATTGACGGTAATGGAAACGGCCATTTTCAAAGAGGGAAAAATAGGACTCAAGTAACATGAAATCCAAGATAAAAGTAGGAGAATCAGCTTTTCTGACGACAACTGTGACGCGCGATAATGTAGCAAGTGCTGTTAAAAGCGGCTTATTGGACGTTTTTGCAACGCCTTGCATGATTGCGCTGATGGAAAATGCGGCGGACGCATGTATCGCTGAGCATTTGGAGGCGGGCGAATCCTCAGTTGGCACGCGCATTGAGGTGACGCATCAACGTGCAAGTCAAATTGGCAGCCAAATAACAGCAGTGGCTACCGTTTTGTCAGTCACTGGCAACAAAATTGAGTTTTCGCTCGTTGCGCGTGATGCGCTCAAACGAGAAATTGGGCGTGGGACGCACGCGCGCGCAGTTATTGATGTAGCACGGTTTATGGCACGCTTTCAGCTAGAATCTTCGCTTTCGCATTAAAGTATCAAATCAATCTTAGAAAGGCACATTCGTGTGTCTTTTTGAGATATAATATAAAGAAAGGCTTCTTATGGATATCAAGCATTTACAGTATTTTATCGTTATTGTGGAGAATAATTTTAATTTGACAAAAGCTGCAGAGTTGCTTTACGTCTCGCAGCCGTCATTATCGAAGTTTTTGATTACGTTTGAGACAGATGAGGATATAACGATTTTCACGCGGCACGGCAAGCGACTGACAGGATTGACTGACGAGGGAAAAGAATTTTATTATTTGGCGAAGGGAGTCGTTGAGAAATACGATTTGCTGGTTTCGTCTTACTCAGGCAAAAAAGTGATGGGCGGTGTCAAATTAGGCATTCCGCCGGTTATTTTGCAAGTGCTTTTCACGACGCCTATTGTCAAATTTTTGACAGAAATCCCAGAGGTCCATTTGCAAATCGTTGAAAAAGGTGCGTATGAGCTGAAGAAAATGCTGTTGCTGCAAGAAATTGATTTGGCGATTTTGATTACGCCGATGCGCACGCAGAGCATTTCGGCGCGTGAGATATTTTCGGATACGATATCCGTTTTGTTTAATAAAAATCATGAGCTCGCGCTGAAAAAGAGCATCAATTTGCTGGATTTGAAAGATAAAAAGCTGGTGCTGCTTGACAAAAGTTTTCAGCTTCGGCATCAAATTGATCAGTTGTTTTCAAATGTTGAACTTTCGCCGCGTATTATTTTTGAGTCGTCGAGCTGGGATTTATTGGTTCAAATGTGTGATACGCTTGATGTTGTGACGATTTTACCAACGCCGATTATCAAAACGCTCGCAACAAAAAACATCGTCTGTAAAAATTTCTCGCCGATACTGCCATGGGAAATCCTGATGTGCAAAAACGAAAATGTCCATCAGTCACGCGCGAGTAAATTTGTTGAAGACTATTTTGAAAATGAGTTTAATATGTTAAAATAAGGCATGTTTTTTAGCAGTGATGAAAAAGAGTTTTTTATGCGCGCGGCGCTGACAGAAGCCAAAAAAGCGGCTGATAATGATGAAGTTCCAATTGGGGCGGTGCTTGTCAGCGCTGACAGAAAAATGATTGGGCGTGGATTCAATCGGCGCGAGCTCGACGGGCGCGCGACGCATCATGCGGAATTGCTTGCGATTGAGGCGGCAAATGAAACTGTCGGGAATTGGCGGCTGCTTGACTCGGCGCTTTTTGTGACCATTGAGCCATGCGTCATGTGTGCGGGCGCAATAGGACTTGCGCGGATTCCAGAGGTTTATTACGGGGCGGCGAATCCCAAATTTGGCGCGGTCGCAAGCTTGTATCAGATTTTGACAGATACAAGGCTGAATCACCGTGTGCAGGTTGAATCAGGGATTTTAGAAAAAGAATGCGCGGGAATTATGCAGGAATTTTTCAAAAATCGCAGATAATGTGGTATAATATTTTCGGAGCGATATTCGGTTCGTGAAGCGGGTCAGATCCTGACGGAAGCAGCCCTAAGCGGAGTGCGTATGCGCTCTTTTTTATTTAAAAAACCTGCTTTCCGTCTTGGGGCAGGTTTATTGATTATTTTTTTACAATCATCTTGATAGCTTGCTCAATTTTCTCACGTTTTTCGGTATCATTTTCATTGGAACTGTCAAGGAGGCAATTTTTCAGATTTTCGGCGACAATGAGGCCGATGAGCGTGTCAAGGCTGGCGCGTGCGGCTGAGAGCTGCGTGATGACCTCGGGGCAATCCTGGCCTGCGTCCATCATGCGCAAGATGCCTTGAAGTTGGCCCGCCGCCCGCTTAAGGCGATTTTTTATTTTTGCGTCGTATTTTTCCATCTGGGTGCCTCACACATTTTCTAAAAGCTCGTCTGTCATACTGCTGTAAAGGCTGTAAGCGCCGTCGAGATTTTCGACCTTGAAACCATTTTGCTTAAGTAGGTGCTCGGCATTGTAAGCGCGCAGACCCGACTGACAGCTGATGATGTAGGCTTGATTTTTGTCAAGCATGTCCAAGCGCTCGCGAAGCTCGTCAAGCGGAATATTGAGGCTATTTTTGAAAGCACCGTGGGCGAGTTCATCAGGATTTCTAACATCAAGTAGAATTTTTCCTTTGTCAAGCTCGCCTGCGAGCTGGTACCATTGAAGATTGTCAGAAAGCCCGAGCGCAAGATTTTGAGCCGCGTAACCGAGCATATTGACTGGATCTTTGGCTGAGCCAAATGGTGGCGCATAGGTCAGCTCGAGCTCTTGCAGATCGAAAATCGTCAGCCCGCCTTTGATGGCAGTCGAAAGCACGTCAATACGCTTGTCCACGCCATTTTTTCCGACAGCTTGTGCGCCGTAAATTTCGCCTGAGTCGGGATTGAAAATCAGCTTCAGCAAGATAGAAGTCGCGCCAGGATAATAGCCCGCGTGATGATTCGCGCTGATATGGACAATTTTGTGCGCTAGGCCAGCTGACAAGACTTGTTGCTCAGATAAGCCAGTACTCGCCGCTGTTTGCTCGAAAACGCGCACAATTGACGTGCCGAGCGCGCCGCGATTGCTCACTGTCAGCCCTGACAGAATGTCTGCAACTTGCCGTCCCTGCCGATTTGCGGGACTTGCGAGCGAAATCAGGCTGTCAGCTTGCGTTTGCTGCTGCTTGACGAGAATCGCGTCGCCGACCGCATAGATATCCTTGACAGAGGTCTGATAATGTGTATCGACGAGGATGCCGCCGCGCAGACCCAGCGTAATACCAGCGTCAGCTGCGAGCTGCGTTTCAGGCTGCACGCCGACAGACAGCAGCGTCATGTCAGCCGAGAGAATTTGCGCATTATCAAGCTCGATTTTAGCGCCGTTTTCCTGAAAATGCGTCACGGAGTGTCCCGTGATAACACGCACACCGTGCGCCTCGAGCGCTTTTTGAACAGGTGAGGCCATCTCAGCATCGAGAGTCGGCAAGACATGATCAGCTTTTTCGACCAACGTGACCGCAAGTCCGCGCATCGTCAGGTTTTCAGCCATTTCCAGCCCAATAAAACCAGCGCCCACAATCAGCACTTGCTTGACGGCTTGTTGCTCAATGAAATTCGTGAGCTTGTCAAGATCGGGAATATTACGCAGTGTA
>JAIRUZ010000006.1 GCA_031254115.1 Streptococcaceae bacterium
GACACTCAGCGTTTTTGTTGACGATGGCGCACAAAAAACGTTTCTGTCAGCGCTGACAGAAGCGTTTAACGGTCGGATTACAGCCACATTTGGTGAGAAAAAAAGCGTTGAAAAAGTGCTGACTGACAAGTGATTGCTTTCTGACAAAAAATTTAAGAAAATACTAAAAAAAGCGCTGAACTTAGCGCTTTTGTAATTTGGAGCCGAGGGGAATTGAACCCCTGTCCAGGCGTGTTGCGTCGCAAACCTCTACAACCATAGGGCTTGCAGGATTTAGCTGACAGGAAACGCAAGCCTCAAAGCAAGCTGTCAGCGAGTTCTAGAAGTTTTCGTGAGCGCTGACAGAACAATCAGCGCGCCTTATCCCACTTGATTAGGACTTCCGAGAAACATGGGCGATTTGCCGGAAGTCACGCAGGCTGGTGTTTAGGCAGCGAATGCGTAAGTTTGTGTATTGTTTTTAGCAGTTATAGTTCTGCGGCGGATTTAGCTGGCGCCAGCAGCAGTTGCAGTTCACGCGCAGAGAGCGCTTGTCGAATCCGTAACGACCCCGTGTCCTCATTATATCATACTTTTAGTATGTGCGCACCAATAGCTTTTTGACGGCTTTTTCAATGTTTTTCTGATTGGACGAAGCGGGTAATTTTGCGAGCTCAGACAAGGCTTTGTCTGTCAGCTCTTGCGCGATTGCGTGCGCCTCTTCAAGCGCGCCGCATGATTTGACAAGCTCCGCAAGTTCAATCAATTCAGCTCTTGTCAGCGCTGACGGCGTTTTTAGGTAAGGCGTGACACGCTCGGGCGCATTTTCAAGCGCCAAAAGCAGCGGCAATGTGTAAATGCCTTGCGCCACATCGGTCAAAATCGGCTTTTCATTCGCAAAATCAAGCGAAAAATTGAGCACGTCGTCATGAATCTGAAACGCAAGACCAATCGAACGCCCAATCTCGCGCGCCCGTGCAATGTTTTCTGGCGACAAAGCACCAAAATAGGCGCCTTCTTCGCACGCCAGCGCGAGCAATTCGGCCGTTTTCCCTGAAATCGCAGACAAATAAGAAGCGACGGTTTGATTTTGGCTGTACAAATTCGCTTTCTGCAGCAATTCGCCGTTTAAGATTCGCTTCATAGACGCCGCATTTTTGGCCAAATAAGGCGTTTCAGCCATTGTCTCAGTCAGCATCTCAAAATAAATCGTATAAATAAAATCGCCCGCATAAACCGCCACATCTTTTCCAAGCGTCGCCTGAATCGTCGGCTGTTTGCGCCTCGTGTGACTGTCATCAATAATATCGTCGTGAATCAAAGTCGCAAGGTGCAAAAGCTCGAGTGACGCGGCAATATGGAGTTCACGCTCAGAAATTTCCTTTTCCCACGTTGCAAAAAGCAAAAAAAGCGCCGGACGAATCATTTTTCCTGGTTTGCTAAGAAAAACCGCGAGCGCCGCTTGAATCTCAGGATCGTCAATGGCAAGCCGCGCGGCGATAATTTCCTGCACGGCGCTAAGCCTTGTCTCAAGTTCTTTTGTATTCTTCCAAAAATCAAGCATAATCCCAATTTTAACATATTTCACAAGGCCTATGCTAAAATTAAATTATGACTTGGAAAACATTTGATGAATTAACCGAAATGAAAGCCAAAGCAGCGTCTGTCTTCCCTGTTTTGCTTGGCCTTGCCTACAGTCTCTATCATTTTCATACAGCGCGTCTCTTCCCTCTCTTTTTGTTTTTACTCTCGGCCGTCTTGTTTCACTGTTTTGTTGACATTTGGGACAATTACAATGATTATCATCACGCCGTGGATACCGCGGACTATAAGGTCAATACCAATATTATCGGGCGCGAAAATCTGAATCTTACGACGATTAAAGGCTTGCTTATTCTGTTTTTTGTCAGCTCGTCTGGCCTTGGCCTTTGGATTGCGGCGATGACAGGTTGGAGCGTTTTTTGGATTGGGTTGATGTGTTATTTTGTTGGCATTTTTTACGCGTGGGCGCCGCGAGGTTTTCGCACGCTTTCAAGCTTGCCTGTCGGCGAATTTTCGTCAGGACTGACAATGGGGTATTTTATTTTTTTGCTCGCGGTAATTATTGGTGGCGGCACACATTTTGCGCTGTCAGCGCTGACATTTTTGCAAACGTTTATCGTCGCTTTTCCGTCAGTTCTCCTGATAAAAAATCTGATGCTTGCCAATAATACCTGCGATTTGGAAGAAGACGAGGAGAATCATCGTTTTACAATCGTGCATTATCTGGGCAAAAAATGGGCCGTTCGCTGGTGGCTTTCAAGCCTTGTGCTTGCGTTTCTTTTCGTTTTGTTGGCGATTATTTGGCGCCAAATTCCGTGGAGCGTCGCGCTCATTTTTCTTCTGATTCCGCTGATGAAAAAGCTCGCCACAGCTTATCTCGCGCGCCAAATCAAAAAAGAGACCTTTATCGCCTCCGCAAAAATACTATTTATTTTCAGCGTGGTACAAACAGCTCTCTTTTATCTCGGCTTAGTGATTTAAAAACTTCCCAATCGCATGAACTGGGAAGTTTTTTTAATTCAATTTAGCTGCGAGCTCAACGGCGAAAGCCTCAAGCCGCGCAATATCATCTGCTTCAGGTGCCAAATCCACTTTGACAGATTCTGCACCGCGCACCGCGCCGCGCGAGGCAAGCTTTTCGTCAAAATCATCAACAGACTTGCAATAATCGTCCTCGTAAAAGGTATCGCCTGAGCCAATCACGCCGTAAATCTTGCCCGTCAAATCCAAATCGTCGAGCTCTTCATACAAATCGACCATCTCGTCAGGCAAGTCGCCAGCCCCGTAAGTATAAGGCGCCGCAACAATCAAATCGTAATCCAGCAAATCCTCAGTATCAATCGACGTCGCCTCGACCAACTCAGCCTCAACGCCGAGTTCAAGCAATTTGTCGTACACAACCGTCGCGCACTCCTCTGTATTTCCCGTCATTGACGCATAATCAATCAGCGCTTTTGCCATTTTGTTATCCTCCGTGTGAAATTTAAACGCGTCTTGCCAGAAAATATCTTCTGTTGCACGTTCCAAAGCAATTATAACATGATTTTGTGCTAAAATAAAGCCATGATAACCTTGAAAAGTGAACGCGAAATTGAACAAATGAAAATTGCTGGCGACTTTCTTGCCAGCATTCACATTGCCTTACGAGCCATGATTAAACCAGGTCTTGACATGTGGGAAATCGAGGAGTATGTGCGCCGCCGCTGCAAAGAAGACAATTTTTTGCCGCTGCAAATCGGAGTGGACGAAGGTTATGTCAATCCTTTTCCTTATGCGACTTGTTGCTGCTTGAACGACGAGGTCGCGCATGCGTTTCCGCGTCATTATACGTTGAAAGAAGGCGATTTACTCAAAGTTGATATGGTGCACGGGCTTGTTGACAAGTCAGAGCTCGACGTCTCTGCGCTTGATTTTGACAATGCCGTAGCGATGAAAACCCATATTGAAGCGTTTCGCGGACCTCTTGCGGACTCGTGCTGGGCATTTGCAGTAGGCAAAGTCAGTAATGAAGTCAAAAATCTCATGGACGTAACAAAAGAATGCCTATATCGTGGCATTGCGGAGGCGAAAGTCGGGAATCGTTTGGGCGATATTGGCTTTGCGATTCAAGACTATGCTGAATCGCGCGGGTATGGCGTGGTACGTGATTTGGTAGGCCATGGCGTGGGACCTACCATGCACGAAGATCCGCTCGTTCCGCATTATGGCGTCAAAGGAAAAGGCTTGCGCCTCAAAGAAGGCATGGTGCTGACCATTGAGCCGATGATTAATACGGGCGATTGGGAAATCTCAAATGACGCGGCGCACGGGCGCGGTTATGTCACGCGTGATGGCTCGCTTTCATGTCAATATGAGCATCAATTTGTGATTACAAAAAATGGCCCCGTCATTCTTACGAGCCAAGGAGAAGAAGGCACCTATTAAAAAATAGCTCAGAAGGGAGTTTGCGTATGAAAAAGCTGTGGCGAAGAATCGCTAGCCCCGTGCTGACTTTTATTGATTTATTTAAGTCAGCCGAAATGACCCTGAGCTCAATCGCAGTCGCGTATTATTTATTGTTGTCCCTTTTCCCCTTGCTTTTAATCGTCGGAAACGCGCTGCCTTACTTGCACATCAATGCAAACTCGGTTCTCGCTTTTTTGTCAGCGCACGTCCCAGAACAAATCTACGACGCGATTTCAGGCGTTGTCAAATCGCTTTTGACGCAGCCAAACACGAGCTTACTTTCTTTGTCAGTCATCGTTGGTTTGTGGACTTTTTCGCGGGCGCTTTCCATGCTGCAAATGGCAATGAACAAAGCTTACGGCGTTTATGCACATCGTGATTTTATTGTCTCGCGGATTCTTGGTTTGCTGTCAGGGCTCGTCGTTCTTCTGATTCTCTATTTTTCAGTCATTCTTGCAACGGTTGGCGTGCAAATTTTGAAGGCGATGCAGCGCGTTGTTCACATGAATCTTGCGCTTTATGATGCGCTCAACCACATCGGCCTGCCAGCTGCTGCACTCGCGAGCATTCTTGCACTTATGTTTTTGTATTTTATCTTGCCAAATGTGCGCATCAAAAAAATTCGCTATGTACTGCCAGGCACCCTTTTCTCAACGTTTGTTCTGGTTTTTTTAACTAATTTATTTGCGATTTATCTCACTGAAGCGCTTCGCGGCTTGCACGATTTTAAAATTGTCGGCACGATTGCCATTTTTGCGCTGATGATTTGGTTTATTTTCATCGCGCGCGTGTTGATTTTAGGCGCTGTCATGAATGCAACCTATCAGCGCAGGCGTACAGGCAAAATCGAAACACGACGGGGCGAAATTGTCGAAATTATCCAAGCTGTTCGCGAACGCCAAGAAGAAAAGAAAAAAAAGAATCAGGCGTGATTCTTTTTTGTTTTGCGGAACACGATGAATTTGGAGTAGAAATAATTTAGCAGGATGTTTGCGATTTGCAAAATGAGCGAGACGACATTGAGCGCAAGTAGGCTCGGATGCGTTTTTCCAAAGAAATATTTGACGATGACGGCAATTACCATGAAAACAAGTCGACCCGCCGCAAAGTTGAGAAAATCGAGAAAAACATGCGTGCTCTGATGCTCAAATACCCATTTTTTATTTGTAAAAAAAGCAAAAATGATACTGAGAATCTGCCCAATTGCCTCGGAAACAGACGCGGAAATATACGGCGCCGTTATGGGTTTCAATAACAAGAGAGTCGCGTTCATGAAAAGATAGTAAACGAGCGTCGTCAACACGCCAAACACGAGATATTTAAACGCTTCCGTGTTCAAAAAGTTTTTTATTTTTTGCATGGATTTATTATAACAAACTTTGCTATAATAAAATAGAGGGAGGAAATAAAATGACGTTTGAAGAAATTTTGCCAGTACTAAAAGCAGGCGGGAAAATTGTGCGCAAGGGCTGGGGTGGCGCTGAAAATTTCGTGATTAAATTTGATACAATTCGCCTAGAAACGGGAGAATTGCTGAGCGTTACGCCGTATTTTTTGATTGACGTGGCGGATGAGGGCTATTCGATGTGGAGCCCGACGCCGTGTGATGTTTTGGCCGAAGATTGGGAAATTGTTGATGCGATTTGACGGAAAAACAGTTCTAGTCACGGGTGCAGGCTCAGGCATTGGCAAAGCTCAGGCTGCGGCCTTTCGTGAAAAAGGTGCGCGTGTGATTGGCGCTGATTTGCATGGCGCTGACGTTTGTTGCGACGTGTCGGATGAAAAGGCCGTTCAGAAACTTTCTCTTACCTATGAAAAGATAGATGTTTTGTGCAATACAGCAGGGATTCTTGATGGCTATACAAAAATCTCGGAGACAGATTTGTCTCAATTTGAGACGATTATGCGAAATAATGTGACCAGCCAGTTTTTGATGGCAAAATATTTTTTGCCGAGTTTACGGCAAACAAAAGGCGTGCTCATCAATATGGCTTCTATCGCAGGGCTGCAAGCAGGTGGTGGCGGTGTTGCATACACAACGTCCAAACATGCTGTCATTGGGCTGACAAAACAAGTGGCGCTTGACGAGGCGCCCAATGTGCGCGTGCTTGCAATTGCGCCAGGTGCGATTAATACACCCATGAATCAAGCAGATTTCACCGAAAATAATGGCAAAATGGCTCGGGAAGTGGCCGAAAAAACGCCAGCCAAACGCTGGGCAAGCGCTGAAGAAGTCGCCCAGTTGACCCTTTTTCTTGCATCGCCTGCTGCAGATTATATGACAGGGAGTATTATTCCGATTGATGGCGGTTGGATGCTAGGAAAGTGACGCGTGCATTTGCCGCGTTTTTTTGATATAATCGCTAGGCTGTAGAAGTTACAGTCCTTCGCTACTTACTCACTTTGAGCGGAGCATATTACAAGCGGTAACCCCGCTAAAGGAGAAAAAATGAAACACTCACGGACGTTTGACATCGTTTCAATCGCTGTTGTTGCTGCGCTTTATGTTGCGTTGACCACTGCGCCAGGACTTAGTGCTATTTCTTATGGACCGATTCAATTTCGGATTTCTGAAATGCTGAATTTTACGGCATTTTTTAACAAAAAATATATCATCGCCGTGACAATTGGCTGCATGATTTCTAATTTCATGAGCTTCACTTGGATTGATGTGATTGTTGGTGGCCTTTCAACGCTGATTTTCCTGAGTCTCGGCGTGTTCTTATTTGATCGGTTTAAAAAGCAATATTTCTTGAATGGCCTACTCAATCGGGCGTTCTTCTATTTCGCGATTTTCTTTTCAATCAGCATGGTTACAATTGCGGTTGAGCTTTACTTTGTTGCACACATGCCCTTTTTCTTCACGTGGGGAACGCTTGCTTTGGGTGAATTTTTGGCGCTCATCGTTGGCGCTGTCGTCATGGACGCAATTGGCAAACAAGTTGATTTAACGCGCTGACAGAAAATGTTATAATGAAGTATGCATAAAAGTTTGTTTTTTCCTTTTTGATATTAACTGCCGCTGAAACTTTTTTCTTCAGCTTGGCGTGGCGCTCAGGCAACTGGTTTTTTGTTACTTTTCTTGGCGTTATTTTGGTGAATAATGTCCGCAGCGCTTACAAAATGGAAAAAGTAGCGCGTGAACAAGGGCTGATTTAATCTGTCAGCGCTGACAAATATTACAATTTGATTACAAATCGTCAAAAAAGCTTGACGATTTTTTTATCAGCTGATAAAATAAGAGTTATGAAAGATCGAGGATTGCTTATCGTATTTTCGGGCCCGTCAGGCGTTGGAAAAGGGACCGTGCGTGCGAAAATTTTTGAAGGCGAAAATGATTTCAGCTATTCTGTTTCTATGACGACGCGCAAGCAGCGCGAAGGCGAGACGGACGGCAAAGATTATTTTTTCCGTACACGCGACGAATTTGAGGAAAAAATTCGCTCAGGTTTGATGCTGGAATATGCTGAATACGTCGGCAATTATTATGGGACGCCGCTTGAATACGTGAATGCGACGCTTGATGACGGCAAAGATGTCTTCCTTGAGATTGAGGTTCAAGGCGCGCTGCAAGTCAAAGAAAAAGTGCCCGATGCGGTCTTCATTTTCCTTGCGCCGCCAGACTTGCGCGAATTGCGCGAGCGCCTTGTTGGGCGTGGCACTGACACGCCAGAAGCCATCGAAGGCCGATTGATTAAGGCGCGCGAGGAAATTCGCCTAATGAAGGATTATAATTATGTCGTTGTGAACGATCAAGTCGAGCGCGCAGCGTCGATGGTCAAGCAAATCATTGCGGCCGAGCATACACGCGTGGAACGTGTCATTGAAAAATACGCAGATATTTTAGAAGAAAATGAGGTAAATTATTATGATGTTAAGACCATCAATTGATGCATTACTTGAAAAGATTGACAGTAAATACACGCTTGTCGTGCTTGAAGGCAAGCGCGCGCATGAGCTTCGCGAGAAAGAAAAGGCGACGCTCGACTTCCAGTCAGTGAAACCGACGCTTCAAGCGCTTGAAGAAATTGCTGCAGGAACCGTTACGATTCACCCGTCCGCAGAAATCAAACGCGAAACGCTGGTTCAAAAAGAAAAGTTGCTGCATCTTTATCGCTTAGATGAAGAGCAGCGCATCAAGGCGCAAATTGCAAAAGAGCAAGAGGAAGAAGAAGCCAAGCAACAAGAGGCAAAACAACAGCAAAGCAGCGCGCGTAGCGAAAAGAAAGCAGCAAGCAAATCAGAAACAAGCGAAGAGGCTTGAACAACTAAAAATTCCGTCTGGTCATCTCGCCGCTCGGAATTTTTAGTTGACAGTTAAGAAACTTCTTTTGGTTATCAGAATCACGTATGCTATAATAAAAATATGGGAATTGTACTTTTTTTGTCAGTCGTAACGGCTCTGTCAGCGCTGACAACGTTTGGTTTTTGGCGGTGGCGGCGTCAGCTGACAGAATTTCGCTCGCTGCGACTTGGACGGCTGACGCTTTTTGTCTGGGGGAGTGCTTTTGTGACTGCCAATTTTTTGATTTTGACTCTTTCGGCGTTTGACAGCGATCATTTTGGGAGTATTCTCTGGTTGATTTTTGTAGAAATTCTTATTTTTATTTTTGGCTCGCTTTTTCTGGGGGTCGCGATTCCAGTGGCGATTGTTGTCTTGACGCTCCAAATGTGGCGCCGTGAATCAAAATCTTTTGCTAATTTTTTGCTTCCGATTACTGTTTTATTCTTTCTTATTGTAGATTTCATTTATGCGTGGACGGTGGGGAAAATCGGAACGCTGCCGCCTCACTATACGTGGCTCACGATTCTTGCGGCTATTTTCCCAGTGATTGCGATTTATCTTGCGTGGCAAATGACGGTCTTTTTTGTGGCGAGCCTCGCTTATGGCAGACGCACGAGGCACGAGACTGCGCGCATTTTTGTTGTTCATGGCGCTGGTCTTGTTGGTGGCTCAAAAGTCGGGAAATTGCTCCAAAATCGCATTAAAGCGGCCGTCAATCATAGCAATGATGACACTATTTTTGTGATGTCGGGCGGCAAAGGAGATGATGAGCGTCTATCAGAGGCGCAGGCCATGCGCGATTACGCCATTGAAGATCTTGGCATTCCTGACAAACGCATTTTGATGGAAGATAAATCCGCGACGACCTACGAGAATCTTGTCAATTCGTCCCAAATGATTCATGAGAAGTTTTTGTTTTTCAGCTCCGATTTTCATGTTTTCAGAGCCGCGCTATTTGCGGCGAGCCTCAAGCTGGACGCGCAAGGCGGGCCTGGCGGGAAAACGGCGCTTTATTACCGCGTGCCCGCTTTCATGCGCGAATTTGTTGCTGTGATGAACAGCGAACGCAAAAAACATTTCTTTTGGATCTCGCTGATTGTGGGGATTTTTGTCGTCCTTGCATTGCTTTCAGTTCTTTTTTGATAAAAACCAGAAAAAAGTAAAAATTTTCAGAAAATAAAGACTTTATTGCTTGACTTTACGTTTTGTTTAAGATATAATCACACACAAGATAGAATTGTCAGATTATTTCGAAAATATTTTATCTGAATAAAACATTTTTATTGAGAAGGGAATTATTTTTTATGAAGAATTGGAAAAAGTTGACGCTCGGCGCGACAGCTCTGACAGCAGTAACAGTCCTTGCAGCATGCTCATCTGGAAGCAGCAACTCGAGTAGCTCGGGCGGTTCAACAAGTGCAGCCCTGCAATGGAATCTCACGACACCTCTGAACACGATTGATTCTGGTATTGCGACAGACACCTACACCAACGAAATTATCGGCAACATTCAGTCAGGCGCGACGCGCGTTGATAAAAATGGCGACGCTGCCAATGAATTGGCCAAAGCTATCTCGGTTTCATCTGACGGAAAAACGTATACCGTTGATTTGAAATCAGGCCTGAAATGGTCAAATGGCGACGCGCTGACAGCGAAAGACTTTGTCTACGCATGGCAACGAAATGCAGATCCAAAGACAGCTTCGCAGTATGCGTATCTTTTGGAAGCCGTTAAAAATGGTGCGGCCGTTGACTCAGGCAAAATGGACAAGTCTCAGCTTGGCATCAAAGCGACATCAGACACACAGTTTGTCGTGACACTTGAAAATCCAACGCCTTATTTCAAATTCCTTTTGGCACAGTCCGTTTACTTCCCGCTTGATCAAAAAGTAGTTGAAAAATACGGCAAACAGTATGCAACATCATCTGATAAGCTGGTTTTCTCAGGTCCTTACATGTTCAAGTCAACGAACTCATGGAATGGCTCAAACAACAATTTCTCTATCTATAAAAACCCAGGTTATTATGACGCAAGCGCTGTGAAGATGAATGAAATTGACTTCCAAGTCGTTCAGGATAATAACACTGCCGCAAGTCTCTTTGAGCAAGGAAAATTGGATCAAACTGCTGTTGGCGTAGGGACAACCGCTCTTTGGCCTAAATACAAAAACAACAAAAATGTTGTGATGGAGAAAGAAGCGACAACCGCTTATATGGAATACAACCAATCTGGCAAAGGTGCGACATCAGCCGATGCGCAAAAAGCCTTGGCAAATACGAAGATTCGTCAAGCGTTTAACCTGGGAACTGACCGCGAAGGTCTTGTGAAATCTGTTGTACCTGTTTCAAAAGCAGCGACAGGCATCACACCAGCTGGTATGTCAAAAACGGCTTCAGGTGAGGACTTTGCTAGCTATGCTAAGCAAGGCTATAGCTATGACGCCAGTAAAGCAGCTACACTTTTCAAAGAAGGCTTGAAAGAAGTAGGCTTGTCTAAACTGACAGTGACGCTGACAACGGATGATACACCAGCTGCTAAGCAGTCAGGAACTTATCTGCAGCAAAGTCTTCAAAAAGCGTTGCCAGGTCTGACGCTCAACATTAAAACGGAGCCGTTCAAACAACGTTTGAATGATTCGCAAAATGGGAACTTTGACCTTGTTCTTGCACTTTGGGGTGGTGATTACGCGGATCCATCGACATTCCTCGATCTCTTCAAGACGGGTGGCCCTCAAAACGACGGTAAATTCAGCAATGCAGCGTTTGATGCCGCAACAAAACAAGCAGAAACGACCGATGCCGTCACTCCAGCTAAGCGCGATGCAGACTACAAAGCTGCAGAAGCTACGCTTTTCGAGAACTCTAACGTGAATCCACTCTACTTCCGTACACTTGCAGTTCTTCAAAACCAAAAACTGTCAGGCGTTCGCTTTGGCGCAACGGGTCTCGTATATGACTTCAAATATGCTGAAAAAGCGAAATAATTACTTAGAATCAAAACAAGAGTTGGGGCAGGCAAAGGCCTGCCCTTACTTTTTTAATGAATAGGATACTTTATGTTTAAATACATTCTCAAACGGATATTTTGGCTTTTAGTCACTTTGTTCATTGTTATTACACTCACTTTCTTTATGATGCAGTTCATGCCGGGTTCTCCTTACTCAAATCCTAAGCTGACGCCAGAAGCGATTGCTGTCCTCAATAAGACCTACGGCCTGAACAAACCTCTCTGGGAGCAATATTTTGTTTATGTCGGAAATATGTTCACAGGAAACTTTGGCACGTCGTTCCAATATACGAACCAGCCAGTCAGCACGATGGTAATGCAACGCTTTCCCGTTTCAGCGCAACTTGGTTTTCAGGCGCTTGTACTCGGCACCGTTTTTGGAATCTTATTCGGCAGTCTTTCGGCGCGCAAGAAAAATGGACTTGTAGATGGTATTCTTGGCTTTATTTCTGTTCTTGGTATTTCGGTTCCGTCGTTTGTTATTGGCTCGCTCCTCTTGGTGTGGCTCGGATTTGGTCTTCAGATTTTGCCAACGACGGGCTGGGGCACATTTGCGGATACCATCATGCCAACACTTGCACTCTCGTTTTTGCCGATGGCAATGGTCACACGTTTTGTGCGTGCACAGATGATTGAATCCCTCAACTCAGACTATATTTTGCTTGCCAGAGCGAAAGGCTTGTCTGAGCGCGAAGTGATTTACAAGCACGCCGTCAGAAATTCTTTGATTCCTGTGTTGACCTTGATTGGTCCGATGGCGGCAAATCTGCTTACGGGCTCAGTCCTGATTGAGACCATTTTCTCAATCCCTGGTATCGGAAAACAGTTTGTGGATTCCATTCCTGCGAAAGATTTCCCCGTCATCATGGCGACAACGATTCTTTACGCGGTGATTTTGATGAGCTTGATTTTGATTACAGATATTTTGACAGCGATTGTTGATCCGCGCGTTAGGCTCGCTTAAGGAGGTGAAAAATGGAAACTATAAAATTTAGGCTGGTTGGAGAAAAGGATTCCACAGCAAATGAGCACATTTCTAAGCCCGCATTAAGCACGTTTCAAGATGCGCTTAGACGTTTTAGGCAAAACAAAATCGCGGTCATTTTCATGATTTTGCTGGTTGCAACGATTCTCTTTGCGATTGTCTCATCTATTTTTGTGACGGATAGTAAAGCAAATGATTTCTCAACGACGACGCAAGCATTTTCTTATCTGTCGCCAGGAAGCCCCCATTTTATTTTGGGGACAGATCAATACGGACGTTCTCTTGCACTTCGCACGATTGTCGGACTGCGTATTTCGCTGATTATTGCGTTTGCAGCGGCTGCGATTGACCTTGTTATCGGGGTGACTTATGGCATGATTTCGGGCTGGGTTGGCGGTCGTCTTGACCTTGCGATGCAACGTGTGATTGAGATTATTAGCTCTATTCCGAACTTGGTAATTGTCACATTGCTCTCGCTTGTGATGGGCCAGTCGATTGTGTCTATTATTTTGGCGATTGGGCTGTTTGCGTGGACGGGCATGGCGCGTCAGGTTCGATCGATGGTTATGAGCTACAAAGAGCGCGATTTTGTGCTCGCCGCAAAAACACTGGGACAATCAACTTGGAAAATTGCAGTGAAACACTTATTGCCAAATGTTTCGGGTGTCATCATCGTGCAGTTGATGTTTGATATTCCGCAGATGATTTTGTATGAGGCTGTGCTGTCTCAGATTAATCTGGGGGTAAAACCGCCGACAGCGTCTCTCGGAACACTAATTTCAGACGGTATCGCAAATATTCAAACTTTTTCTTATTTGTTGATTATTCCAGCGCTCGTTCTTTCGCTCCTGTCGCTTGCGTTTATTTTTGTTGGCGACGGATTGAACGATGCCTTTAACCCAAAAGCAAGTGAGGACTAATAATGGTTGAGACAATTTTAGAAGTAAAAAATTTACACGTTAATTTCAAGACGTATGCGGGGCAGGTGAAGGCGATTCGTGCTGTCAATTTTACGCTTGAAAAAGGGGAAACGCTCGCGATTGTGGGCGAATCGGGCTCAGGAAAGTCGGTAACGACAAAAACGCTTATGGGTCTGAACGCTGCCAATGCTGAAATTCCAGAGGGGGAATTGCTGTTTAAAGGCAAAGATTTGCTGAAAAATACGGAAGCTGAGTGGCAAAAGGTTCGCGGCAATGAGATTTCGATGATTTTCCAGGATCCGATGACATCGCTTGATCCGACAATGCGCATTGGCAATCAGATTGCTGAGCCGCTGATGAAGCACAAAGGACTCACCAAAAAAGAAGCTCTTGCACGCGCGCTCGAATTGATGAAGGCCGTTGGGATTCCAGAAGCTGAAAGCCACATCAATGATTATCCGCATCAATGGTCAGGTGGCATGCGTCAGCGTGCGGTGATTGCGATTGCACTTGCTGGAGATCCTGAGCTTTTGATTGCCGATGAGCCAACGACGGCGCTTGATGTGACGATTCAGGCGCAAATTATGCATTTGATGGCGGAATTGCAGCATAAGATTAAATCATCGATTATTTTCATCACGCATGATTTGGGCGTGGTGGCTGGTTTTGCGCACAAAGTTGCCGTGATGTACGCGGGTGAAATCGTGGAATACGGCACGGTTGAGGAAGTATTCTACAACCCGCAGCATCCGTATACTTGGGGATTGCTTGATTCCATGCCAACGGTCGAAACGGCTGGGGGACGCTTGGCATCGATTCCTGGTACACCGCCAGATTTGCTGAACCCGCCTGCGGGCGATGCGTTTGCGGCGCGTAATCATTTTGCGTTGGATATTGACTTTGAAGAGGAGCCGCCATTTTTTGAAGTATCACCGAGCCATTTTGCAAAAACATGGCTTTTAGACGAACGCGCGCCGAAAGTTGAGCCGTCTGAAAATATCAAAAAACGCTGGGCGCGTTGGGAAGAGATGACGGCAGCGAAAGGAGAGAGTGACAAATGAGTGATCGCAAAAAAATAATTGAACTCAAAAATGTTGACTTAACTTTTAATAAGGGAAAACGAAACGAAAATAAAGCCATCAATAATGTGTCACTTGATATTTATGAAGGCGAGACGTTCGGACTGGTTGGCGAGTCAGGCTCTGGGAAGACGACAATTGGGCGCGCGATTTTGAAGCTGTATGACAAGGAGATTTCAGGTGGCGAGATTTTATTTGACGGGAAAAATGTCAAAGCTCTTCGCGGGCGTGATCTGACAAGCTTTCGCAGCCAAGCGCAAATGATTTTTCAGGATCCGCAAGCGTCGCTCAACGGGCGTATGCGCGTGAAAGACATTATTGCTGAAGGCATTGATGTGAATAAACTTGCAGCGTCTGATGAGGAACGCACGGCTAAGGTTGAGAAATTGCTGCAGCTTGTCGGGCTCAATCATGATCATTTGACGCGTTATCCGCATGAATTTTCAGGCGGTCAGCGCCAGCGTATCGGCATTGCGCGTGCGCTTGCCGTGAAGCCAAAATTTATCGTGGCTGACGAGCCGATTTCTGCGCTGGACGTATCGATTCAGGCGCAAGTCGTCAATCTGATGAAAGATATCCAAGAGGCCGAAGGACTGACATATTTGTTTATCGCACATGATTTGTCCATGGTCAAATACATTTCTGACCGCATTGGCGTGATGCATTGGGGGAAAATTCTTGAAATTGGCAGCTCTGAGGCGGTGTACAATCAGCCGATTCACCCGTATACGAAATCGCTTTTGAGCTCGATTCCCTCGCCTGACCCGATTTCCGAACGTCAGCGCACGCCGATTGTCTATGATGCGCAAGTCGCTGAAACGGACGGAAAAGTGCGCGCAATGCACGAATTTGAGCGCGAACATTTTGTGTTTGCGACGCAAGAAGAATTTGACGAATACAAGCGCACGAAGAAAGTCGCCGCGTGGGACGCCGCAAATAAAATTCCTGAAGAAGCCGAAGAAATATTGGCCCGATAATTTTTGTCAGCGCTGACAGAAATGATAAAGAGTTGTTGACATAACAACTCTTTTTTGATATACTGTGTAAGTCCGTTTTCGGACTGTGGAAGGTTTTATCAGCTGACGGAAGATTTGTCAGCCGTCAAATCGTTAAACCACTAAAGAAAGGAGCCACTCATGGCAAAAGAAGTTGACAAGATTGTCAAACTACAAATTCCTGGCGGTGCAGCAACGCCAGCCCCTCCTGTCGGACCAGCACTTGGTCAGGCCGGCATCAACATTATGGACTTCACGAAGGACTTTAATGCACGTACAGAAGCAAATAAAGGGACTCTGATTCCTGTTGTTATCACGGTTTACAACGATAAGAGCTTCACATTTATCACAAAGCAGCCACCTATGTCAAGCTTAATTAAAAAAGCAGCTGGCATCCAAAAAGGATCTGGCGAGCCAAACAAGACAAAAGTTGCAAAATTGACGCAAGCGCAAGTAAAAGAAGTTGCTGAGCAGAAAATGCCTGACTTGAACGCAGCCTCAATCGAAGCTGCAATGCGCATTGTTGAAGGTACTGCCCGCTCTATGGGTATCACAGTAGAGGAGGCTTAATCATGGCAAAATCAAAACAATTAAAAGCAGCTTACGAGAAGATTGACACTCAAAAAGCTTACGAAGTCGTTGAAGCGGTCAAACTTGCAAAAGAAGGCTCATTTGTAAAATTTGACGCGTCTGTTGAAGTGGCTTACAATCTCAATATTGACGTGAAACAGTCTGACCAACAAATTCGTGGCGCAATGGTATTGCCAAACGGAACGGGTAAGACAAATCGCGTGCTCGTCTTTGCCCAAGGTGCAAAAGCGCAAGAAGCAGAAGCTGCTGGTGCAGACTTTGTTGGCGGCGACGAATTGGTTCAAAAAATCACAGGCGGCTGGCTTGACTTTGACGTCGTGATTGCAACGCCTGATATGATGGCTGTTGTGGGTCGTTTGGGACGTGTCCTTGGCCCGCGTAATCTCATGCCAAACCCTAAGACAGGGACTGTGACAATGGATGTTACAAAAGCTGTTGAGGAGTCTAAAGGTGGCAAAATCACTTACCGTGCTGACAAAGCGGGTATTGTGCAGGCTGTTATTGGCAAAGTTTCATTTGACGACGAGAAATTGGTCGAGAACTTGAAAGCTTTCCACGCTGTCATCGTTGCTGCAAAACCTGCAGCCTCAAAAGGCACGTACATCACGAGCCTTACTGTGACAACGACAATGGGACCTGGCGTTAAAATCGACGCAACAACGGTTTAATTTATAACAACTGATGAAAAATTCGAGTAATAGTGCTCGGATTTTTCTTTTTAGAATTAACAGATAACTTTTATAAAATGGAACAAATATAAATTAAATTATCTGAAAATACAAATTTATTCTTGACATTCTGCTATTTTTAAGATAAAATTAAGACATTATTTTTTTATAGAAAGAGGAATTTTTATGGGTTTCATGAACAAAGCAAATCCCGCGTTCTATGCAACAAAGGATAAACAATTCAAGCAAGTGTTGGGTGTGCGAGATTTTCTTGCACTTGGTGTCGGAACGATTATTTCGACTTCGATTTTCACGTTGCCAGGCGTTGTTGCGGCTCAATATGCCGGACCTGCCGTTGTGCTCTCATTTTTGGGCGCAGCCGTTGTAGCAGGACTTGTCGCATTTGCCTATGCGGAAATGTCTACGGTCATGCCATTTGCAGGTTCTGCTTATTCTTGGATTTCGGTATTATTTGGAGAAGGTTGGGGCTGGATTACAGGCTGGGCACTTCTTGCGGAGTATTTTGTTGCGGTTGCGTTTGTCGGTGCGGGCTTTTCGGCGACTTTCCACGAGTTTCTTGCGCCGCTCAATATTGACTTGCCAGCGTCGCTTAAAACGCCAATGGTGACGTACGATACGGCAGGAAAAATGCATTTTGCCTTGTCAGTTGATTTGATTGCGCTGCTTGTTATTTTGGTGTCAGCGCTGATCGTTTGGCGCGGGGCGTCTGATGCAGGACGTGTCAGCCAAGTTTTGGTTATCTTGAAAATTGCAGCTGTGCTGGTCTTTATTTTTGTCGGCTTGAGCGTGATTCACCCGTCCAATTACACGCCGTTTATTGCGCCACATTCTGCAAGCACGCAAGGCGGTTGGGGAGGAATTGGGGCTGGCGTTTCTGTCATATTCCTAGCTTACATCGGTTTTGACTCGATTGCAGCTAATTCAGCAGAGGCAAAAAATCCATCGAAAACGATGCCACGTGGTATTCTTGGCTCTCTTGCAATTGCCGTTGTTCTTTTTTCAGCGGTCACGCTCGTCCTTGTCGGCATGCAAAAATATACCCATTTTGCAGGTCAAGCTGCGCCTATTTCTTGGGCACTTACGCAAGCGGGCTTTGGAACGCTGTCACAAGTTGTCTCAATCGTAGCTGACGCGGGTATGTTTGTTGCGCTTCTTGGCATGGTGCTCGCTGGCTCGCGCTTGCTTTATAGTTTTGGCCGTGACGGCATGCTTCCTCAAGCCATGGGCAAAGTCAATGGCGAAAGTCTGCCAACGAATGCACTCGTTGTGTTGACGCTTGTGACGGTTATTATCGGTGCCTTTCTGCCGTTTACTTTTCTTGCTCAGCTGATTTCGGCAGGAACGCTTATCGCCTTTATGTTCGTGTCACTTGGCATGTTTGCTCTGCGTCGCCGTGAGGGGAAGGATTTACCCGCGCCTGCTTACAAAATGCCATTTTATCCTGTGCTGCCTGTTCTTGGATTTATGGGCTCAGCGTTTGTATTCTGGGGTCTGCAAGCTGATGCAAAACTTTACTGCGGTATCTGGTTTGTCCTAGGTCTCATCATTTATTTTTCTTACGGACAACGCAACGCAAAAGCCCATCAATTGGCTGAAATTCAAGAAAATGAAGCATAATTAGAAGAGGGAAAAATGGAAACTAGTAGTGAAGAAAAACAAGAGCTGAAAGGCTCAATGAAAACGCGGCATGTTGTCATGATGTCGCTTGGCGGTGCAATTGGTTCGGGCTTGTTTTTGGGTTCTGGATCTGTTATTGCTCAAGCAGGACCCGCTGCGCTTATTTCGTACATTTTGGCAGGCTTAGTTCTGTTTGTCGTGATGTACGGCGTGGGGCGCATGGTGATTCGCAAAGAGACGAAGGATGCGGGGCTGTCTGGTATCATAAAACCGTATGTGGGCGGACGTCTGGCTCATTTTACAGACTGGGTGTACTGGTGCACGTGGATGGCGGTTCTCATTGCCGAAGAAGCGGGCGTTTCAACCTTTCTCGGAATGCTGTTTCCAGGCGTTCCCCTGTGGGTTTACGCACT
Organism: Streptococcaceae bacterium; assembly: GCA_031254115.1. Lineage (GTDB taxonomy): Bacteria > Bacillota > Bacilli > Lactobacillales > Streptococcaceae > Lactovum. The sequence continues at coordinate 18,548 of JAIRUZ010000006.1, forward strand.
CTTGGTTGCGGTTTTAGGAACGGTCATTAACTTGTATTCGGTCAAGGCGTTTGCTGAGACGGAGTATTGGCTTGCGTTCGTAAAAGTTGCGGTCATCATTTTGCTGATTGTGGTCGGCGCAGGTTTGTTAATCTCAAATATCTTTCATGTCGGTGCTGGTCCTGCTTTGGGGCAAATTACAGCGGAAACGAACTTTGCACCGCATGGTTTTCAAGGCATTCTGGCATCATTACTTGTTGTTATTTTCTCATTTGGCGGTTCGGAGCTTGCGGCTGTTACGGTCGCGGAAACAGAAAATCCAAAAGTTGCGATTCCAAAAGCCATTCGCGGCGTTCTGGCACGTATTATTTCTTTCTACGTCATTCCGATTTTCCTATTTTTGGAGTTATTGCCGTGGAAAACGGTATCGGATCCAGCGGCTGAGAGCCCATTTGCAACGATTTTCACAAAAATTGGGATTCCGTATGCGGATAAGATTGTCTTAGTCGTGATTATTATTGCCATCTTCTCGGCGGTAAATTCGGCCATCTACGCGACGTCGCGCTCGCTTTATTCACGCGTTGAGCACTCGAAATCAGGGCTTGGCAAAAGCTTAGCCAAATTGTCAAAAAATCAAGTGCCCGTTCGCGCAATTTTCGTAAGTTCGGCTATCTTGTTTCTTGGCGTTGTTCTCACAGCTGTTTACGGAAATGGCTTCTGGCAATTCGTTGCGGGTTCTATCTCATTTACAATTACGATTGTTTGGATGATTTTGCTCGCGTCAGCGGCAATCATGTACTTCAAGCATCCAGAAACGGGCAATCTATTCTTGAAAGCCGTCACACTTGTCGTCCTAGCTGTGCTCGCATTTATCTTTGTGTCACAAGTCACAAATAATCCGCCAACCTTGTCAATCTTTGCATTGATCATCTGCTTGGCTTCATTTTTCAGCTATATCAAACCAAAAGAAGAGCGGTAAGCTCTTTTTAGCTTCCATAAGTTTTGCCTTATTTCTGTCAGCGCTGACAGAAAATGTGTTAAAATATTTTCATGACTAAGCTCACTCACTCAGAGTATATTGCATGGGATTATCTTGAAAATAATTTAGCGAAAAATCCCAAACTGACCGTTCATAAAATTTCAGAAAAAATATATGTGTCAAGTGCAACCATCATTCGCGCCATTCAGAAAAAGGGATTTGACGGATTCTTAGATTACAAAAATTCGTTTAAAATAAAAAGTCCGACTGTTGAAAATGAATTTTCTAAAAATGCAAATCGTTTCATACAGAAAAATATCGAAGAAGTCACTCAAACGATCAATTTGCTTGAAGTTGAAACGCTTGAAAAAGCGATTCAATTACTGAATCAAGCAGAGAATATTCTCATTATCTCAGAAGGTCCTTCTGCGAGCGTGGCGCGCATGATGACCAATAAATTGCGCCAATTAAAGAAAAATACGTTTGAATATTCGGATCCAGATTACATGATTTTATTTGCTAAGCGCATGGCTCCAAGTGATTTGCTCATTGCCGTGACCATGTTTGGAGAAACGATTGCGATTAATACCGCAGCCAAGGCAGCTCATAAAAATAAAAGTCGTGTTTTGGCACTCACAACGAATTTTGGGAGTTCCGTTGCGGAACTTGCTGATTGTGTCCTTCTTTCTCACCGCTCACAAGCCAAAAATATTGAGGAGACGGAGGATTTGTCGAGTCGGATGCCGCTCGAAGTGAGCAGCCGCATTTTACTTAACCTCTACGAAGTCAGCAAAGAAGACGGTACGATCAGAAAATGACGAATTAATTAAAAATTCCGTGCGACCTCATCGTCGTTCGGAATTTTTATTTGCTCCACTCTTTGAATAATCAAGAGTTTTGCATTTTATAAATTTAAACCGTTTCCTGACAACCAATCAAAGTAAAAGTCTGTCTTTGAATTTTTGAGTAGGGTGGCTGGGAGAAGATTGGTAGGTTCTGTCGTTGCAATTTTCTTAGAAATTTCAGCTTTTCGCTCGCCTGTCACCATGACGATCGTTTGCTTTGCTTGTAACAATTGTTTGAAACCGAGTGTGATGCCCTGAGTTAGGTTGACGTCCGTAGCAAAATATTTCAGCATAACGCGTTGCGTCGTTTCTGAAAGTGACACGATATTTGCATTTTGATCAGGATTAAATCCGGGTTCATTTAGGCCGATATGACCGTTCATGCCGACGCCAAGAAGCAGAAAGTCAATCCCGTATCTATCAAAAAAATCATTCGCCCGCGCGACTTCAAGGTCTAGGTTTTCAGCCCGACCATTAAAAATATGAATTTGGTCGTATCTAAAATTCATTCCTGTAAACCAATCGTCATAAAGCATTTGGGCGCAAGAACCTTTTGTCTCTCGGCCAACGCCAACCCATTCGTCAAGGCCAAGAATCTGAACGTTAGAAAAATCAATTTTTCCATCGTTTGACAGTTGAGCGAGCTTTGTCATGACAGGCCGCGGTGTTTCGCCACATGCAAAGCACAAAACAGCATGTGGCTTGCTGGAAACAAGTCGGATTACTTTCTCAACGATTGCTGTAGCGACAGCCTCTTCATCATGAAATATCTTAGGATTAAATACCATCTTCTTCATCCACCTTCTCGCTATATTTTACGGATTTGAACTTCTGGATTCCATTATGACTTGCAAGTGTCAGCAGATTGACGAGCTCCTGCGCATTTTTGAAAGTTAAAAGGTCATATTGCAGACCGATTTCCAATAAGGCTGCAATATTTCCGCCCGCCATGACGGCGTTATTATCAGCCTGTGTGGTGCGTAGAGCAGCCAGTTTGTAAGGCGTGCCACCTGCTAAATCGCAGAAGAAGACGAGATTGTTTTCAGAGGGAAGCTTTTCTAATAGGTCAGCTTCGCTCATTGTTTCTAAAAAGTCGATATAGTCTACGCCAGGAATCTCGCCAGCAAGGAGTTTCACAGTAGATTCAAGTCCTGTGGCAAAATGCCCATGTCCTGTTACAATAATTTTCATCAGAGTACCTTCAAGTAAGAAAGAATGATTGAGAGAGCAAAGGTAATGCCAATCAATAAAAGTGGGCTGGCATTTTTCTTTTTCAAAAGCCAGTAAAGAAAGAAGACATAGCCCAAAGGTAAAATATTCGGGAAAATATGATCAAAGAATTGTGTTTGTATGGATAAGCTATGACCTTTAGCAACTGTGATGCCTGCTAAAACTTTGATTTGAACATAACTTGCAATCAGACCACCAATAACAGTGATTCCAAGGACATTTGCAGCGTGAGATACGGGTCCCATATTTTCGTTGATTTGCTTGATTGCTTTAGTTCCTGTAGTGTAGCCGAGGTGTGCAATCGGGATACGAATGAGGAACATGCCAATATAAGCGAGGAAGAAAATGAGAGGTCCTAGAATATTACCCTGTTTCGCAAAGCTTGCTGTGATTCCCGCAATAATGGGTAAAATAGTGAACCAAGTAATGGCGTCCCCGATTCCAGCGAGGGGTCCAAAAAGCGAAATACGAATATTGTCAATCACGTCACGTTTTTCGTGGTTTTCTTCAAGCGCTACGGAGAGTCCTTCAATAAATGACACTGCATAATTGTTTGTATTGAAGAAAGCGAGATTAGCACACATTGCTTTGGCTAGACCTTCTTTATCGTTTCCATAAACCTTTCGCAGCGCAGGCAATATGGCGATTGTGTAGCCATCAGCTTGCATACGTTGATAGTTGAAGGCGGACTGATTGAAAAGTGAACGAATGCCAAGCATTGTGATGTCGCGCTTCGTTAGGATTTTTGTTGTTTTTTTATTAGATACCATCTTCTTCACCTCCTCCAGAAAGTGCGAGCGTTTTGAGTTCGTTCATTTTCTTTTCATGTTCAAAATCTTTTCGAGCGGTGTAAAATTCCATGAGTGCAAGAGCGACACCGATTACGGCAACGGGCATGAGATTCCCGAAAGTAATAAAACAGGCAGCAGCAAAGCCAATTAAAAGATAAGAGAGATAACGCACTTTAAACATATTTTTTAGTAAAAGTCCAAAACCGACCGCGGGTAAGATTCCGCCGGCAATGGTGAAGCCGTGAGTCAGCCAATCAGGAAATGAATTGACCAGCGCTTTCATTGCGCCCTGCGCGCCATAAACGGACAGAAATGAAACGAGAGCGAAGGTAAGGCCAACGAGCACGGTCAATAAAACAGCTAGCCGTGTAAATTTTTTGAAATCTGCATTTGAGGCATAATTGTCCATACGTTTAGTAAAAGCTGAGAAAGCTGAATAGTAGAATAAGACGATGTATTGCATCAAAATACTAAAGGGAAGAGAAAGTCCAATCGCCGTTTCAGCTGAATGGCCTGTCGTTTTGGCGATGACGACGGTCATAATGCCTGCGAGTACTGGATTGGGTGGCTGGGTTCCGCCGACAGCTGTCAAACCAGCAAAGGTAAGCTCGGTCAAGCCTGCGGCCACAACGCCCAAAGTCACATCTCCTAAAATAATTCCGGTAACCGTACACACAATCATGGGACGAAACCAATAGAATCCTTCAAGCCAAAGATCGATCCCTGAAATGAAAGCAAATAAGGCAATCAAAAGGCCTTGAAATAAAGTAATTGTCATGAGAGTAACTCCTTTACGTTGACTTTTTTATCATTTGGCAGCTCTTGCAGATAGACCTCAACGCCAAGCGAGATGAGCGCGCGAAAATCTTCTTTATCCTTTTCGTCCACAAAGACCTTATTGGAAAGTTGTTCCTTGCCATCAGAGTAATGCATATTGCCGACATTGAGTGACGTGATGGGAACGCCTCCCTTGACTAAGAGAAGGGCATCGTTGGGTGTTTGCACGATGAGAAAGATGAGTTGGCGCGGTGCCGCTTTGTGAATGGTATCCATCGTTTTTTGAAGTGTCCAAAAACGGATACCAACGCCTGATGATTCGGCGGTGGCTGCCATCAAGCTTTGTTGTAATTCATCTTTGGCTGCATGGTCATTTGCAACGAGTAGTAGATTGGTTCCACTGGCTGCTGTCCAGACGATGCCAACTTGACCGTGTACGAGTCGGTTATCTACGCGCGCAAGTACAATGTTTGGTTCTGACATAAGAGTCTCCTTTATATTTGGTACAGACCGATTATAGAATAAAAATGAATGAAAGGGGTTACAGAAATGAAGAAATAGGTTGAAAAATGATACAAAGAGAAATCTGTTTTATTTTATTCCACCAACAGCCGTAAAACATGAGTTTTTGAGCGTCTCGTAAATTTGGCTGTGTATTTTGTGCTATAATGAGGCATCGAAATTTCGATAAATAATCCAAAAAGGAGCACTACAATGAAGTATCTTTTAATCTACAAGGCAGATCCAGCAGGAATGACTGGGATGCAAATGACGCCGGAGGCGATTGAGCAAATGAATCAAGCGTGGATGGCTTGGGGTGAAAAAGTCGGCAGCCACATGGTTGATTTTGGCTCACCAACACTTGCGAAGTCTGAGAACGCGGATAAGGGCGTTGGCGGCTACTCAATTCTTGAGGCAGAGACTTATGAAGCGCTTCAACTGCTTCTTGAAGGACATCCGCACACAGCTATGGGCGGCGAAATCGAAGTGCATGAGTTTATGCCAATGCCAGGAATGTAAGCGATGAAAAATTTCATCGTAACGACTTCGTGGAAGCAAAAGGTAACGCCTGAAGTGGTGGTGCGTCACGTGGACTTTCTGCGCGCGCTTGCTGCAAAGGGGCAATTTATCCTGGCGGGGCCGTTTGTCGGCGCGCCTGCGCCCGAGGCGGGGATTTTCATGTTCAAGGCGGAAAGTACAGAAGCAGCGCTTGAATTGCTTGACACAGATCCATTTGTTGCCGAAGGTTTTCAGAGCTTTGAGCTGCGCGAGGTAAAAATCGCGACGGAAGAAAATGACTTTGTGCCTGAATAAAAATGAAACTAGGGTTCCTTGATTCCTAGTTTTTTAGCACTTTGCGGGCTGTTTTTGCTATACTTTAGACATGAGACAGATTGAGAAAATAGTGCGCGAGCTGACGAAAGTTGAGAGTTATGCTGACGGCTGGGTGTTGCGCGCTGGTGGGCATTTGATTTATGGGTATCATTTTGATGTGAATGATGCGGCGGCTGACAAGTTGTGCGATGACAAGTCGGCGACTTATGAAGTTCTGTCAGCTGCGGGGATTCCTGCTATTGTGCATGTTTTTGTGAGCGTTGACACGCGCGAGGCTTTGGAGCAGCTGACAGAGGGCGGCTATGTCGTCAAACCTAATGAGGGCACGGGCGGCGTGGATTTGGTACGTGCAGAAACTTTGTCAGCGCTGACAGAATGCGTTGCGCAGCAGCTCCAAAAATTTCCACGGCTTGCCGTGTCGCCGTTTGAGAAAATCGAGACTGAATACCGCGTGATTGTGTTGCGTGGGCGCGTGGAACTGATATACGCGAAACGCCTGCCTTCTGACGGCTGGTTGTTTAATCTCGGGCAGGGCGCGCAAGCAGAAGTGATAGCCGAAAATGCCGCGCTTTCTGAATTGGCGCGCGGAGCAGCTCGCGTGCTTGGCGTTACATTCGCGAGCGTTGATATTGTTGACGCTCGCGGTGTGCTCAAAGTGCTTGAGGTAAATTCGGGCGTGATGATGGAGACATTTTCAAGTCTGTCAGCTGAGAATTTTGAACGTGCGAAGGAAATTTATAAAAAAGCCCTGGAAGTGTGATTATTCCCTGGGTTTTTCATATTTTTTGAGAATGTTTGTCATCGCATCAAGATTTCCTTGCGCTGAAAATTGAAATTCGGTGATTTTTTTCTGAATGTCATTGCCCGTTTTTTGGGCGAGGAAGGCTTCATCTTGTACGCGCGCGAGCTTTTCTTTGACATCGTCGGACTCTTCAGCGAGGCGTTTGATGTACCACGTCATATCCTTTAAAAGGCTCATTCGGCGCCTCCAGTGATTTGCGCGGCAATTTTTGCAAGATTGGTGTCCGCGTCTAATTTCTCAAAAACATTGCCATCGCCCGCGTAGCGTGGAATGAGGTGAATGTGCGTGTGAAAAACGCTTTGGCCGGCCGCAGTCTCGTTGTTTTGCAGGATGTTGAGACCGTCAGCTGACAGATTTTTAATGAGTTGATTGGCGAGCGCGGGCACTTTCGCCCATAGCGCGGCGCTTTCGGAAGCGCTGAGCGCGAGGAGATTTCGGCTGTGCGTTTTCGGAACCAAAAGCGTATGGCCTTTTGTGACTTGCGAAATGTCCAAAAATGCGAGCACGTCCGCGTCTTCGTAGACTTTTGTCGCAGGAATTTCGCCCGCTATGATTTTACAAAAAAGACACTCTTCCATCTCAATTAACCTCCAAATAAGCTGTTATGCTATAATTATACCATATATGGCTTTATCTGTAAAAAATCTGACAGGCGGCTATTTTGGCAATCCTGTTTTAAAAAATGTGAATTTTGAGCTCGCTGACGGCGAACTCGCCGCGTTTGTCGGGCTCAATGGCGCTGGAAAATCGACGACAATTAAAGAAATCATGGGTCTTTTGACGCCGTTTTCAGGGGAAATTCGCGTGAACGGCACGACGCTCGCAGAGGACAAAACCGCGTATCGCAAGGCGATTGGCTATATACCTGAGAGCCCGTTGCTTTATGACGAATTGACGCTCAAAGAACATATTGAGCTGACGGCGCTCGCGTATGATATTGCGCCTGAAACGGCGTTTTCGCGCGCTGACAGGTTGCTGAAACTCTTTCGCTTGGCTGACAAACTCGACTGGTTTCCGTCAACATTTTCAAAAGGCATGAAGCAAAAAGTCATGATTATCTGCGCGTTTCTCACGCAGCCGCGGCTCTACATCATTGATGAGCCGTTCATGGGGCTCGATCCGCTCGCGATTCGTGATTTGATTGAGCTGATGCTGGAAATGAAGCAATCGGGCGCCTCAATCTTGATGTCCACGCATATTTTGTCAACGGCGGAGAAGTTTTGCGACAAATTTATCGTGCTTTCAGAAGGCAGCGTCGCGGCTGACGGCAATATGGGGCAATTGCGCGCGTCATTTGGCGACGAAAATGCGTCTTTGGATGACATTTATGTGAAGTTGACCGCGCATGAATGAGATTTTTAGAAAACGTCGGAACGCTTACTACGCACGGACTTTCAAGTATTTGCGCTATGTGTTTAACGACCATTTTTTGCTGTTTTTGCTGATTGGCATTGGCGCGCTCGGCGTCGCCTACACGCAATTTTTGCAGCATTTTTCGCTTGTTTGGTGGCAAAAAGTGGGCATCATCGGCATCGTGAGCGTCGCTTCGCTTTCAATTGGCAAGCTTGCGACGTTTGTTGCGCCGGCTGACAGCGTTTTTTTGCTCGCAAAAGAATCGGAAATCGAAAATGAGCTGACAAAAGCTGTTAGGCACTCGCTCGCATTTCCAGCCGCTTTTTCAGTCCTTTTCGTTGCGCTGTCAGCGCCCGCATTGCATCTGTCCGTCTGGGTTTTGGGGCTTTGGTTACTTGGCTTATTGATTGTAAAATTTGTCCTTTTGCAGCGCAAATTAAAGAATTATGACACAGCGGGCGTTCTTGATTGGCTGCGTCTGACAGCTGACGAAACGCGCCGTCAGACGAATTTGCTCAAGATTTATGCACAATTTACGAGCGTCAAAGGACTTTCGCATCCAGCCAAGCGCCGCAAATTTCTCGATTTTCTCTTGCCAAAACGTCCGAAAAATGAGGCTCATTTTTTACTCGTGCGCACGTTTCTGCGCTCAGGCGATTATTTGACGCTCACATTGCGGCTGACAAGCCTTGCGGTAATTGGCAGTCTTGCAATTTCGCAGATTTATTTTGCGCTGATTTTTGCTTTTGTAATGAATTATCTGCTGCTCTTTCAGCTTTTGGGGCTTCGTGACGCGCATGCCAATCAGCCACTCCAAAAAATTTATCCTGTCAGCGCTGACAGCACACTAAAAACGCTGCAAGGTCTGATTGTGCGCGTGTTCACAGGTGTCGTTGCGCTGGAAGTTCTTGTGCTGCTCATATCGCATCTGACAAATTGGCCATTCGTCGTGTTATTTGGCATCATCATGCCGCTCCTCGCGCGTTTTTACGTGATGAGCCGACTCAAATAAAAAATCCAAGCAACGCTTGGATTTCATTTTATTTTTTTGTTTTTAGGGGACGCGTGTCCCAAAGGCGCCAGAGATATTTCACGCCAAGAATGAGTACAAGCGGCAGAAGTACGCCAATCGGAAATGCAATCAGCGCAGGCAAAACGGCGAGGCACAGTGATAAAATCAGCATCATGAGCATGCAGTACACCGAAATGTGTGTAAAAAAACTGAGCTCTTTTTGCTGCTTACTTGCCTTAATTTTCTCCAGATCAAGCGGCTGATAAGCACGCGCGAGCGGCTCTTGTGCCGTTTTTTGGGCGGGCTCCACGCGTTGCACGTGCGATTCCTCGTATTGATACGCTTCCATTGCTTAATCATACCATAAAAACGGCGGCTTGGCAAGTTTCTAGGAATTTTGCTATACTTGTAACAATGAAACCTATAATGACAGCCACAGCAGAATCCATTGAGCAAGCCAAAAAGCTGCTTCTTGTGGGCGTTGACAGACTTTATATTGGAGATGAGACGTTCGCCTTGCGCGTGCCAAGCGCGCTTTCAAAAGATGAAATTGCCGAAATCACAGCGCTTGCACATGCCGCAGGAAAAACCGTCACCGTCGCCGTCAATGCGCTCATGCACGTCGAAAAAATGGCGCTTATCAGGCCTTATCTTGACTTTTTGCAGTCGATCAAAGTTGACAGAATTTCCGTGGGCGACGCGGGCGTGGTTTATATTTTGCAGACAGAAGGCTACGCGCTGCCGTACAGCTATGATGCGTCGACGATGGTTGCTAGCGCTCGTCAGGTCAATTTTTGGGCGCAACAAGGCGCCGTTGAGGCCGTTCTCGCGCGCGAACTCCCGAAAATTGAGCTCTCTGAAATGGCAAAAGAGCTTGAAATCCCGGGCGAGCTTTTGCTTTACGGCGCAACCGTGATTCACCATAGCAAACGCCCCCTTTTGCAAAATTATTTTAATTTCATCCAAAATGACAGCGCCCAAAAAGATCAGGCGCATTATCATTTTATTGCTGAGCCGTCTGACAACGACAGCCATTACAGCATTTTTGAAGATTCGCACGGCACGCACATTTTTGCCAATGACGATCTTGATATGCTGCCAGCGTTTTCTGAGCTGACGGAAATGGGGTACACGCATTTCAAATTGGACGGCATTTTCACGCGTGGCGACGCATTTGTTGAAATTGCAAAGTCCTTTATTGAAGCAAAAAACGAGATAGCATCAGGCGCTGTGAGCGCTGACAAACTCGCAGAACTTGACACACACGTGCGGGCGCTTCATCCAGAAAATCGCACACTTTCGCGCGGCTTTTACGACATTGACCCGGAGACCATCAAATAATGCCCACACTCACTAAACTTTTTCATGCGTGCTTCGTCGTGACTGCTGACAACGGCCGCAAGCTCGCCGTTGATCCGTCAGAGATGGCTACTGATTTCACGGCTGACGGCGATTTTGATGCCGTCGTGTTCACGCACGCGCACGCGGATCATTTTTCTCTTGCGCATTTGTCAGCGCTGATAAAGCAAAATCCAGCGCTCACGGTCTTTGCAAGTGCTGATACCGCGCGCCTGATTCCGCAAGTGCTGACAGAAAACGTTTGTGTTCCAGAAACCGGCACGCTCTATCAGCTGACAAATTTCACGGTGTCATTTTTTGGCAGTCGGCACGCGCATATCATTGCGGGCGACGATAAAGGCGATAATATTGGCGTTGTCGTCAATCAACAGCTTGTTTACAGCGGCGATAGTTTTGAGCTGCCAGAGCCTGAGCAACTCAAAGCCGCACCTGTTTTTGCGCTGCCAACGACAGGCCCGTGGCTCAAAATTGGCGATTCGGTGGACATGCTGCGCGCAGCTGTTCAAAAACTGGGTGTGCCCAAGCTTGTTTTTCCGATTCACGACGGCATTGGCGGCGATTTTGATGCAAAAATGAGCCAGCAGATTCTCCCCGAAGAAGCAGAAAAACTCGGCACGCAAATTCGATTTCTTGCCCCAAACGAAAGCATTTCGCTTTAAAAGTGACGCGCAATAACAAGCCCAAATCAGCAGAAATGCTGGTTTTTTTGTTATACTAGACGCTATGTCTAAAGAATTAAAACGTCCCGAGGTTTTAGCACCCGCTGGAACGCTCGAAAAGCTCAAAGTTGCCATAAAATACGGCGCAGACGCGGTTTATATTGGCGGGCAAGCTTACGGTCTGCGCTCGCGTGCAGGAAATTTCAGTTTTGACGAGATGGCCGAAGGCGTCGCATTCGCGCGCGTGCACAACGCCAAGGTCTACGTCGCCGCCAACATGGTCACGCACGAGGGCAATGAACAAGGCGCAGGCGAGTGGTTTCGCACCTTGCGTGATATCGGCATTTCCGCGGTCATCGTCTCAGATCCTGCGCTGATTGCGATTTGCGCGGCGGAAGCGCCAGGACTTCCTGTGCATTTGTCCACGCAAGCGTCCGCAACGAATTTTGAAACGCTGAATTTCTGGGAAAAATTGGGCCTCGAGCGCGTCGTTTTAGCGCGTGAAGTTTCAATGGAAGAGCTCGCAGAAATCCGAAAAAATACCACCGTCCAAATCGAAGCGTTCGTTCACGGCGCGATGTGCATTTCTTACAGCGGTCGCTGTGTCCTCTCAAACTATATGAGCTTGCGCGATGCCAATCGTGGCGGCTGCAGCCAGTCGTGCCGCTGGAAATACGATCTCTACGATTTGCCATTTGGCGGCGCGCGTGCGAGTATCAAAGGCGAAATTCCTGAAGAATTTTCCATGTCAGCTGTTGACATGTCAATGATTGACCACATTCCAGATATGATTGAAAACGGCGTAGACAGCCTGAAAATCGAAGGGCGCATGAAGTCCATTCACTACGTTTCGACGGTTTCGATGACCTATAAAAAAGCGATTGACGCGTATCTCGAAAGTCCAGAGGCCTTTGAAGCGATGAAGCAAGAGCTGGTTGATGAACTCTGGAAAGTGGCGCAGCGTGAGCTTGACACAGGCTTTTACTACGGCACGCCTGACGAAAACAAGCAACTTTTTGGCGCACGTCGCAAAATCCCTGAATATAAATTCGTCGGCGAAGTTGTTAAATTTGACGGAAATGCGATGGTTGCAACGATTCGTCAGCGCAATGTTATCACAGAAGGCGACGCGATTGAGTTCTATGGCCCCGGTTTCAGGCACGTGGACACTGTCGTGAAAAATCTGCGCCTTGCGGCGACTGACGCGCTGATTGAGCGCGCACCGAACCCAATGGAATTACTCCATATCGACGTCCCATTTGCTGTTGCGCCAGGCGACATGATCCGAAAAAATGGCGCCGGCCTCATCAATTTATATCAAGAGACTAATGCAGCTGTTGCTATAAAAAGCTAACAGACTCATGCCACACTGTGTCATTTTTTAATTTCCAAAAAATGTAACAACCTTTGAATAACAATCATCTCCATATTTATGAAAGAAAAACGAAAGCGCAAAAAAGGAAAATTTTGTTAAGGATTGCGATGTGGTGTTATGTTTTTGCAGGTTTTATTTTCATATCTCAACTAGACAAAATTTTTGAAAATAATCCTCCCAAAATCATTGACTGGTTCATATTGCTGATTCTTGTCAGCTGGGGCGTTCTATTAGCTAGGTGGGGAATTAAAAAAATCAAATCAAGAAGGAAGAAAAATGGCAGATTATAACATAGATTTAATGGTGGCTAGGGTCTCACGTGGAGGGTGAGTAATGGAAACAAAGAAGAAAATAGGAAGTAAGAAATTTTTAAGAATCGTCAATATTCTCTTGATATTTGCAATATTGATTGTAGGTGCAGGTGTTACGATACTTGCCAATCTTGAGATACTAATTTTCGCGTCAATTTGGATGTTTGGGATTCCATTGCTCATCTTTTTTGCCTTTTTAGGCTTGTTATTGGGGAACTTCAGGTTATCAAACTATAAACTTAAGATGTTGGTGTTTTA
>JAIRUZ010000051.1 GCA_031254115.1 Streptococcaceae bacterium
ATGTCGTTTGTACGAATTGCCTTTTGGGCATTGGTAATCCGTGGATTTTCAGGAACGACCGAGCCGTCAAAATATTTTTTGAGGGTCGCAACACCCGAGTTAATCCAAAGCAAAGTCGGATCATTGACAGGCACAAGGCTGGCTGATGGCTCGACATTGTGTCCTTTTGACTTGAAAAAGTCAAGCCACATTTGGCGAATTTCTGCAGAAGTTAAGTTTTTCATATTGTCTCCTTTTTGTGAAGAATATCACATTCAAAAAAGAAAATCCCATCGTAGTCAAGGGGCGCTCGCGCGCGGTACCACCCTTGTTCACGATAGAATCGTCTTCGTTTTCTAATTTAGTTGTAAGCACTTGTTTTCGCGGATTTTCACTGTCGCCGCTCACTGTTTAATCTTTTTTATTGCACGCCTGAGAAGTTTGAGAAGATGTTGCTAAAGCTATTTTCTTTGACGGTAACGTTGTATTTTGTCAAATATTGCTTGATAACGCCCTGCACAAAAGTCGAATCTTGCTCTTTTTGCGTCATGATATAGTTTTCAAGCTGCGTTTTGTACTTGTTCATGTCCGTACCTTTGCCCGGATTTTTAATCATGTAAACCACATAATACGTTGAACTGCCATCCGCATTTTGCACGGTAATCACATCTGAGACCGCGCCGTCTTTGAGTTTGAAAGCTGCTGTCATCACGTCTGACGGCAATTTCGTGCTGGCAGAATCAAATTTCATCTCAAGTTTATTGTCTTTGGCTTGCGTTTTGAACTGATCCAGATTGCTTTTTGCGAGGTCATGTGCCTGTTGCGCAGCACTCTGACTGCTATTTCCGACAACATAGGTGTCAACTTCTGGATGATACGTCGCCCAAGCAGCTTTGAGATTTGCCGTCGTGAACTGCGTCGCTTTGACTTCTTTGTCAATTGCCTTTTGCTGGAGAAGCTGCAAGCGCACGAGCTCCTTGTAGGAAGCTTCTGTGTAGCCTTGCTGTCCAAGCGCTGAGGTGAACGCCGATGCGTTTGAATACGCCGCGCGCGCCGTAGCAATCTTGGCGTCCACATCTTTTTGCGTCACTTGCGTGCCAAATTCTTTTTCAAAAATTTTGCTGAAGGTCAGATTTTGCAAAAGCGTTGTGGCTGGCGCACTCGGAAATGTCTTGGCTTGCGCGTAGAAATCCTCAATAGTGACCGTGTTGCCTTTCATCGTGATAATGCTCTTGTTCACGCCGCCTTGCACACAGCCCGCAAGACCAATTACGCCAACAAGCGTGAGCGCTGCAAGCGCTAATTTCTTAACTAATTTCAAGTTGAACTCCTTTATCATTTGCTCTATTATATCAAATTTTCATGAGAATTTCAGATTTTTGCGAAGTCTCATTTTTTGCGAATCATGAGAAGGCCATCGCCCAACGGCACAAGCGTTGCTTGAAGATGCGGATTGTCAAAAACCGCATCAAACAAGGCGTTAAGACCTTTGATAATATTACGCTCGCGCCTAGGAATTTCTGTCAGCGCTTGCAAAATGTCGCCCGCTTGAAAGACGTCATCAATGATGAGGACGCCGTCCGCTGACAAAAGCGCAAGCAACCGCGGCAAAAATTTGACGTATTGCGTTTTGGCAGAATCCATAAAAATAAAATCAAAAGGCTCTGTCAGCTGCTCGAGCGTTTCGGCGGCCTCGCCTTCAATCAAGTGAATATTTTTGCGAGCTGACAGATTTTTGCGCGCAAAAATAAGCATTTCCTCGTAACGCTCAAGCGTTGTAATTTCAGCATTCGGACAGCTATCAGCCAGCAAAAGCGTCGAAAAACCAATCGCCGTCCCTACTTCAAGAATTTTTTTCGGGCGCAAAAGCCCCAACAAAAACTGAAAATAAACAACCGTTTCGTGCGGAATGACAGGAATATTTTGTGCGCGCGCGAACGCCTGCAGCTGCGCAAGCTCACCTGTCAGTTGCGCTTGACGTTCGCGCATGAACGCGACGAGCTCTGGCAACACGACAGGCCGGCGCATCATGGGATTTGATTCTTTTTTGTAAGCTTCGACCATTCGTCCATTTTACCATAAAAGCTGGGCGGATACAGCTTTCGCTGCGGATTTTGTGAATAATAGCGCAAAAAAGCGTCATAATAGTTTGTCAGCGCTGACAAATCCTGCGACAGCTGACAGAACGCCGTTTCCCGCGCATGCGTCAGCAAATCAAGTCCTGGCGGCGCCCATTGCACCGTGCCAAATTCCTCTGTCACTAAATTTCGCCCTTGCAAATAATAAATTTCCTGCACGCGCATCCAATACGGATTTTTATGGTAGAGCTGCTGGCTGATAAACGCGCGAAAACGCCTGTCAATAGTGCTTTCAAGACTCATCAGCTGACGGCGCGCAAACGGCGTGCGCAAAACGTCAAGCAAATTCCCGCGCCCAAAAGAAAACGCACGCGTCACATAAATCACTTGCCGACGCAAATTCTCATGAATCAACGATTTGAGGCGCAATTGTTCCTTTTCCAAATCCAATTCCCAAAAATAAAAACCCGCATTACCGCTAAAATAAAGGAGCTCACGCTGCAAGGGTGCAAGTGTGTGCTTAAGCCACAAATCGTGTCCCATCAGCCACAGCACTGTATAGCCATGCCGTTTATAATTTTCCGTCCTCTCGCGCAAACGTGCAACTGACAGCCGCGAGCATTGGACCTCAATCGCGAGATGGCCGTCAACCAACAAATCTGGCGTCTGCAAAAGCTCAGGCAAATAATATTCCACCTCGACGTGGCAGCCAGAAGCTACAAACCACTGGTACAGCTGCGCTTTCAAGCCCAAATGCTGCGCGGACTCATTTTCCGCCCACGCGTGACACTCTTTGAGCGCTACATGCGCAAAATGTGCCCGCTTGACAGGCCCATTTTTCAGCACCACAGCGCCGCCACACGCTGGGCACACAAAATCACCCGTTTCAGGCAGCTCCTCCAGCAAATTGACAATTTTCCCCGTTTGATTTTTCGCAACCAGCATACCTTATTATGCGTAAAAAAAGTCAAATTGTAACAAAAAAAATCGCATTTTTATGCGATTTTTAGTAGGACTCATCTCAATCGCCGCCGTTATACCAATCAAAATGGTACATCTCGCCAGCTGGCTTATCCATACGCTCATACGTATGCGCGCCGAAATAATCGCGCTGTGCTTGAATCAAATTCGCAGGCAAATTCGCCGAGCGATAGCTATCGTAGTACGCAATCGCCGAGCTAAAGGTTGGCGCAGGAATGCCTTCTTTGACCGCGAGAGCAACCACATCGCGCACTGCGCCTTGATAATTTTTCGTGATAGCTACAAAATAATCATCAAGCAAAAGATTCTCAAGACTCGCATTTTTGTCAAACGCGTCTGTTATTTTCTGCAAAAATTCAGCGCGGATAATGCAGCCTGCGCGCCAGATTTGTGCAATCGTCGCAAATGGCAAGTCCCAATTTTCCTCAACCGACGCTTTACGCAACTGTGCAAAGCCTTGCGCGTAACTCATGATTTTTGAGAAATACAGCGCTTGGCGGATTTTCTCAATCATCTCTTTCTTGTCGCCGTGAAACGCCACCTTGGGTCCCGACAAAATTTGGCTTGCTTTCACGCGCTCGTCCTTGAAAGTCGAGATAAAACGCGCAAAAACAGATTCTGTAATCAACGGAAGCGAAACGCCCAAATCAAGCGCCGATTGGCTCGTCCATTTTCCCGTACCTTTATTGCCCGCGCGGTCCAAAATCTTGTCAACAATGAACGCGTCAGAGCCCAAATCATCATGCCGCTTGAGCACTTCTTTGGTAATCTCAATCAAATACGAATCAAGTTCGCCATCATTCCATTCTTCAAACACCGCTTGAATTTCTTCAGTTGACAGGCCGAGCACGCGCTTCAAGAGATCGTAAGACTCCGCAATCAGCTGCATGTCGCCGTATTCAATGCCATTGTGCACCATTTTGACAAAGTGTCCCGCGCCATCAGGTCCCATATAAGCCACACACGGTTTGCCGTCCTGCGGTGCCTTCGCCGCAATTTGCTCAAAAATAGGTGCCACCAAATCATACGCTTCTTTTTGTCCGCCAGGCATCATTGACGGCCCAAGCAGCGCCCCTTTCTCGCCGCCAGAAACACCCGTGCCAATAAAATTAATGCCCGAATCTGCAAGCTCTGCATTGCGACGTTGCGTATCAGGAAAATGTGTGTTGCCACCATCAATCAAAATATCGCCCTTATCAAGCAATGGCAAAAGCGTCTGAATCGTCGCGTCCGTCCCTTTGCCCGCTTGAACCATGAGCATAATGCGGCGCGGCACCTCAAGACTTGCGACAAATTCTTCAGGTGTCTCAGTAAACACCAGATTTTTCCCTGGATTTTCCGCAATTACTTCTTGCGTCTTTGATGTTGTCCGGTTGTAAAGCGCCACACGATAGCCGCGCGACTCCACGTTGAGTGCCAAATTCTTGCCCATAACGGCCATTCCGACCACACCAAAATTAGCTAATTCTGTCATTTTTGATTTTCCTTACTATCTCTACAAGTGAAAAGCGACTTATTGCCGCTTACCACTCTTCATCTTTGCTTTTGTCGGCTTCATCTTCAGTCCAGCTATAATTGACTGACAAATCGCCAGCATCGCTGTTTTCATCTTCAACATCTGATTGGAAGCGCTGTGCAAGTTTATCTTTCGTTTTCGTGAAAAAGTCGCGCACGCTATCAACTGACAGTTCCCCTGACTCGACTTTCGCTTGAATAAACTCTTTTTTATCCAGCAAATATTCCTTCGCTTTTTCGGCGGAATATTCACCTGAGTCAAATTTCTCTTTCACATCGTAAAAACGATCCACCGAGAAATCACGCAAATCGCCCAGCGTGTCAGCCAGAACCGTTTGCGGATCTTCTTTAAAATCGTCGTAGCGATTTTTCACATCCTCGCGAAATTCTGAGCCTTTCTTGGGCGCAAGTGCAAGCGCCGCAGCAGCTCCTGCAATCAACCCAATGATAAATCCTTTTTTAGCCATGATAAAACCTCCTTTTAGTCACTTAAAATGCCTTATTCCATTCCTTTTTTCTTAAAAACGCCTGCCGCCGTGCGTCCAACCTTGATAATTGACTTCTGCTTCAGCTGTTTTGCTTTTTTACGCGTAAAGAGTGACGCAAAATTTCGTCCCGTTTCATTGACCGCAGAAACCGATTCTGACAAATCAGCAACCGCCGCAAAAAGGGGATCAATAGTTGCTACTTTGCCATTAATATCCTCAACCAGCGTATTTGCTTTTGTCATCAGATTATCCGCCTGATGCATCAAAACGTCTACGTCTGAGCTCAAAACTTTCACTGTTTTATTGATATGCGCCGTAGTCCGCACAAAATTGAACACCAAAACAGCGAGCAAAAGTACTAGCAAAATCAATGCACCAAATAAAATATCAATCAAAATACTCTGCATAAGTCACCTCCATTTTATTATATCAAATTATGACGTTTTTGGCGTGGAAGCGCTCGCTATTCGACGAAAAATAATGATGAGAACGCCCGCAAAAACAAGAACAATCGAGAGCGCTTGCGAAACCCGAACATCGCCCCACATCAGGCTATCCGTGCGCAGTCCTTCGACGAAAAAGCGAACAAAACCATACCAAATCAAATAAAAACAGAAAATATCGCCTGATTTGAGAAATTTAAGACGATGGCGCAATAAGATAATCAGCAAAAATCCTGTCAGCGTTCCGAGTGACTCAAAAAGAAACGTTGGCTGACGATAGCTGCCATCAATAAACATCTGCTGCTGAATAAATTTGGGTAAATAACTAAGGCTTTTGACGCTGTCGCCATACGCTTCTTGGTTGATAAAATTTCCCCAGCGTCCCATGGCTTGTGCCAGAAGAACGCCCGGAATCGCCAAATCCGAAAAGTCCCACGGATTTATTTTCCTACGACGCGTAAACAAAATCAAGATAAACGCGCCAACAATCAAACCACCATAAATCGCAAGCCCACCATCCCAGATAGCAATAATCTCTGACGGATTTTTACTGTAATAATCCCACTGAAAAATCACATAATACGCGCGCGCACCAATAATTGCAAACGGAAATGTTAGCAAAACAAAGTCAATCCAGTCATCAGACGTACTCAAGCCACGTTTTGTGCCTTCTCGCATTCCCAACCAAACAGCGAGTACAGCGCCTATGACAATAAAAATGGCATACCAACGAATGGAAAATGCGCCGATTTGAACAGCAATTTTTGAGATTATAGCATTATTAATCATTAGCAGAATTCTTTTCTATGAGTGTAGTTAAGCGATCTTCAAACATTTTCGTCGCATCATAGCCCGTTTCCCGTGCGCGAAAGTTCATGACCGCCGTTTCGATAATAACCGCGATATTCCGGCCAATTTTGACGGGGATTTTGAGAAGCGGCAGCGAGACATCAACCATGGATATCGTGTAAGAATTCGTACCAAGACGGTCGTATTCTGCTTTATCATCAAAATTTTCCAGTTTGACAACAAGATCAATCGCCACGGATTCTTTGAGCGCACCCGCGCCAAAAAGGCTCATTACGTCAATAATACCAACACCGCGAATCTCAATCAGATTTTTTAGAATTTCAGGCGCCTCGCCCACAACGGTCAATTCATCTTGTTTATAAACTTCCACGCGATCGTCTGCAATCAGGCGATGTCCACGTCGGATTAATTCGAGGCCGAGCTCTGATTTACCAATCCCTGACTCGCCTTGAATTAAAACGCCGAGCCCATACAAATCCATCAATACGCCATGAATACTGGTCCGCGGCGCCAATTTTTCATCTAAGAAAAGTGAGATTTTCCCAGAAAGATGGCTTGTCGGCTCGTGAGAACACAAAAGTGCGATATTGCTTTGGTGAGCCGCCGTGACCATTTCTTCAGGAATAAAAAGACCGCGCGCAACGATAACCGCGGGCGTTTCCTCACTAAAAATGCGTTTCAATAATTGCGCACGTTCGCCCGGCGTAATGCCCATCATATAGGCATGCTCTTTTTTCCCGAAAATTTGAACGCGCTCTGGACTAAAATAGTCGAAAAAACCCGCCATTTCAAGCCCCGGACGCGTCACATCTGAGGTTGTAATCTCTTTTGCAAGAGCCTTATCAGAGGCCGCAATCACGTCAAATTTGATACGTTTGATTAAATCTTGTACGGTTACTGTCATAAAGCTATTATATCAAAATTCTCCTGTCAGCGCTGACAGAGAGCGATTCTTTTTCACCAAGCGAATCGTCGTTGGAATCAGAATCACCGTCGATCCAATCCATGCCATGGGTGAGGCCGTGACAACAACCATGTAATTCATCAATGCAACGCCAATAATTGCCACCGCAATTCTCGAAATCATTTCCATAAAACCGCAAATTGTCGGAATTTTTGCATTGCCAAGTCCTTGAATCGTTGAGCGCGTCACAAAGAGAATCGCCAAAAGCCAGTACATGGAGCCGTTCACGAGATAATATTGCTGCGACATGTGCAAGACCGTTGTCTGTGAAGCGGAAATAAATGCCGTCGTGAAATAATAATGAAAAACATTAAGAAAAATAGCAAACCCAAGCGCCCAGCTGATTGAAAGTAGCAATGCGCGCACAAGGCCTTGATTGATACGTAAATACTGTTTCGCTCCATAATTTTGCGCAGCGAAAGTTGCC
>JAIRUZ010000027.1 GCA_031254115.1 Streptococcaceae bacterium
AAAGCGAATACCGAGAATGGCTGCGCCCATAAAATAAACGATGAGCATCGCGACTTGATCATGCCAGAAATGTCCCCAGCCTTGATTGGGAATAAGACCGACAGCAGCAATGGACAAAGCGCTGCCAGAAAGCAGCACGCGCAGGATAATATGGCGCCAATTGCGCCCGTATTTGTCTGTGAGTGACACAAAAATATAGTCAACAAGCGCCAAAAAGAGCGCGGCTGAAATCACGAGCGTCAGGTTAAATTGCCAGGCGGACTTTGAGGCCGACGTGCCGAGGAGCGAAAAATTGCGCTGCCACCAAAATTTATTGCCGTTAGTCGCCATGGACGCGACGACGCCCGCGATAATCGTCAAAATCAGGAAATTCACGAGCATTTCAATATTGAACGTGTCCACAATAAAAATGACAAAATAGTTGAGAATCGCTGTAAACAGCGCAAAAATCAGCGCTGACGTAAAACTGTCAAACGCGAGCCCGTGGAAAATTTGCCCGACAAACCAAAAAATA
The DNA here is from genome assembly GCA_031254115.1 of Streptococcaceae bacterium. GTDB lineage: Bacteria > Bacillota > Bacilli > Lactobacillales > Streptococcaceae > Lactovum. The sequence continues at coordinate 515 of JAIRUZ010000027.1, forward strand.
GCGGAAATGCTCAGCAGCAAAATCATTGCAAGACTTGCCAAAATCGTCGGAAACGTGCGCCAATAGACGTTTTGATGCATCGTGCGATAAAGCGCTTTGCGCTTGCCGATATAAGCCGTGACAAACGTTATCAGCGCTGACGACGTGCCAATCACAAGCAGCCCTGTCGCAATGGAAAGATTTCCCGTCATCGGAATCACATGTGGACGCGCAATCAGCATAGCGATAAAAAAAATCACACTCGCAAGCGCGGTCGGAACCAAAAACCAATGCGCCGCATAATCAGGGCGCTTGTCAGGGCTGACAGCGCGCACAACAAAAGAGTCGCGGCTCCTGTCAGCGACTTCTACTTCAACTTCTTCGTCCGCGCTCAAATTCAACTTGTCAAACAAGTCACGCGGCAGCGTAATTTTATCGTCATTCGTTTGCATGTCAGTCAGCCCTCAGAATACGTGATTTCAAGTTTGTACGTGCCAAGTTCAAGATCCGCCTGACTCATTGTATAATGCAAAATAACCTTGTCAGCTGTGAACTCATAATAATGCGTGAAAATCTCAATCTCGCCGAGCCCCTGATAGGCATTGTGCGTGAGCTCATTTTCGCGATAACGCATGGTCGTTGGAAAATCGCCGTAACGCACCATCATCAGCTCTTTTTCGTTAAACTTGAGCAGCACTTTTTCGTGATCCGTGTTCTCAAAAATGAGCCAAAACTTGTCTGCGCGTTTGGTCAATTCACCTTCAAAAATCTCCGTCAAATGCTCTGATTTCTGATCCACCGTTATATGATTGTCAAAAATAATCTTCACGTATTTATTTTATCACATTTTCTGCTTTACACGCACAGCTTTTATCCGTTTATGTTAAAATAATGGCATGCTAGAAAAAGTTTTGAGGGATCCTGTGCACGGCTACATTCGCGTGGAAAATGAAATTATTTATCAGCTCATTAACACGGCGGAGTTTCAGCGTTTGAGACGAATTAAACAGCTCGGCACGTCGTCTTTTGTCTTTCACGGCGCTGAGCATTCACGTTTCAGTCATTGTCTGGGCGTGTATCACATTGCCAAAACAATCACAGATTATTTTACGGAGCACGGTTTTATTTTCTGGAATCCAGAGGAAAATCTCGTCACGCAATGTGCTGCACTTTTGCACGATGTCGGCCACGGCGCTTACAGCCACACGTTTGAAGGGCTTTTCGGCACAGATCACGAAGCGATTACCCGCGAAATTATTCTGTCAGAGCTGACAGAAGTCGGGCGCATTTTGCGTCAGGTGTCGCCTGATTTTCCAGCGCAAGTCGCAAGTGTCATCAGCCATGATTATCCAAATCCGCAAGTCACAGCGCTCATCAGCAGCCAGATTGACGCCGATCGCATGGATTATTTACTGCGCGACGCATACTTTACAGGCGCCGTTTACGGGAATTTTGACATCATGCGCATTTTGCAATTCATCACGCCAACCGAGCATGGCATTGCTTTTCGTGAAAATGGCATGCACGCAGTCGAGGATTATCTTGTCAGCCGTTACCAGATGTATCAGCAAGTCTATTTTCACCCGGCGAGCCGCGCGGTTGTCGTCGCGCTGAAGCTTCTTTTAAAACGCGCCAAGGATTTATTTCCTGAAAATCGCGCGTATTTTGAGGCGACTTCGCCGCATCTGGTGCCTTTTTTTGAAAATGCGTCCACGTTGTCGGATTATCTGCAGCTTGACGACGGCGTGATGGCGGCTTATTTTCAAGCGTGGGGCGCGTCTAGCGACGCAATTCTCGCAGAGCTCGCGCAAAATGTCGTCAATCGCCATCTTCTGAAATCTGTCAAACTTGCCGACACGACGACGGATATTCTGTCAGCCACGCACGCGTTAATCCCCAACGCCAGCTATTTTTCGGACGTGCAAAACAGTTTTGATTTGCCGTACGACGACTACAACCCAGAAACCGAGCGCACGCCGATTGAGATTCTCACGGCTGACGGAAAATTAACTGAACTTTCAACCTTATCGCCGCTTGTACGCGCGCTGACAGGCGAAAAATTTGGTGACTCACGCTTTTATTTCCCCAAAGAAATGCTCCAAAACACAGACTTTATGACTAGAATGAGAGATTTTACATGATTAAACTGATTGCGATTGATATTGACGGAACGCTTGTTGACAATGAGCGCAAAATTACGCCCGAGGTGAAAGCCGCGGTCAAAGATGCCACGGCTGCGGGCGTCAAGGTCGTGATTTCGACAGGTCGTCCCCTTCTTGGCGTGACCGAAATCTTAGACGAATTAGGCTTGAACAAAGCGTCCGATTTTGTGATTACATTTAACGGCGCTCTGGTACAACGCGCGACGGGCGAAATTTTTGTCGAAGAGACGCTCACGCCAGATGATTTTTATGATTTGGATGCGGCCGCGAAAAAAGTGGGCGTTCATTTTCAGGCGCTGACGCGCGACGGTGTCTACACAAGCAATCGCGACATTGGCCGCTATACCGTTTACGAATCCTATTCGAGTCATTCACCGCTGCATTTTCGCCAGCCCGAGGAAATCGCTGCGCTCGATCTCGCCAAAGTCATGATGATTGATGAGCCTAAAATTCTCGACAACGCAATCGCTTATCTGCCGTTCGAGTTCTTTGAGCGCTTTACCATGGTCAAATCCACGCCGTTTTTCCTCGAATTCATGAATAAAAAAGTCAGCAAAGGCATGGCTGTCGCGCAATTGGCCAAAAAGCTTTTCCTTGACACGGACGAGCTCATGGCGATTGGCGACGAAGAAAACGACCGCTCCATGCTCGAAGCCGTCGGAAATCCCGTCGTCATGGGAAATGGCAAGGAAGAGCTCAAAAAAATTGCCAAATATATTACCAAGCCCAACACCGAATCAGGCGTCGCTTATGCCATTCGCGAATGGGTTCTCAAAGATTATTAAATCTGTTTCATAACCCGTTTTGCTTTTGAAGACTAACTCAGCTTTGCGTTTATTTGCGATTTAGCGAAATCGACAGCGTAGCGTAGCGAAGATACTCGGCGACGAACGAGGAAAACGTTGTTTTCCTCATCTGCAACCTTGAAGCGGTGCTTCAAGCGCCGAGCGCCAAAGCGTGGTTGAACGAAGAGCTGACTCTTGCGCTTTAGCGCTTAGAGGTCGCTTTCCCCTTTAGGGGCAAGCAGGGTTATGAAACAAGTCTACTAAACAAAAATTCCGCCAGTAATGTGCGGAATTTTTAGTTTACAATGCTTTTTTAGCAGCGTCAGCAAGTGCTGTAAACGCTGCAGCGTCGTTCACTGCGAGGTCAGCGAGCATTTTGCGGTTGACTTCAATCTCGGCTAATTTGAGACCGTGCATCAATTTGCTGTATGACAAACCGTTCATGCGAGCCGCAGCGTTGATACGTGCAATCCAAAGCTTTCTGAAGTCGCGTTTTTTCTGACGGCGATCACGGAAAGCGTAGTAGTACGAATTCATGACCTGCTCGTTTGCTGTCTTGAAGAGACGGTGCTTCGCGCCGTAGTAACCCTTCGCTAATTTTAAAATACGTTTGCGGCGGTTGCGTGCAACCGTTCCACCTTTAACACGTGCCATTTTTATTTCTCCAATTTCTTTATTTAATAACGCCTGATTGTCAGTTCTGACAGCACACAATCTAGCGAATGCCTTCTGTCAGATCTGACAGAAATTTCTACAACGCTTAACGCATTGTTGCTACCATGCGGCGAATGCGCTTGAAGTCTGATTTTGAAACCATCGCAGATTTGCGCAATTGACGGCGTTGCTTCACTGTTTTACCGTGGAAACGGTGGCTTGTGTAAGCGTGGAAGCGCTTGAGACCGCCTTTACCCGTGCGTTTGAAACGCTTAGCTGATGCGCGGTGAGTTTTTTGTTTGTACATACTGATACCGATACCTTTCATTTTGCCAGCAGCTACAGAGCTGTTGACAATTTATTTTGCAGTTTTTTTGATGGGTGCAATCTGCAGAAACATCTGCCGACCATCCATCTTCGCTTTTGCCTCAACAACCGCAATATCTTTGGTTGCCTCAGCAAATTTGTCCATGACTTCGCGCCCAATATCCTGGTGCGTGATCATACGCCCACGAAAGCGAATAGACGCCTTGACTTTGTAACCTTTTTCAATAAAGCCACGCGCTTGTTTAAGCTTCGTGTTAAAGTCATTCAAGTCAATGACTGGTGAGAGCCTGACCTCTTTAATCGTGATTTGTTGCTGATTTTTCTTCGCTTCTTTTTGTTTCTTTTTCTGCTCAAACTTGAATTTTGTAAAATCCATAATTTTCGCAACGGGCGGCGTCGCTTGCGCCGAAATCAGCACCAAATCAACACCCGCATCTTTCGCCTGACGCAATGCGTCATTTGTGTCTGTGATGCCAAGCTGATCTCCGTCTTCCGAGATGAGGCGCACTTCCTTTGCACGAATCGCCTCATTCATCGTCACTTGTTCTCTTGCTATGTGAGTCTCCTTTCTGTTCACACCACGCGGTGTTCAGTTTCATCATTGAAAAGAAAATGCGAGCAGAATTTCACTGCCCGCACTAAAAAGTCTAATTTTTAGAGTGCCCAAGGACCAAAGGTCAACTTTAGGCGTCAGCGGCAGCTGAACTTTTCAACTGACATATTATATCATATTTCAGATAAAAAGCAAGCCAGAGCATTCTACTCTCACAGCCAAAGATCGACTGCGCTGACAAGTAGCAAAAACGCCAAAATAACGCGCATAGATTGCAAGACCTGATTACTCTGATAGCTTTCTGTCAGACCTGACAGGGCTTTAACAGCAAACCATAAGACAGCGGATGGAAAAGGTCCTCAAACTATTTAAAAATTCCGCAGGAAATTTCTGCGGAATTTGTTATTCTTCGACTTGCGCACCCATCGCAATCAACGCTTTAACGCGTTTTTCCGTTGACGGATGCGTGGACAAATTGAGCCCCGCTGACAGCGGATTGAAAAAGGCGACTGGCCCGATGGTATTGCCAAAATCTTCGCGCATTTTTTTAGAGCCATAATGATCCGAACCATTTTCAAGCGCAATAAGCGCTTGCGCGATACCCGTTGGATTGCGCGTAAACTCGACGGCTGACGCGTCCGCGCGGCTTTCACGCTCGCGCGACATGTAAGATTCCGCAACTTTTGAGAGCAAAGGCGCAACCATCAGGAAAATAAAACTCAGTACAATGATGACAATCGCAATCGGATTATTGCCATTTCCGTCCCGATTATTGCCGCGACGATTACCGCCGCCACCGCCCCAAAACATCAACCGGCCCGCCATACCTGCGATGATTGCGGTCGTTGAAGTCAAAGCCACAAGACGCGTCATCGCTTGGCTATCGCCCGTTTTGAGATGCCCGATTTCATGGGCAATCACACCCTCGAGCTCTTCGCGCGTATTGAGCAGATCCAAAAGCTCGGCTGTCACAACAACTTGCGCATTCCCAAAATTATCCGCTGACGCATACGCGTTTGCAACGCCCGATCCGCGCAACTCATACACGCGCGGCGTTTTTGGTAATGCCGCTGCAATTGCCATCTCCTCAACAATATTTTTCAGCTGGCCGCTCGTGATTTCAACCGAATCGCCAGCTGGTGCCGCCAGCAATATGCGCGTCGCTTGTGCGTTTACGATAAACATCACAAGCACCGCAAGTAGAGCCGCAACGGCCGCATCAACCACAAGAAAATTAGCCAATTGTTGGTTGGACACATGGGTTGAGAGCCCGAGCACCACGCCCACCGCAATAAAAACGAGCCAAAGAATACCAAAATTGAGCACCCAGGCAATGCGAATGCCCGTTTTCAGCCGCGCAAGCTCATCTCGAAATGTCGTCGTTGCCATAAAATCCTTCCTTTGAAAAATTGCCGCGAGCGACAATCCGTATCATTAAAATGAAACTTTCGGTGCCTCTTTGGCCGCTTCATTTTCAAGCTCAAACATATTTTTCTTTGTGTAACCAAATAGACCCGCAATCAGCACCGTCGGAAAAACTTGAATGCCATTATTGTAGCTCATGACAGCGTCGTTAAACGCCTGACGCGCAAAGGAAACTTTGTTTTCTGTTGACGTCAGCTCTTCTTGCAAGCTCAAAAAGTTCTGATTGGCCTTGAGGTCTGGATAAGCTTCTGCCGTCGCATTAATCGCAAGACGCGCTTGTCCCATAGCTTCCTGAGCCTTTGCGACATCTTCTGCGCTGCCCGATTGAATCGCTTTACCCGCCGCCGCACGCGCTTCTGTTACTTTTGTGAAGACGCTGTCCTCGTGCTTGGCGTACCCTTTGACCGTTTCGACAAGATTTGGAATCAGATCGTAACGGCGTTGAAGCTGTGTCGAAATCTGCGCAAACGCATTATCCACACCATTTGAGAGCCGCACAAGCGTGTTTCGTCCACCAATAAAAAGCCACAGAACGAAAAGCACAACGACGACTAAAAGCACTAAAACAATTACCATTTGAATTCTCCTTTAAAATTATGACTCTATTATACCATTTTAAGCTTAGAAAAATCTAAATCTTTTCTTCGTAAAAATCTTTCACGACGTAGCTACTTTCATGAATAGCGCGCGCTTCTGCCGCCAGTTGATGCGCAATCGGACCCACATAGCGCGCCGAGACATGATTGAGAAGGAGGCGCTTGACGGCTGCCTCATTTGCAACTTCAGCCGCTTGTGCCGACGTTGAATGCCCGTGTTTCTTTGCCATTTTTGCTTCCTTGGCTTCGTAAGTCGCTTCATGAACCAACACATCGCTTCCCACAGCCAGGCGCACCGAACGCTCCGTTTTCCTTGTGTCCCCCAAAATCGTCACCACTTTGCCTGAAATATCTGCACCGATATAATCCGACGGCTTGAAAATTTTTCCGTCAAACCCAACCGCCTCGCCCGTTTTTATTTTGCCAAAAAGCGGACCAAACGGTAAACCATCAGCTGCAAGCTTGTGCGCATCAAGCTCGCCCGTCTTGTCCGCTTGCACAACACGATATCCCAAACAGAAAATCGTGTGATCAAGCGGCTCTGCATAAACGCTGAAAGTCGCGTCCTCAAAAATTTTTCCGCCGTCAGCCAGCTCATGAAAATGAATCCGAAATTGCAAGCGCGTTTTTGACGCTGTCAGCGCTGACAACACATAATTTTTCAGCCCTACTGGTCCGTACATCTCCAAATCTGTCTGCCCTTCTTCTTCCGACGCCTGAAAATTACGGCTTGCCAAAAAACCGGGCAAGCCAAAAATGTGATCCCCGTGCAAATGCGTGATAAAAACTTTCGTGATTTTGCGCGGCCGCAACGTCGTGCGCAAAATCTGATGCTGCGTGCCCTCGCCGCAATCAAACAACCAAACTTCATTGCGCTCATCAAGCAGTTTCAGCGCCAAGCTCGACACATTGCGCGATTTTGACGGCTGCCCCGCAGACGTCCCCAAAAATTGAATATCCATTCTTCTCCAGTCACCTAAAAGCCATCAGTCCGCACGATCAACCGCAAACTGACAGCCGCCTTCTACCGATAGATTATATCATATTTTTCGAGCCCTTTTTAAGCTGTCAGCGCTGATAGTAGACAAAAAGACCTCTTGTCACTGCTGACAAGAGGTAGAAAGAAGAGCTTTTAGGCTTCCATGTAGAGGAGGGCTTGCAGAACGGCTGCGGTTTCTTGCCAATCGCGCACGGTAATCGTCTCAATGCCCATCTGGACGACAGGATAATCATTGCCGCCTTCTTGGGTCATATCGCCAAAGTAAAGAATTTCATCTCTGGTAACGCCCAATTCTTCCATGAGATGATTCATACCGAACTCTTTATTTTGTCCTGGGACAAAGCCGTTAATCGTCGTTGTGCCAGCCACCTCAAATTCGTATGCTGGCGCGTATTCTTTGGCGAGTTTGGCGATTTTATTGCGCTTTGTCATATCGGGATCCCATGCTTGTTTGGCCTCGACGCCTGCTTTTTGCCCAATAGCGGAGTAAGCAATCATCGACTCGCGGTTTTCGTTGATTTCATCGCCAGGCGCAAGAACGCTCTCGTCCCAATAACCAAGCTCACGCGCCGCTTTTTCAAGCGCGCCCATAATCGCGTCTGCCTGCTCCTGTGTCAGCGCAAAGTTGAAAATTTGATGCCACGCGCCACCTTTGTACGCATAGTACTGCGTGCCCTGCGCAACAAACAGATGGAAATTCTCCAATTTTGTAGTTTCTGGCAAATTGTTGATGATTTGAATTAAAAATTGGTCGTATTTTTGGCCAGAAATCGGTGCGATGATGTATTTTTGCGAGAGTTCAGCAAGTAATTTCGCCATTTCTGGGAAAATCGGCATTTTTGGCTCATTGAGCGTGTTATCAATGTCGAAAGACAAGATTTTTTTAGTCATAGTGACCTCCATCGGTTATTTTGTATTCGCTTACATTATATCATTTTTGTATTAAAAAAACACATCTCAACGACGTGATTTTTCAAGCGCGGGAACAATGGCAGCCGTTAAGATTGCCGCCGCACCCACTTCTATCAAGGAATTCCAGCTAATAATGAGGGTCAAAATACCCGTCATTGTCGTTCCTTTGAAGAACAGGAAAATAAAACCGAGGACAAAAATTGTATTCGTTGCTGCGCCCGCAAACCCTGCAAGCCCAGCTCCCATACGATTTTTCAAGCTCTTATAAACCAAACCTGCAATGACACCAATCAAGATTCGCGGCAAAAACGTAACGACCAATGACCACCAATTGGAGCTGTGTAATGCTGGATCTTGAAAAACTGGCGTGAAAAAATAATTGGTCGGATCTGGCGTGACGCTCGCTTGGATAAATAAAATCAGACCCATAGCAAAGCCAAGAAAAGCGCCTTTTTTAATGCCCAAGACACTCGCGCCCACAATCACGGGAATGGCAGCAAATGTTGGCTTCATCGGAATCGGCCAAACGGCGTAGATGTAGGTTGAAAGAAGCTGAATGACAACAATCGTTGCGATTAAGATGGACAAAATAGCGATATCAGATGCTTTTGATTTTCTCATGAACTTATTATACAAAAAAAAGTGGATTTCTTCCACTTTTTTACTTATACTTTTTTGGCATATTATCAAAACGTGCGGTTTATTCACTTTTTGACCTTGCGCATTTCGCCGGCCTCGTAGAAATCGCCTTCTTTCATGTCGCTGAAAATGACTTGCACCGCTGAAGCTGGCGCGCCGAGATTTTTGACAATGGCTTCTGTAATTGCTTTAGCAGCGGCCTCTTTTTGAGCGATGGTGCGCCCTTCGACAAGTTGAATATTAACTAATGGCATTTTTTGCCCTCCTTTTATTGAATCTATTTCTAAATTCTATATTTTGTCAGCTGCTTGAGCTTACTGGCTGACGATTTTTTTGAGTTCTGAAACGGCTGGATTTGATACAATCATCTCGAGTGTCTCAAGCGATGTGATATAAAAATCGCGCACCGTGCTTGGCAGTATGAAGTGATCGCCGCGTTTGATTTCGTAATTTTTCTCGGCGACGCGCAAATTGCCTTCACCAGAAAGCACCGAAACAAGCACATAATTGTCCGTTTTCTCGAAATAGCTCGAGCCTGAAACGCGCCATTTATAGACGTCAAAAAATTCATTTTCTGTGAGCGTGGTGATTTCAGTCGCGCCTTTTGTGACGGTCGTCGTCTGGTTCTCAGGCAATTTATTGCCTGGCACGCTCAGCGTGTCAATCGACTGCTGAATGTGGAGCTCGCGCAATTTTCCGTTTACATCTGGGCGATCAAAATCGTAGACGCGGTAGGTCGTGTCAGAGCTTTGCTGAGTCTCAAGAATCAGGCAGCCCGCGCCGATCGCGTGCATCGTGCCCGACGGAACATAGAAAAAATCGCCCGTTTTAACTGGAATTTTTGTGAGGAGCTTCTCCCACGCGCCCGCGTGAATCATCTCCGCAAGCTCTTCGCGCGTTTTGGCGGTATGACCGTAGATAATTTCAGCGCCTGGCTCGGCCGAAATCACATACCAGCATTCTGTTTTCCCGAGCTCATTTTCGCCCTCGTGCGCGCGCGCATAGGCATCATCTGGGTGGACTTGCACGGAAAGCCAATCGTTCGCATCGAGAATTTTGGTCAAAAGTGGGAAAACTTTCGAGGTCGGATTGCCAAAAAGCTCTGGATTATTTTCATAGAGCGAGTCCAGTGTCACACCACGAAATTCGCCATTTTTCACGGTCGAAACGCCATTTTTGTGGCCCGAAATCGCCCAGTATTCGCCCGTTTTCTCGCTCGGCAAGTCATACCCAAATTGCCGCATGTGCGCGCCGCCCCACAATTTCTCATGAAATTGTGAATCCATAAATAAAGGTTCAATAGTCATAGATTTATTATACCACACTATAAAAGCGACGATGTTTCGATTTTATAGTGTTAATGAGATAGCTAGAAAGCCCGCCATGGCGGCTTTCGTCTGACCGTTCCTGACTTGTCAGGTTACGGGCAGTGCTATTTATAACATTTCATGAAAAAAATAACCTGTCAGCGCTGATGTTCATAAACGTGAACAACTGCGAACTGACAGGTTTATTGTGCTACATTTCGTCTTCTTTTTCGTAGGCTTTGATGATTTCAGCGACGATGGGGTGTCTGACAACGTCTTTTGCGGTGAAATACACGAAATCAAGCGCTGACAGAAGCGACAACTTGTCCCGCGCGTCCATCAGGCCTGATTTTTGATGGCGCGATAAATCAATTTGTGACATGTCGCCATTCACAATCATCTTTGAGTTGAAGCCCAGACGCGTGAGGAACATTTTCATTTGCATGGTCGTCGTATTTTGCGCCTCATCGAGAATGACAAACGCATCATCAAGCGTGCGACCGCGCATGTAAGCAAGCGGCGCGATTTCGATGAGGCCGCGTTCCATCAGCCGCTCGGTGCTTGCTTTCCCTAAAATCATGTACAGCGCATCGTAAATCGGCCGCAGATACGGATCCACTTTTTCTTGCAAATCGCCTGGCAAAAAGCCGAGATTTTCGCCCGCTTCAACGGCCGGACGCGTGAGAATAATGCGCTTGACTTGTCCGTTTCTAAACGCTTGAACCGCGAGCACGACGGCAAGAAACGTTTTACCTGTGCCCGCGGGTCCAATGCCAAAGACGACATCGTGCGTTTTCACACTGTCAACATAGAGCTTTTGCGCCAGATTTTTTACGCGAATAGCACGGCCAAGCGTGTCTTTTGTGAGCTCGACTTCGTACAAGCTCGTAAAATTCGCGATTTCACCATTTTGCGCCATTTGCGCCGCAATCGCAACGTCAGACGTGTGCACGGGCAAACTGCGCCCGACAAGCACAAGCAGGGCTTTCAGTGTCCATTCGGCGTTTTGGACGTTTTCTGCATCCTCGCCCAAAATCTCCACGGTTTCACCGCGGTAATTTATCTCAACGCCAAGCGTTTTTTCAATCAGCTTGAGGTGCTTGTCCTCGCTTCCAAAGACAACACGCGCATCGTCGCTATTTAGAAGCGCAAATTCGATTGATGAAGTCGTTATTTTTCTCCTTTTTCCTCTTTGTGATAATGCAGCGTGCCGCTCGGATTGTATTTTTTGAGCAAGGCTTCGATTTTCGCTTGCGTCCAGCCCTCCGCCGCATCAATAAACTCGCCCGTTTTCGGGTCACGATCAGAAATAATTTTTATCTCTGCCATTTTGCCTCCTTTATTTGTGAATTAATCCACAAATTCAAATTCAAATTTTTCAATGCGCACGAGATCACCGTCTTTGGCGCCGCGCGCACGAAGCGCTTCGTCAACGCCCATACCGCGCATCTGTCTGGCAAATTTCATGACGGACTCGTCGTGATCCAGATTGGTCATCTTGTACAGCTTGACAAGCTTCTCGCCTTCAAGTCGGTATGCCCCGTCGTCGTCGCGGCTGACAGAAAACGGCGCTTCGTCAGCCTCAAACGCGTACAACACCTCGTCTGTTTTTTCTAGTGCTTCGTACAAGGGGAATTCTGGCGTTGTCCCGAGCAATTCGGACGTTGCGCGCAAGAGTTCAGTCACGCCTGTTTTTGTCAGCGCTGACAGCTCAAAAATGGCGGGTGCATCAGCGCCCAATTTTTCACGAAAAGCAGCCAAATTCTCAGCACTTTCTGGCATGTCCATTTTATTGGCCACAATCAGCTGCGGACGCTCCATCAGCCGCAAATCGTAGCTTTCAAGCTCGTCATTGATGGTCACATAATCCGTGTACGGATCGCGCCCATCAGCCGCGGACATGTCAATCACGTGGAGCAAAACGCGCGTACGCTCAATGTGCTTGAGAAATTCGATGCCAAGCCCCATCCCAGAATGCGCGCCCTCGATGAGCCCAGGCATATCCGCGACAACAAAATCACGCATGTCAGGCATCTGCACCATGCCAATATTTGGCACAAGCGTCGTAAAATGATACGCGCCGATTTTCGGGCGCGCATTACTGACAACGGACAAAAGCGTTGATTTGCCAACACTCGGAAATCCGACAAGGCCAACGTCTGCAAGCACGCGCAGCTCAAGCAGTAATTCTTTTTCTTCGCCTGGCTCGCCATTTTCAGCAATTTCAGGCGCCGGATTTTTCCCCGTCGCAAAACGCATATTGCCACGACCGCCACGACCGCCACGCGCGACACTAATCTCCTGATTTTTCGTCACCAAATCCGCGATAACAGCGCCCGTTTCATTGTCTCTAATCGTCGTGCCAAGCGGCACACTCACAATATAATCTTCGGATCCGCGGCCGTGCATGCCTTTGCGCATGCCATTTTCGCCCGGTTTCGCACGAAACATGCGATTGTAGCGAAAATCCATGAGCGTCGCAATCCCTTCGTCCACGCGGAAAATGACCGAGCCACCACGTCCACCGTCACCGCCTGCAGGACCGCCGTCTGGCACATATTTTTCTCGCCGAAAGGCCACTGCACCGTCGCCGCCTTTGCCAGCTTTCACGCTGATTTTTGCTGTATCTAAAAATAAACTCATAACTTGAATTATAACATAAAAACAAGGCTTTACGCCTTGTCATTTTCTGTTGCCACACTCCGATTGACGAAATCTTTAAAAAGTTGAAAATGTGCGGGAAAATCACGCCACATGTTTTCTGGATGCCATTGAACACCCAAAATCCGGCTATCAGCGCTGACAATCGCCTCAACAACGCCGTCTGGCGCGCTTGCGATTTCTGTCAGCGCTGACGGGATCTCCTTGATCGCCTGATGATGGCGCGAATTGACCGCCGCTTCTTCCCCATAAATCGGCGTAAGCAGGCTGTCAGCCGCAATCGCAACGCGGTGCGTCGGATGGCTGCCGTAAGCTGCCTGCGCATGTTTGATGGAGTTCCCTGGAAATTGCGCCGCGAGATCTTGATACAGCGTGCCGCCGAGCGCGACATTGATGACTTGCAGGCCGCGGCAAATGCCAAGAACAGGCTTTCCGGCAGTAACAGCCGCCGCAACGAGCGCTATCTCAAACGTATCGCGTTTGTAATTTGTGCGGCCGAGCCCAGGAATCGGCGATTCACCAAAAAATTGGGGGTCAATGTCAGCGCCGCCAGGAATAATCACGCCATCGACAAAACTCAAAATTTCCGCCGCCGTCGCGTCCGCGAGCGCCGTATTTTCTGGCAACGGCACGATAATAGGCAGTCCGCCTGCCGCAAAAATGGCTTCTTTCAGGTCGTTCGAGCCAAAATCAGCATGATTTTGATTCAACACATCGCTCGCTTTGGGCAATTGATCCGCGCTAATCGCTATAATAGGTCTTTTCATAGTGACTAAATAATAGCAAATTGACTGACCATTTGCAAGAAGACGCGCCAAAAACTCCTAGCAATTGCTGCTAGGAGTAATGATTTTAGCTTGAGCTACTTGTGCTGCCTGACGTGCTTGACGCGCTCGTGCTACTTGTTGAATGAGACGCATCGTATTCGCTGGCGGCGTGTGCATAATCCACGCCCGCGGACTGCATGATAGAGCCAATTGCCGCTTCGCGGCTTGAAGACGCAGCTGCCGAAGCTTGTCTGGAAGCGCCCGCAGGCGAATCATCCGCAAAATTTTTGTTGTAAGTCGTGGTGTTATTTGAGAAAATGCCAACTTCCATATCGACCGTTTCAGGCGCGGTGAGGTGTTTTGCAATCGACGGATAATAGCCGAGTTTTTCTTTCATCTGCGACAGCGGTACCTTGACCGTGTTCTTGTCCGCCATCTGAAGCGTCAAAAAATCAGGCGTGGTTTGGCTTGGCTCGATTGTCACCGTGCGAATCAACTTTTTGAGCCCCGCCGTAAACGTCATGTACGCAGCGCCAAACGTGCGCGCTTGCGTGTCCGTGAAGTCTTTTAGGACAACGCTCGTTGCGGCAATTTTTTTGCTGTCAACCGCCTGATCATGCAGTATCACGCCATTTTCAAGCAGCGTGTAATACTTATTTTTTTGGACGACATAGCCGACCGTTTGAAATTCTGTGATTTTCAGCACAATTTTATTTGGCGCGGAAATCTGCAAATCGGCGGCTTTGATGCGCGCCGAGCTATTGACGACGCGCGCTTCGATTTTGGATTTATTGAGCAAAAGGCTTGCAATGCTGTCACTTGTGCTGATTTTTGAGCTGCTCGCAACCGCACTTGCTTCAAGCGTCACATTGCCCGACACATTGAACTGACCCACTTTTGAAATCGGCAAAATGAAATACAGTGCGAGCAAAAAAGCAACGCTAAACACGACGAGCAGCGGCCACAAACGCTTTAACACGCGACCTGCGGGACGCAAAATCGGTAGCATTGTCGCGCTCCAAAAAGAGGCGTCAGTCGTTCGTCTTTGCTTTCTGTCAGCGCTGACAGATTTTCCATTACTTTCGCCGCCATTTTCGGCATCCTGTTTTTTTGTCAGCGCTGACAAATTTTTATCAGACTTGTGCGCAAGTTTCAAGCCGCGCAAAAAAGCTGCGCGCTCTGCGCGCGCCTGCGTTTTTTGTTCTTCGCGCGCTTGGGCCGCTTGTTTTTCAAGCGCCTGTTGGTACGGCGATTTTTCGATTGTTTCTTTTTCGTCAGCCATGGCTTGCACTTAAAATCAGTTTGTAGAGCCGCAAAGACGCATCAGGAACGCCAGATTCGCGCGCTGCGGCACTCATTTTATTATATTTTACACTATTTCCCAGGATTTCGGAAATGGCACGAACAAGTCTCGCGCCTGTAAGCTCGGAATCCTTGATAATACTTGCAGCGCCCGCGTCCACGTACTCTTGCGCATTTTTCGTCTGCTGATCCGCCGTGACGTTCGGCGACGGAATATAGATTGCAGGCAAGCCCAAAGCCGTCACCTCGGCAATCGTCGTTGAGCCACTGCGCCCGAGAAACAGGTGACTTTTCGCTAAAAGCTCGGTCATATTGTGAATATACGGGCGAATATCAAGCTTCGGATTATCCGCATATTTCTCAAAAATCGGCTTATAATCGTCGTAATAAATTTGCCCCGACGCATAAACCGTGCGAAAATTAGCCGTCGCAAGCTCTGGCAAAGCGTCAACAAATGCGCGATTGAGCGTCAGCGCACCGCGCGAGCCGCCAAAAATAACGACTGTTGGCGTTTCAAATTTGGACATTTGTTGCGACGCGTCAGCGACTTCTTGTGCGCGCGGATTGCCCGTAAATGCCGTTTTTTCTGACGGAAAATAGCTCTCAGCTGCGTGAAAACCCACAGCAATTTTCGAGACGCGCTTGGCCAAAAAGCGATTCGTGATGCCAGGGTACGAATTTCCCTCGTGAACCACCGTCGGAATTTTCAGCTGCGTAGCCGCGTAAACAACGGGTCCCGAAACATAGCCGCCCGTGCCAAGGACGACATCAGGCTTGAACGCGCGCATGATTTTTTTCGCCTCGGAAATAGCCGTGAAAAATTCAAACGCGGTTTTGATGTTTTGCAGGCTAAGCGAGCGCCTAATGCCCTGAATTTTCACGGTTTTAAACGCCAATCCCGCCTCAGGCACAAGCGTACTCTCGAGCCCTTTTTCCGTACCAATGTAGAGAATCTCTGACTCGGGCTCCATTTTTTTGAGATAATTGACAAATGCGAGCGCTGGATAAATGTGCCCGCCTGTACCGCCGCCTGTAACGATTAGCCTCATTTTGCGCCTCGCAATGCTTCAAATGCGTCAATAAACAAGTCGCCGCGCTCCTCAAACGTTTTATATTGATCCCAGCTCGCGCACGCGGGCGACAAGAGAATCACGTCCCCTACATCAGATGCGGCAAATGCTTTTGTCAGCGCGTCATCGACTTTGTCAGCCCTGACAACGGGAATACCCAGTCTGTCAGCCGCAGACGCCAGCTTGTCAGCCGTCTCACCAACGACGACAAGGCCTTTGAGCCCTGACAGATTGTCAAACAACGCGTCAAAATCATTTCCGCGGTCAAGTCCGCCTGCAATCAGCCAGAGACTTTGGGCGTCAAAACCCGAAAGCGCATGCTGCGTCTCAACAATATTAGTTGCTTTTGAGTCGTTATAAACTTTGCGGCCTGACAACTCGCCGAGATATTGATTGCGGTGTTTCACGCCTTTAAAAGTCGTCAAAACAGAAATAATCGCGGCGTTGTCTATGCCTTTGATTTTTGCAACGGCAAGTGCAGCCAGTGCATTTTCAAGATAGGCGTCACCTGGCAGCGACAAATCAGAGACGCGCAGAATTTCCTCACCTTTGTAGAAAATGACGCCGTCTTTTGAATACGCGCCATTGACCACCGAATCCGTCGCAAATGGCACAATCGTCGCCTTTGTCGTGAGCGCGCGCTGCTCAAGCTTTGGCTGATTGAAATTCAACACCAAGAAATCATCCGCATTCATCGCCGCCTGAATGCGCCATTTCGCGTTTTCATACGCTTCTTGTGAGCCGTGCCAATCCAAATGCGCGCTGTAAAAATTGACAATAACGGCAATATGCGGGTGAAAATGCTGCGTGCCTTGCAGCTGAAAGCTCGAAAGCTCCATGACAATGTCGTCAGTCGCGCCAGCAGCACTTACCACTTCAGACGCTGGAAAACCAATATTTCCAGCGAGTTTGGGCGTACGTCCGCCAGCTGACAAAATATCCGCAATCAGCGTCGTTGTCGTCGTTTTTCCCGCCGTGCCCGTGATGCCAATAATCTCGGCTTCTGAAAGCTCCCACGCAAGCTCAACCTCTGTAATAACAGGAATTTCGCGGCGCAACGCTTCTGCAACCATGACATTGTCATAGCGAATGCCCGGATTTTTCACCAAAAGAGAAATCCCGTCATCAAACAGCGCCAGATCATGCTTTCCCGTGACAACGCGCACATCAAGCGCTGAAAGACTGTCAGGAATGCCAGAATTTCCGCCGTCATTCACCGTGACAAGCGCGCCCAAATCATGCAGCACGCGCGCTGCTGCAACGCCCGATTTGCCAAGTCCAAGCACAAGCACGCACCGTCCTTTATAATCCGTCTTTTGTTTCATAACGCTTATTTTACCATTTTTGGCATCAAAAAACTGACCTCAGTCAGCTTTAGGAAGTTTGAGCGTGAACGTCGTTCCAACACCGACGGCACTTTCAAGTACGATTTTCCCCGCGTAAAATTTGACAAGATTTGACAAAACTGCAAGGCCAATGCCTGTGCCACCAATCTCACGATTGCGTGACTTATCTGCACGGAAAAAACGCTCAAAGACACGCGGTACTTCGCTCTCAGGGATTCCCATGCCATGATCTGTCAGCCGCGTCGTCACAAAATCAGCCTCAACTGACAGCGCGATTTCGATTAATTTTTCGCCTTGGCCCGTGTATTTGACCGCGTTATCCAAAAGAATCGTCAGCATTTGCGTGTAATGATGCGCATTTACTTGCGCAATTCCCGTTCCTTTCGATTCGTCACGGAATTTAATCTCAAAATCAGGATACAATTTTCTAAAATTTCGGATGGCCTCTGCACACTCTTTTGAAAGCATACAGGTTGCTAGCCGATTTTCTTCGGACAATTGCTCCGAGCGCGACAGCTCAAGCATCTCAGAAATCATGGTATTCATGCGCGCAATTTCGTGCACCGAAATCTCAAGCGTTTCGGCAAGCATGCTCGGATCGTCTTTTCCCCAGCGCATCAGCATCTTCAAATTGCCTTCAATGATTGCAATCGGCGTGCGCAGCTCGTGTGAAACGTCCGAAATAAAGTCTTTCTGGCTCTTTTGGACAATCATCAAGCGCGCCATCATCACATTGTAAAAATCGCCGATTTGCTGAATTTCGTCTTTACTTTGTAGACTAATCGGCGTGAAAATTTCCAGAGGATTCGCCGTGACATGCATCATCGAATCTGAAATTCCTTTGAGCGGCCGTAAATCGCGTTTGGCCTTGAAATAGCCAAATAGCGCCGCAGCCAGCGTCGCTGCAAGCGCCAAACCGCTCAACCACGCAATGAGCGCATTGCGCATGCCATAATACGGCTTCAAATCGAAAAAGGCTTGCGCATACGCGACGATTTTGCCTGTTTTTTGGGACCTAATGGGCTGCGACAACAAATATCCTTGATAGCCCTGCGCCGTATTGACAATTTCAATCTTTCCGTCCGTCGTATCAATACTCATAATCGATTGTCCCGCCGTTGAGAAAATCAGCTGCTTGTTTATACCATAAACAAACAATTGAGTGCGCGACGCAATCAGCTCAGAGAGAACGTCAGACGTTTGTATCACACCCGTGCTTCTATTGGCACGGTATTCAAACACCGTGCGCAAATTGCTACCTGAGAGCGGCTCTGTCGACTGAGAGAGATGATCGTCAACCAGCTGCATCACCGTACCTATCGCTTCTTTTTGGCGTCCAAGGAGAATTTGCGTCGCACTTCTGTAAGCAATGGCCGCAAACAGCGTAAATGCTATGAAAAAAAAGAGTGCATTAGCAAAAGACCAGCGCCAAAGCAAACTCCTTTTCGGTTTTTCCACAATTCCCGTGAAATTTTTTGAAACTTTCGAGCGGCTCATATTAAATCCTGATATCCCGCATAATATAACCCAAACCGCGCACCGTCTGGATGTAGGACGGCTCGCCTGGAACGTCCAATTTATTTCTCAGATAGCGAATGTAGACATCCACGACATTCGTTTCTGAGTTCGGAAAGCCCCAAACCTCAGTTACCAAATACTCGCGCGTCACGGTATTGCCTGCATTTTTCATCAGATTCAAAAGCAGCTCGTACTCGCGCTTTGTAAGATCAATAATCTTGTCGCCGCGATGCACGGTACGATTTGCCTTATCGATAACCAAATCACGAAATGCAGTGCGATTTTGCGCGTAGAGATCATTTTCGAGCGCTGCATCTTCCCGCCTGAAATACGCGCGCAAACGCGCAAGCAATTCCTCAATCGCAAAAGGTTTGACAATATAATCGTCGGCGCCGATGTCAAGTCCAGCCACGCGGTCCATCGTCGAATCACGCGCCGTCATCATGATAATCGGCGTTTTAATTTCGCTTTTACGCAAACGGCGTGCAACCTCAAAGCCGTCAAGCTCAGGCAACATCAAATCCAGCAAAATCAAATCATATTTTTCTGTCTGCGCTTCTTCAAGCCCGTGCCGCCCATCAGCCTCCACGTGCGTGCGATAGCCTTCGTGCTCCAGCTCAAGCGACACAAAACGCGATAGATTTTTTTCATCTTCAATGATTAAAATTTTTTTAGCGACCATATTTTCTCCTCTTGTTTTTCATTTTTCTATTAGACTTGTTTCATAAATCCATTTTATTTTTGAAAAAGATCAGTTTTAATTTATCTTAATTTCTTTAATTAAAGCTTAATTTTCTTCAAAAATTTTTCCCAAATTGGAAAATGGATTACTCTTTTGCTTTTCTTCTTTTTGCAGGGCAGCATAATCTTCCTCTGACAAAACTTGCCACGCGTTGCCAGAAGGCAATTTCTCATTTTTTTCTTCGTCAGCCGTCAAAATCTGCAGCGGAATTTCAAGCAAAACATTGTCAGCCAAGGAATCGTCCAGGCTTATTTCATCGCTTTCAAGCGCAAGCACTGCCTCATTTTCGTCAGCTGACGCAGCATCTGAAAAGGTCTCAGCGACATCAAGCACCACCTCGCGCGCAACGGGCGTCAAACTGCGGCTTGACGGCAACGTGATGGTGTAACTCGCCGTGTAGACAAGGTCGTAATAGCCGTCCTCAAAGCGAATCGTGCCTTTTACTGTCAGCGCTGACAGCGAAAGAATACTGGGTTCGCGGCTCTGAATCACCTCTGTCAGCGCGATACTTTCGTCAAACGCAATCTCGCGCTCACGTTGAATTTCTTGTAACTTCCATTTCATAAACTTATTTTAACTTTTTTATCATTTTTTAGCAAGTATAAAAAAACTTCCCGAAGGAAGTTTTTATTTGAGTCCGTATTTTTTGCTCACAATCAAAGATTGCTTCGCAGATTATTTCAAACCGTACTTCTTGTCAGATTATTTCGACAAAAACTCCGATCAAATGATAGAAAGAAACCTCACACTGTGAGGTTTCTTTTTTATTTGAGTCCGTATTTTTTGTTGAAACGATCCACGCGGCCGTCTGCCTGCGTGAATTTCTGACGTCCTGTGTAGAACGGATGGCTGTCAGATGAAATCTCGACTTTAATGAGCGGGTATTCGTTCCCATCTTCCCATTTTTCAGTTTCTCTACTGCCCTTTGTTGAGCCTGAGAGGAATTTGTAGCCTGTCGTCGTATCCATAAAAATTACAGTCTGATAATTTGGATGAATTTCTTTTTTCATTGTCATAACCTTTCTGCCATGTCGCGTTTCCCGCGCATAGTTTGTTGACTTGCGTCAACCTTTATAGTTTATCAGAGCGCACGGCATTTGTCAAGCCACAGCTCTATAAGCCGCGACACTTACTTTTTCAGGCGGTCAATTTTCACGCCGGTGTAAGTTTTCACAGCGTCAATCGCGTGATGATAGCGGCTCAAATAACCGCTGTGATCACGGCTGATATCGCCTGCATCGTTGAGAACCACAACACGATTCATCAGCCCAAATTCTGTCAGCTGGCGCATCAATTCCTCGTGAAATTCAACGCGCGAACTTTCCCATTCCATATTCCGAAAACCGTCATCAATGTATTCTGTAATCGGCGGAATCACCAAAACCAAATCAATGCGCTCATCAGCAATCGTTTTTTGAAACAGCGGCTCAAGCGCCAAAAAATCAGCTTCTGACAGATATAATTTCGCGTAAACCCGCGTCACAATTGCATCCGTATCCAGAAACACAATGCCTTGATTCGCTGACGAATTAATCTCGCGCGAATTGGCATCGTATTGCCCCGTAATCATCCGCGCGTAATCGTCCATCTTAAGCTCGGCATCGTCGATATTGTACTGCTCCTCGTAAGTTCGCGCGTATTCTTCGCTAAATGGCGCGTTGATTGAACGCGCAAGACGCCGTGTCAGTGTTGATTTCCCCGTTGAAGCCGAGCCCATGAGAGTCACCACCTTTGAAAAATGCCGCCTGAACACGCGATTGATGTAATTCCAATGCCGCAGCGGATTCTCACGAATCTCTGTCGCCGAAATCTGAATATCTGCGCGGTCCGCAATCTCGACCGCGTAAGAATTTCCATCAGCCACCGGAAAACGCTTAGTGAGCTCCGTCACATAATCTTCCTCACCCACATAAAACGTGACCTCAAGCCCTTCCTCGCGCGTATTCTCCCGAATCGTCTCAAAAAGCCTAGCGCTCCACTCGTCCCAACCATTTGGAAACGCTGGCAAATCCGTCTCGTCAAGCTGCGCAACTTTCACGCATTCCTCATCATTGAACGCCTCACGCAAATAACGAAAACGCTTTTCAAGATGCAAACCAACCTTCGAACCGCGGTCATTGTCAGCGCCCGACACAACCAAAAGTACGCCCTCATTTAACGACGCACATTTGTAAATCTGCTGCTGATGCCCCACATGAAGCGGCGCAAACGTCCCAAAATACACACCAATTTTCTTACCAGACAATTTCTGCTTGGAAATGTTGTTCGTAATCATACTCTTTATTATACCAAAAAGCCGCTTCTCCTGCTTCCATTGAGAAGTATAACGCCCTAAGACAAGTTAGTTCAAACTTTCTGATACTTGGACTTATTTTCACTCGTGAACAAAATAGCCGAAAAAGTTGATAGACCAACAAAAACTATTGACAGCTTATACAAATCTATAAAAGCATTTGAGAATTTTTGTTTTGTATAACTTACAATATCTAAAATTGAAGCATTGATTTTCGTATTCATTTTAGATATTTCACTTGTTACCGCAACTGTAACTTTCTGCAAGATTGCTGCTTGTACCTCGGAAGAGAGCCCTGCTTTCCCTGATAGTGCCGCCTTATAATTCTCTTGAATAAGCGCTTCTTTTTCTTGTTCCGACACATGATTCTTATCAAATGTTGCACTGCTCTTTTCATCTTGAATTTGTTGAATCACTTGTTTTTGCATTGTTATTGCTTGAGCAGTCGGAAGTTTTAATTTCACAATTTGATTTTTTGCATAGTCAATAGATTGGCTTTTAGCAGTATTGATATTGCCGTAAAGTCCTGTTACAAAAATTGCGACAGCAAGTACAATGCCTACCTGTCGTAAAACTCCGGCAACGCTCTGAGAAGCTGTTAGCATTTCTCCCGTAAAATCTGAGGCGGCTAAAACAACAATGGGTCCTGCGATAATCCCATAACCAAAACCAAGTAAAAGACAGGTACTTACAACTTCAGAAATATTCGTCATGCTAATTCTTGTAAATAAAATATAGGCACCTGTCATTGCTAAGAAGCCTGTCCCAATAACTATTCTTGCTCCGATTTTTTTAATTAATAGCGCTGCAATTGGAGAAAAGACAAAAATCATTGCAGAAATTGGAGTTACAAGTAAGGCTGCTATCAGTTCCGATTTACCCTGAATTTTTGTGAAATACGTCGGCAAAACAACCGTGACAGCAACCAAGAATAGATTGCTTAAGACAATTGTTAAAGCCGCGCCATTAAATTGTCTATTTTTAAATAGCTTCATCGGAATCATGGAATAGTCAATTTTTCTCTCATAAACTATAAAAATAGTTAGAGATGAGAAACTCACAACAAACAGCAAAACAATAATTAGACTAGACCACCCCCAGTCACGGCCTTGCACCAAGGCTAAAGTGAGTGTAAACAAGGAAATAATAGAGATCAAGGCACCGAATATATCGATTTTTATGTTTTTTCTCTCTTCGTGAAAGTTTAGAGCCACCAAAGATAGTATAAGAGCAATTACGATAAGAGGTGCATTGACCAAGAAAATCCATCTCCAAGAGGCGAACTGAGTTAAAATCCCACCGATTGTTGGTCCTAATGCTGCCGCAAGTCCCTGTGTTACCCCCAGAGCCGCAATTACACGAGTTCTTCTTTCGACATTCACGGTAGATATTCCAATGACCATAGACAATGGAAAAACTGTTGCTGCTCCAAGACTTTGAATGATTCGACCTACGATTAAATATACGAGGTTGGGTGACATAGCTGAGATAACTGAGCCTACCAAAAATAGAAGCAATCCCCCCATAAAAAATTTATGCAGGCCAATCTTCTCAGCAACCCTGCTGAGTGGAATTGTCAACGCAGCGAATACTATTGTATAAGCATTAATTGCCCACGACAGATTACTAAGATTCGTATTTAATCCATTCTGAATTGCTGGTAAAGCTATATTCATAACAGTTGTATCCAACATGCAAAGGAATATTCCAATGCACGTTGCAATAATTACTAAAAATGATCTGTTCATTTTCTCTCCATTCATAAAGTCATTATGTATAATATATATATTAACATTGTTAATATTGATTGTCAACCATTAAAAATAATAAAAGCAAGAACTTTAATCATTCTTGCTTTTATTAGTTTATTTCACCAGTTATATTTTTTGTGTTATTTACTATCCCTATTTAATTCTTCAAGTGATTCTGTAAGAAGTTTTAGAACAGAATCATAATAAGCTATTCCATACTTATATGCAATAGTCTGTAACGAATCCATCCCAGAACTTTGCCATTTCTCAAAATGAAGTTGCAAATCATTCAGATTTCTCTCTTTTCTATCTATTTCCCGCGAAATAATAGCTTTAATCTGATCTGTTTCAAGCTCTTTCCCAAAATAAATTCGCACTAAAAAGTCGGATTTTAAAGTTTCTTCCTCTGTTTCTGAGGATAAATAGTTAATAAAATCAGCCTTACCTTCGTCAGTTATAGTATAAACATTCTTATTGGGTCTGCCTTCTTGAAAAACAACATTTTTTTCTACCTTGCCCTCTTTTTCAAGCTTTTTTAAGGTAGGATAAATCATTCCCGCTGTTCCATCAAAAAAATATTTTAATCTTGTTTCAATTAGTTCTTTAATTTCATAACCAGACCGACTCTGGCCATTTAACAGCCCTAAAACAACGTCTTTTCCCTGCATAATTACTTTTCCTTTTGATAATAATCTCAATGTGATTATTATCATAACACTATTCCAAACGTATTGCAACCGAGCAAACAAAATAGTCATCATAGAACCTAGAACAATCAAATAAATGGGGAAAACAACTTCAGAGAAAGATTGAAAAGTAAACATTCCTGTTAATGTATGTATTAAACCGTTTGCAAATGGTGCGGAGTTTTCTGCATCTGGGCATTACTTAGTTAAAATACCTGCCATACCGTCTGATCCGATGGATAAGGCAATTTCCACAGTAGCATCTCGTGTCAAGCCTAAATAACCAAGGTAATGGATATTATCAACTTTGCACCTAATCTCCCTCGATTATCGCAGCGGAATGAATAATAGTGAGGATTCTATTTGTTTATCAATTTGACAAACGCTTTTTTACGCTCTCTCGAATGATGAGTTGGCCTCCTAGTAAATTCTTCTTGCTTTTGTCTTTTTCGATTGATTCTACCAAAACTGAAAGTGCTAGTTTTCCTTTTTCGACCTGGTCAATTTTGACGGTAGTGAGTTTTGGCGTCATAAATTCTGCAAAGGGAGCATCATCTACACCGATAATTGAGATATCTTTGAAAATTTGATTGAGCTTAACGGCAAGAATATCTGCAGTAGCATAAATGGCGGTGAAAGGTTGCTTTATCAAATAGTCTTGAACTTGCTCAAGAATTTCCTGATAGTCACTGGAATTTGTTGTTCCGTAAAAAATTTCACCTTTGAAATTTGATGTAAAACTTGTCACACGCTGCTGCATGACTGAGATATCATCGAGGTGAAAATCAAAACTAAAGCAAAGGACTTTTTCATGACCATTTTCACTTAAATATTGCGCGGCAGTTTGCGAAATTTCCGCATCATTGGTTCCAATAAAATTTCTAAGTTTCGGTAAAGTTGATGGCACATCGTCGCAGTAACTATCAACGTAGGTCACAGGAATTGAAATCACAGAATCCAACTCCTGAAAATGTTGATGTTCCATTCCAATCATAACAAAACCTGCAAAATTCCAGTTTCTCTCAAGCACTTCGATTTCTTTTGCAGATTGGATGATATCCACCATGATAAAATATCCATGACGCTTGGCTTCATCAGAAATTCCAGTCAAAACACTCGAAACAAATGGATCTGCAAAGTCCAAGAATTGACGTTTATTATAGAGTAAGACACCAATGAGATGCGATTGCTTGCTTTTCAAATTTGACGCGTTTTGGTTGGGCACATATTGATAATCTTCCATCAAATTCTTGATTTTTTTACGTGTTGTAGCAGAAACCTCGCTATCTTTTCCTCGAATAACATTGGATACGGTCATCGCTGAAACACCTGCTATTTTCGCCAAATCTTTGATTGTGATGTGTGTACTCATGATTTTTTGTTGTAAATAATTTCAAACAGTGCATTTGCAAGTGATTTATTATCAAGCTGCTGAATATAGGCGATTTGTTTGTCATGGTCTGTCATCTGTGATAATTTTTGGTAAATGACATCTTTTTTATCATAAGCTATTTCAGCAATGTCAAGCCGCCCAAACAGTGCCGTTTCAAAGTCCCATATTGGAGATGTTTCTGAGATTTCAAGTTCAAAATCCCCCATCAGCTCTGATGCGATTTCTTGACCAAAAACTTTTACCGAATGATGTCGATTGGAAGGATTTTTTTCCCTCAACTTCAAGGTTTTCCCATCAAACCTGACAGTCGTTTCATTTTCGTCTTCAAAAAGGGTATAGGTTCCGGTTTCTCCAGGGAAGATATGCCATTCTAATTCGGATGCTTTTTCGTCATTTGCAAGTGGATTTTTATCCAACGGAACAATTGCACCAGATCTGACAAATACTGGAATCTGAGACGAATCGCGATAAACTGAAATCTCAATACCCCCTTGATAACACTGCCCTGTGAAAAAGTCATACCAAACTCCTTCTGGCAACCAGACATCAACATGTGCCATTTGCAACTCTGCATCAGATTTTGATGTGATAGGTGCAATCATCATCTGTGTACCAAACATGAATTGGTTCGGGTGACAATAAGCTTCCTCAGAATCGGGATACTCATAATACATAGGCTCAATTAAAGGGCGCCCCTCTAAATGAGTTCGTATATTGGCCGAATACAGATAAGGAATCAACGCATGACGTAAGCGTAGGAACTCCTCCATCGTCACCTCAGTTACCGCATCAAAATGCCAAGGCTCTTTACTTGTAAATAAAGAATTTGACGAATGCAAACGATTAATTGGTGAAAAGACACCTAACTGTAGCCAACGCAAAGATAACTCTGTATCTTTCATTCCATGCATGTGTCCGCCAATATCATGGCTCCACCAGCTATAGCCAATATTTGATGCAGTGGACGTAAAATAGGGCTGAAAATTCAGACTTGCCCATGAAATCACTGTGTCCCCAGAAAATCCAATTGGATAACGATGGCTTCCAGGTCCTGCATAGCGGCTCAAAATAATATCATTTTGCCCTTTGCGCTGGATATCTTTGTAGTGATAGTGGTTTACTTGCCAAAGAGGATCTGCACCAGATTTTGAGGATGTCCCTTGCTGCCAATCTAGCCACCAAAAATCGACTCCCTCGTCTTCCAAACGATGATGCACATCATTAAAATAGGTCTCACGAAATGTCGGTGAGTCAAAATCAAACGTTGCAGGTT
This sequence comes from Streptococcaceae bacterium, assembly GCA_031254115.1. Classification (GTDB taxonomy): domain Bacteria; phylum Bacillota; class Bacilli; order Lactobacillales; family Streptococcaceae; genus Lactovum. The sequence continues at coordinate 27,656 of JAIRUZ010000027.1, forward strand.
CCTCAAGGTCTATATTGAGATTGAGTGATTTTGCTACTTTTTCATAATCGTCCTCAAAGGCGCGAATTCCGTCCGCAGGATGAACATTTAGTGTTGTTTTCAAGCCACGTCGATGCAACTCCGCCAAAAAACGTCGACTATCTGGAAACCAGGCTTTATTCCAAGAATAACCAGTCCAGCCTGATCCGAAGCGGATAGGGACATCATCCACACAATGCCAGCCCATGTCAATAACTGCAACAGACAGCGGAACTTGATGCACCGCAAACTTATCCATCAATGCAAGATACGATTCCTCTGTGTAGTCATAATAGCGACTCCACCAGTTTCCTAGCGCATAACGGGGCAAAAGAGGTGTTTCACCCGTTAAGTGATAAAAGTCTTGTAAAGCTTGTCGATAATCGTGACCATAGGCAAACAGATAGAGATCGATTTGATTATTCCGAATACCGCGGATATCACCCGTTTTAGTCATTGCCAGTGAGTCATCCCTCAGAAATGCAAAACCGTTCTTAGACAAGATTCCATCTTCAAGCTCGCATCCCCCGTCAATCTTATCTAGTGTTTTAGTCGTTCCGCCCAGATTTCCTTCGATTGCTTGTCCAAAATACCAGCGATTCGCATAATTACTGAAATTGAATTTGAAATCAGCAAAGAGCGACCGTGAGCTAAAATCTCCACCTTTATAATATAAATGCACTGTAGGCGTGATAATTTCGATGCCATCTGATTTTTCAAGAATATCAAATTTGACAGAACTATCAAACTCACGATTCACAACAATTTGTGTAGCAGCTTCCTCAAAAATTTCATTTTCATCAAATTCGATACGCATCATATTTTCTGTCAAAATCATAAAGCGTGCCCTATCAAATTTGACATAATTTTTTTCATCCATCTTAAACTTCCTTTCAATAAAGAAAGGTGTATAAGCTATACACCTCACTATAAGCTACATTTCATTAGAGGAAATCGCTTATTTATAGTCTCCCGCTCTTTTGAGCGTAAAGTCTTGCTTTACTTCGTATCCTTCGCGTTTGAATAAGGGTAAACTAAGGAAACTGTGCTTTTCTTCAAACCATTCCCCACGCGATACGATAGATTCTGTCATTCCCTCATCTCGGACAAGTCTTGTCCATTTTCCAGCAGGCAAATAAAACCTTGCACGTCCGGCCTTATTGAATACAGGCGCAACTAAGATACTCTCTCCAAGCATGTACTGCAAATCCAGATTGAAAGTATTTGGATCATTGGGAAATTCCATAAACATTGGTCGCATTAGCGGTATGCCTGCTTCGACTGATTGCCGTGCTTGTTTATAAAGATAAGGCATCAGTGAAATCTTTAGCTTCGTAAATTTACGTGTGACTTCAACGGCTTCATCATCAAAATTCCAAGGTACGCGATATTGGATATTTCCATGATAACGAGAATGCGAGGACAACAAGCCAAACTGAGTCCATCGCTTATACAAATCTGCTGGTGTTTCTTCTTCAAAGCCACCGATATCATGACTCCAGAAGTTAAAACCACTCGTTAGAAAACTCAATCCTCCACGCAAAGTATCTGCCATTGATTGGTAGCTTGAGACATTGTCTCCGCCCCAATGGACAGGGAATTTTTGCGAGCCAACTGTTGCAGACCGAGCAAAAACAACTGCCTCTTCTGTACCTTTTTCAGTTTTTAACACATCATAGACTGCTTGATTATAAAGATAAGTGTAGAAATTATGGGCTCCTTTGGGGTTTGAGCCATCAAAGAACTGAGCATCCTGAACTGGAATTCGCTCTCCAAAATCAGTTTTGAAGCAATCCACACCCATTTGAAGGAGCACACGAAGCTTTTCTTGGTACCAAGTTACGGCTGCAGGATTTGTAAAATCTACATAAGCCATTCCCGCCTGCCAGAGATCCGTTTGCCAGACTGAGCCATCACGATGTTTGACAAAGTATCCCCTGGCTTTGCCTTCCGCAAACAAGGGGGATTTCTGAGCAATATAAGGATTAATCCAGACACAGATTTTTAATCCTTTACTGTGAATACGCTGTAACATTCCTTCTGGATCCGAAAAGCTCTCACTATCCCAAGTGAAATTGCTCCACTCGAACTCCTTCATCCAGAAACAATCAAAATGAAAAACGTCCAGTGGAATATCTCGCTCAGCCATGCCATCTATGAAAGACATGACCGTTTTTTCGGAATAATCTGTCGTAAAGCTTGTAGAAAGCCAGAGACCAAAAGTCCATGCTGGCGGCAAAGTTCCGCCTCCCATCAGTTTATTGAGCTTTCCAACAACTGATTTTGGAGAGTCTCCTGTAATCACATAATATTCGAGACTTTCTCCTTCGGTTGAGAACTGGACGCAGTCTACATTTTCAGAGGCCATTTCAAAACTTACGGGCTGACTTTCATTCACAAATACACCGTAATAAATCCCCGCACTATCAGCAAATCCTGGCTTTGCGGCTAAGTAAAAAGGAATATTTTTATAGGATTGTTCAGAGCCCGTTCCTCCGTCCTTATTGATGCTGTCTATGCTTTGACCGTTTTTTATAAATGGCGTAAATCGCTCGCCAGTTCCGTAAATTTTTGTATCCATATCAATATTGAGCATCTCACGCATATAATGCTTCGGACGCACCAGATTTGCTGAAAAGTTCTGCATTCCCATGACGGATTCGCTACTCATCATTAAAAAACTTCCCGTAGTTAAGTCATCAATCGAGGCTTGTGCATTGAGTTCAGAGGCTATTATTTCCTGTCCTTTGTAGCCAAAGCTCAGCCTAAATTTTGAAGAAATCGGCAATTTTAAAGTCAAATCTCCTGAGCTCAAACTTGCTTCTGCTTCGTGAATCGTGACCAAAATAGGAATATCTTTCTCAGTATGAAGCTCATAACAAGGATTCGAATCTTCCGCTTCAAAATGGGTCAGTCTCAGGCCAATCACATCTTTCATAGGAGAAAAGGCCTCAATTTTTGTATTGCCGACGTTCAACGTATCCCCGCGTGTCTCAATGCGCTTATAACTTGCAAAGGCTTCAAGTCCTTCTGCTATTCGCCTTACCTCATAAATCTCTTTTGGATTTTCAATACGATACCGCTCCTGCTTCATCCAATAACCATCTGTAAACTTCATTACTTCACCGCCCCATCTGCAATGCCTTTGACGACATATTTTTGTAAGAAGACAAAGAGAATAATCAGTGGCAACACAACCACGACCAAAGCCGCAAGTGCCAAATTCCATTGTTTACTAAATTGTCCAAAGAAATAGAAGGTCTTCAGCGGAATCGTCAACATTCCTGGTTTATTGATTGTGATAGAAGGAAGCAGGTAGTCATTCCAGAACCAGAGGGAATTCAGCACGACAACTGTAACTGTTGTCGGCTTTAATAACGGAAAAACGACTTTCCAATAAACCTTCCAAGGACTCGCCCCATCAATAATCGCTGCTTCGTCGAGCGAGCGAGGAATGCTTTGCAAAGCGCCATAATACAAAAAGGTAGCCATTGATGTACCAAGTCCCAGATACATGAACATCAAAGCGGGGCGATTCAAGGCGTTAAATTTACCAAAAATTGAAACCAGAGGAATCATAATCCCCTGAAAAGGAATCAAAAGTCCAACTGCAATGATTAAATATAAAGTTTTGGATAGTCGTTTGTTATTCCGAGACAGAGCATAGGCCGCCATAGAACTCGCAAAGATTAGCAAAACAAGTGAACCAATTGTCACAAAAAGTGAGCTAAACAAAGTCTTTCCAAAATCGAGTTGTTGCAAGGCCAGTGAATAGTTTGAAAGGTCTAGTGTTTTGGGTAAGCTCAAGGTACTTGCAAAAATTTCTGTTTGATTTTTAAATGAATTGATCAACATCAGCCAGAAGGGATAGATCCAGAGTAGAGATACGACGACTCCTACTGCAATTAGAATAAATTTTGTTGATTTCTTTTGCATTAGGCACTAATCTCCTTTTTACTGGTAATACGGATTTGGATAATCGAGACAATGACAATCAAAGCCAAGAAAATAACCGCTTTTGCCTGAGCATAAGCCATATTATTATTTTGGAAGGCTTCATTGTAGATATTCATCGCAGTTGTTTGTGAGGAATTGAATGGACCGCCCTGCGTCAAGGCCAGCACTTGATCATAAATCTTGAGCGAACTTCCTAGTGTAAGGAATAATGTAATCGTAAAGGCTGGCATCAACATTGGTAATTTCACTCGGAAAAAACTCTGCAATCCTGTTGCCCCATCTATTGCTGCGGCTTCAAGAATATCATCAGAGATACTATTGATGAAAGATACATAGATAATCATCATATAGCCTGACATTTGCCAAACAAAAAGAATTGTAAGCCCCCAAAATGCCGTCGTCGGGGTTGATAGCCAGTTGGCAAAGAAATGAATACCTGTCAAATCTGCAATTCCTTGAAAAGCTTTATTAAAGACAAACTGCCAGATAAATCCTAGGATAATCCCGCCGATCAAGTTCGGCATGAAGAATACTGTGCGAAAGAAAGTATTCCAAGCACCCAGTTTTTGAGTGACAAGTTGTGCAAGCAAAAGCGCGATAACATTGATTAAAATGATTGAAACTACTGAAAATTTTGCCGTAAAGATTAAACTATTAATAAAAGTCTGATCTTGAAAAGCTTTCATGTAGTTTTCAAAGCCAACCATCGCAGTTGAGCTTAAGCCATCCCAATTTGTAAAAGAGTAATATGTCCCCATGAAAAGTGGGATAAATAAGACAAGCAGCATACCTATCAATGACGGTGCTAAAAATAACCAATAAGATTTTGACTTGTTATTTAACATCTGAGTTCCTTTCTTATAAATAGGCTCCGCCAAATTTGGCGGAGCCTGAATTCGCTTTTAAGGTTTTGGACGTGAATTCCAATCTTTTGTAACTGTCTCTACAAGTTTGTCCCATGAGGTTTGACCTGAAGCATAGGCTTGGACTTGCACGCCCAGTGTGTTCTCCCCCCAACCATCTGGTTCGGCATTTTGGATAAATGGAATTGTTTTTCCAGCGTTCAAAGAGGTTAGAATTTTGTGTGAAATAGGATCTGTCACATCAGCAGCGTTAAAGTTGGTGTAGGCTGGAACATACTGGAAATCATTTATAATCTGCTTCATTGCCACCTTATCTGTGTACATCCAAGTCAAGAAATCTTCAGCTGCTTTTTCTTTAGTAGTACCCTGTGTCTTATTTACCCCCCAGTACCATGAAGCTCCTGCATCAAGATAGCCTGAGCTGTTACTTTGACCATAAGTGGGTAAGATATCAATCTGTTCTTTAGCAATATTAGGGTCGATGCTGTTTAATGTTGGTACAATCCAGTTTCCTTGATGAATGATAGCTGCCTTGCCTTGCGCAAAGAGCTCACTGACAGATGTTGTATAATCAAGCGATGAAAAAGGTGACGCATTGTACTTATTCGCTAAGTCAATGTAGTCTTTCATGACGCTATTGTTAGAAAATTTGAAGTCACGTGATGTGAATGTTTTGGAAAGACTATTACCAAATTCAGGTCCTACCACTTCAGATGAAAATTGAGAAGTTACCCATTTTTCTGCACCTGAGTAAGCAAAGACACCTTTGAGTCCGAGCTCAGACTTTTTAGCATCTAAGGTTTCAACTGCATTTTTGAAGTCTGCAAAGGATTTGATTGTGTCAACATCAATCCCTGCTTTTTTGAAGATGGCTTTGTTCACAATCCAACCGAAACCTTCAATATTAACTGGCACACCATAAGCCTTTCCATCAAGTGTAGCGCCATCAAGCGTTCCTTTAATCGCATCTTTTGCAAGTGTACCATCTGATATATCAGCCAATTTATTTTTATAGGTTTTGACATCAGCAAGTCCACCCATCATGAAGATTGTTGGTTCATCACCAGAAGTGAATTTTGCTTTCAGAGCTGCACGTGCATCTTGACCTCCACCAACTGTTGTCACATCAATTTTGACATTCTTATGTGTTGATTCATAATCTTTGACCATGCTATCCAGCTGTTTTGCAGTTTCAGTCTTAATATTGAATAGACTGATTGTCGTTGTTCCACCTGATGAACTCCCCGAACTACTACAAGCTGCCAACGTGAGGGCTGCAAGGGCAGTTACTCCAAATAATACAACATTCTTCTTTTTCATAAGAAATTCTCCTTAAATTTACTTTACCGTTAAAGTATAGCGCTTTCTTCTTTTGATTTTATGGATTTGTTGCTTATTTTAAGTGTAAAGATTGCGATTTGATTAAAATTGTAATTGGGTTTTGTTTATAAACTTTAATCAATCATATTCTAATCAAATTATATGTACTCTATAGAAGATATAAAGATCGACTCTGATTTGGTATTAGTATATATTCACAACTTATGCTCTTAATGAATTGCCTTTAACGTACGTCTTTCTTCATGATTCTCGGTATTTCAACAGAGGAATAGTTGGATGGTTAGTTTTGATTATGATGTACTTCTTCTGTCGCAACTTTTGAGCCCTCAAGGATTGTTCCCAAGACTTCCACTCCAATTCATAATGTGTACCATCGGAGTAAGTTATTAATTGGTCTGATTTACTAAAATATATTTCTTTCATTGTCTGATTGTGGTAAAATATTGCCATGCAAAAGATTAAACAAATCTGGAATCGGCAATTTAAGTCCTCTAAAGTCCCACAGATTGCGCTCTTGTTTTGGTTGACAAAACTTGTAAGTACGGGGCTAGGCGAGTCAGTATCGGATTACTCTGTGCGCCATTTGTCAAATAATTTAATTTTAGGTTCTGTCTTGACTTTGGCTTGGTCCTCCGTATTTTTCTTTGGATTCTTATATTTAACTATGCGGGCACATCGTTATTTGGCAAGTCCTTACTGGCTGACGGTTGCTTTGCTTGCAGTTTTTGGGACCTTTATTTCAGATGCGCTGCGCGTTGGGCTGGGGATTTCTCTAGTTTTTGCGACGGCATTCTGGTTCGTTACCCTTCTCATCAGCCTTGTGGCTATGCGCTTGATTACAGGTAGTCTATCAATTCATCAGATTAAAACAGGGAAGGCTGAGTTCCTTTATTGGATAGCCGTTGGAATTTCTTTTGTCATGGGAACTTCTCTGGGAGATTACTTAGCCAATGCCAAAAGTCTAGGCGGGCTTGGCTTGGGGACACTTTCCTCAGGAATTTTATTATTCATTCCTTTTGCGGTCATTCTCATTTATAGATTTTTTGCCCATCCCAAGCTTGATGGAATGTTGGAAGTTTCAAGCTTTTGGATTGCTTATATCTTGACGCGTCCAATTGGTGCAAGTTTTGCTGATTATTTTGGACGAGAATTTCTAGGAAAAGGTATTGGTGTCTTGACAATGGTGTTTATCTGGCTTGCCCTTTTCATTCCCTTGTTTAGTCTGAATGTTTCAAGTAGTAAAAAATAGACTAGACCATTACAGCGCAGCCTATTTTTATTAGATGTTTCTGCTATATATTGTAAATATCCTTGATTTAATATCTTGACCTATTTTTACTTGAATTGTGCTTCCCGCTGTAATTTTAATTTTGTGCATGAGGATTTTACAAATCATATAGTATTAAGGCTTATAAGCTTTAATTAGCAAAACTGTTGTCCAACGAGAATGGCCTAAAAGCATGAATCGGACAAAAAGCCACATTCATAAAAGAAATTCGTTTCATACTCTTTCCGAACATTTGCCATGCTTACCTCCTCAGCTGGGCCGAACTCAGGATAGCCTGCATTGTTAAGGAACATATCAATACGTCATACCTAATTTGTCATGGTTACAGTTAGCTAATCATATTTAGATCAGATCATAAACAATTGACAGTCTCACAAACAAGAACTCTGCCATGCAAGGCAGAACCCTTGTTGATTTCTAACACCATTAGTTAAACCGTTTGTACTGACCCCAAAATGTTGGACTATTGCATCCAGCCTTACTTTATTTGCTTTCTAGAAGATTGATAGACGCCTGCATGTTTCAAAACTGCACGAATAGCAGAGGTTGAACGATTATATTCTTTGGCTAAACGAGCCGTGATATTTGTCTCATTCTTGACTCGACGTTTGTAGTCCAAGATTATAGATACGTTTTCCTCGGATTTTGTATTTGTATTAATTCCCATTCCACGTTTTTTCATCTTTGTATCTAAAAACGTTAAAGTGTTCCGCCGAGTACGGTATCACGTTCTGATACCACATAAATCTTGTTACGTGATAATAAATTCACATTATTCCTTCTTTATTTCTGTTAGTCTTTTTTAGGCTGAACACTCTCTCGCTCAATTAACGATGATTTAGAATAAAAGTTATTGCTTACTCCTGTCCTGATAGATTTAATCAAATATTTCATAGCAATTTCACCTTTTTTTACTTGATCAATAGCAATCGTAGTCAATTTGGGAGAAATAAACTCGCTAAATTCTGCATTATCCACACCGATAATTGAAATTCCTTTAAAAATCTGATTAAGCTTAACAGCCAGAATATCTGCTGTGGCATAAATTGCAGTAAAAGGTTGTGACACCAGATAAGGTTCTACACTTTTCAAAACGTCTTGATAGGTCGATGAGCGTGCAGTACTAATTTCAAATTTTTTTCCACCGTTTCGTTCAAAAAATTTTTTAAACGAGAGAAATCGATTCTGAATTACACTAGGTTTTTCGTCAAACTCAAAACTATAGAAGAGAATGTTCTTGTGTCCTTTATTAATCAGATAGTCTACAGCCAATTTTGAAACACTCGCTTCATCAGTCCCAATAAAATTTCGAGCTGATGCAACTAAATTTTGCCCTTTGGGGGGATAAGTATCGATGTAACTCACCGGGGTATGAAATTTTTTATCTACTTTTATAAAATCCTCACTACTCACACCAACTGCTATGAAACCTGCAAACGTCCAATTTCGCTGCAAAATCTCAATTTCTGACGAAGAACGAATAGATTGAATCATCGTAAAATAACCATTTTTTCTTGCTATATTTTCGATACCTGTTAGTACGGAAGAAATAAATGGATCAGTAAAATCAATTCGTTTTTCTTTCGTATAAAATACTACGCCAATCATTTTTGATGATCCCGTTCTGAGATTTGAAGCATTCTGGTTTGGAACATAATTATATTGTTCAACAAGGTTGAGCACCTTTTCTTTGACATGCTTTGAAACTTTTGAATCTTTTCCGTGAACAACATTTGAAACCGTCATAGCAGAAACATTTGCCATTGCAGCAATTTCTTTTAGTGTAATTTTCGCCATAGTTAGATAACTATAATAACACAAAAAAGTCTTTCTTTTTATTTTCCGCTATAAATTATCTCAAACAATGAATCCTGTAATTCTACATTTTCTAATCTTTTGATAAATGCAACTTTTTTATCAAAATCATTCAAGCTGGAAAGCTTCTTAAAAATCAGGTCTTTCTCATCATAAGGCATTTCTGCAATATCTAAGCGCCTAAAAAGATTCCGGATAAATGACCAATCGAATTCAATATCCTCCTGGCTCAAATCCAATGCAAAGTTTCCAGTCTTAACTGCCGATATTTCTCGCCCAGCATAAACAACAGTGTGTTTGCGTGTAGTTTTTACTTTTTCCTCTAATCTAAAAATTCCTTTTTCTAATTCAGCTATTGTTTCATTATCATCTTCGAGTAGGGTATATCTCCCATCATTACCTGGAAAAATTCTCCACTCAATCTCAGAGGACACATTTTCATTAGCCAAAGGATTTTTATCTACGGGAATAATCGACCCTGACTTGACAAATACAGGGATTTTATCTATTTCGCGGTAAATCTTCAGTTCTGTATCTCCATCATACTTTTGCCCTGTGAAGAAATCGTACCACGTACCTTTAGGTAGCCAAACATCAACTTCACCCATCTTTAGAGCACTATTCGATTTTTGCGTAATTGGAGCTACAATTAATTCGCCACCGAAAAGATATTGATTTTTATGCTGATAAGCTTCCTCATCAAGCGGATAAGCGTAATACATTGGCTCAATTAACGCACGTCCATCCCGTTCTGTGCGGATATTTGCTGTGTAGATATAAGGAATCAAAGCGTGGCGCAAGCGCAAAAACTCTTCCATTGATTCTTCAACAACTTTATCAAAATGCCAAGGTTCTTTACCTGAAAACTCAGATTTTGACGAATGAAGGCGATTGATTGGCGAAAACACACCAAATTGTAACCAGCGCAAGCTCAACTCACTGTCCTTAATACCATGCATGTGGCCACCAATATCGTGGCTCCACCAAGTATAACCGATATTCGTCGCCGTACTGGTAAAATACGGTTGAAATTCAAGACTCGCCCAAGAAATCACCGTATCTCCAGAAAATCCGAGCGGATAGCGGTGTGATCCAGGTCCCGCATAACGGCTCAGGATAATATTATTCTTAGATAATTTTTGAGCGTCGCAATACTGATAATGATTCAGCAACCACAGCGGATCAGCACCAGACGCAGAAACCGTGCCTTGCTGCCAGTCTAGCCACCAAAAATCTACCCCATCCTTTTCAAGTGGTCCATGCGCATCTTCAAAATAAGCCCTTCTAAATTCAGGATCATCAAAATCAAATTTAGCAGGTTCTTCAAGCGATTCTTTCAGGTGCAAATGCTCTGCTACCGCTGGATAAGCATCCTCAAATGCACGCACGCCAGATGCCGGATGGTCATTAAGTGTGATTTTTAAGCCTTTTTCGTGCAATTTTTTGAGGAATCTCGCAGGGTCTGGAAACCAATTTCGATTCCAAGAATAGCCCGTCCAACCTGAGCCATAATGTGAAGGCACGTCTGCAACGCGATGCCAATCCATGTCAATAACTGATACCGATAGTGGTACTTTCTTCTCCTCAAACTTATCCATCAGCTGAAGGTACGACTTCTCAGTGTATTCATAAAAACGACTCCACCAATTTCCTAACGCAAAGCGTGGCAATTTGGGTGTTGGCCCCGTCAGCTTATAAAAATCTTGCAGTGCTCGTCTGAAATCCCGACCATACGCAAAGAAGTATAAATCCGTCAGATCTGACGGGCGCTCTGCAATATCTCCATTTTTCGTCAGAAGTAATGAGTCATCTATCAAAACTGAAAAACCATTTCGCGACATAATTCCATCATCAAGCTCACATTCGCCGTCAATCGTATCCAGCGTCCGCGTCGTCCCGCCCAGATTTCCTTCAATTTTCTCGCCAAAGTACCAACGATTCGAGTAAACTGAAAAGGCAAATTTTACATCTGCATACAAACTTTCCTTTGAAAACGGCCCGCCCGCATAATACAAATGCACAGCTGACGTGACGAGTTCAATTCCGGCATTTTTCTCAATTCTGTCATAGTTAACAGAATCAGCAAATTCCCGATTTTGCACAATTTGTGTTGTTGAGTCATTAAAAATCCCTGTCTCGCTATACTCTACCCGAATCAGATTCTCCGTCAAAATTGTAAACCGTGCCTTGTCAAATCTGACCACATTATTTTCATTCATTTTATTCTCTTTCTAAGGCAAATTATTTTCTGCCGCCAAATACTGCTCATACTATTCTCAAGTGCCATATGTGACGCTTACATCTCACCGTCTGATTTTTTCATTTCTTCATCTCTCAACTTTCACAGATACTTGTTTGATCATAATTCCTGAAAAATAGTTGATAACTGCAACCCCACCAAAGGTGCATACATATACCATTGTCAGCAATGCAGCAGGGCTTGACACACTAAAATAAATAATAAAGCTATTGTAAACCACAAGAAATGCTGTCGTTAAAAGATTCTGCAGGCTAATAACCAAAACGTTTCTTGTCGAGACACATAGTGTATCTTGGTATCTCCCGATATAAGCGAACAAATAAGATGCTTCAATAACAACGATAATAGAAAGAATAATTGCCGCAATCCCCATCAAAAACCTAATAGGCAAGGGCAAATCGCCAAATCGCTGAAAATCAAAAATTACAATCGCCGCAACTGACAATAACATCAGCCAAGCAACCGTTGCCTGCCTAAAATTTTCTATAAATATTCTAAAATAATTTCTTGCAATACCAGCATCTTTTTTATGTAAAATATTCTGTATGCTTGTTTGAAGTGCACACAGACTTGCACCAATAGTAATGAGCGGTAAAGAAGTCAATATAAATAAAGAGTTTAAAATTATCAAATCAACAAACCTTGCCAAAAGGCGCATAATTGGGCTATCTAAGTTAAGCAACTGTTTCATAATTACCTCAAATTACAAAAATATAAAGTCAGAGAACTGGGAGAAACTCTGACTTTGCTATTTTCATTTAATTATATAGCTTCCATAATAATCATTTAAGTGATTTTTTGTATCGATTATAGGCATCTTGTTGGATCTTCATAAATTTATCAAGCCCCATATCTTTAAGTTTCTTCTGATAAGCTGACCAATCACTGTCTACGCCACCCTTTGTAACCCAAAGAGCCTCTTGTTGAGTAGCATATGAAGTTAATTGTGTTGAAATGGTGCTCAAAGTCTTCAGCTCATCACTACTATAAGTCACATTTGGATAAGCAGGCAAAGCATATTTCTTATATTGTGCATCCATCTGCAATTTCACAGCATCACCATTTGTCGTGTCCTGGTAAGTCACTTTGCTATTTTCAACTGAGTTCCAAGCTTTTGGTCCAAAATCACGTAAGGAATTAATCCACGCTTGTGTGTCTGATGAGTTGCTTCCCGTAGGTTTCAAAACCGTGTAGCCATCAGATGTTTTTTGTGTCCCAACTCCAAACTGACCATAGAAATTTTGGATAGCGGCATCTTCCGTGTAGAAGGAATCCAACCATTTCATCATAGCTTTTACATTTTTAGCGTGTGTTGTAACCAATACTTCGTTACGTGATTCGTTGTAGTGTTCAGGATCAGACATCACATAAGCCTTGCCATCAGGTCCCTTTAATGGGGGCAGTGCCGCATAATCTTTTGCATTTGCACCAAATACAGCGTCTGCCGTCCAGCCTGCAGATACACCCACGGTTTCATTTTTCGCCAATGTCTTGTTTTGCATCTGGGTTGTGTTTTCTGTATAAGTTCCCGAGTCAATTAATCCTTTGGTATAAGCATCGTGCATAGCAGCAATTCCTGTTTTGTAGTTGTCCGTGTTATAATTCCAAACCACTTTGCCACTTTCAATAGACACATCATTCGTGCCTGGCGCTCCATCACGCACACCAAATGGTAACAAATAGGAGAATGTAGGATCCACATTTCCTGAAGGTGCATAAGGTACAGCACCTGGAATTTTTGCCTTAAACTGTTCTAACACATTAACAAATTCATCATAGGTAGTAGGCATCTGAAGCCCCAGCTGATCTAACCATTTTTTATTAATAAAGAGCTGATTGGCAACCGTAGGACGCATTGGAGAGGTCTTTGGTAGACTGTAAATCTTCCCATCAGGATTTGTAATCATTGATTTGAGCTGTGGTTGCTCTTTCAACAATTTTGTTAGATTTGGCATATCCGTTGAGTTAATATATTTATTAAGTGGGATAAAATCAGCTTGATTTTGAGAAATTTGCTGATCTGTAAAAGCATTAGACCCAATAAATGCATCTGGCAGTTTCCCAGAAGCCAGAACTGTCGCAGACTTATCTGGCCAGTTAGCATTAAGGTACGTATCCCATTTTATAGTAATCCCCGCATTTTTCGCCAACTCGTTGGGATAATTCTGGAATGTCGTTCCCCAGTCGGACCAGCGAACGGTTGCAACTTCAAAATTCTTATTGGCTGTATTATCCGCGTTATTGCTGGATGAATTGCTGCTGCATCCCGCCAAAAGGAATGCAGATATTAAGAGTGTTGCAGCTCCTGCTGCGAAGTAAATTTTTTTGTGCTGTTTCATTTTTTCTCCAATTTGTATTATTTTTTGTTACCAGAATAAAATCATTCCTTTATCGCACCAACCATCACCCCCTGATTGAAATATTTTTGCAAGAATGGATAAACAAGCATAATAGGTACTGTAGAAATAACAATTGCTGCATATTGCATCATTTGCGATGTTTGTGCAAGTTGACTTGCCAGTGCCCCAGTTGTTTGTGTTTGCAAAGTTTGATTCATAATTAATAATTGTCTCAACAATAGTTGCAGAGGCTGAAGGTTTGGATCGCTTAAATAAATAAGAGCATTAAACCAAGAATTCCAAATTCCTACAGCTGTCCAAAGCCCTATCACAGCAAGAATTGCCTTAGACAACGGTAGTACAATTTGGAAAAAGTATCTAATCGTTCCACTTCCATCAATTTGAGCAGACTCCCACAGACCTTCTGGCAGGGAATTATCAAAAAAGGTTCTTGCAACAATAATATTATATGGAGACACGGCAAATGGCACGATCATAACCCAAATAGTATTTAGTAAGCCAAAATTTTTAGTAACCAAGTAAATGGGGATAAGGCCTCCCGTAACAAACATAGGAATAACATAAAGAATATTAATCCATTTTCGGCCAAATAAGTCTTTACGGGATAAGGCATAGCCAACTGGTATATTCACCAGTAAACCAAAAAGAGTTCCTGCTACCGTATAAAAGATTGTATTAAAATACGAGCGCCAAAGCAGTGGTTGTTTGAAAAGCACCTCATAGCCTTGCAAGCTCCATGACTTTGGCCAAAACCAAACAGCGCCACTTGCTACATCCTGTGGATTTGAGAAACTTGCAATGATAACAAACCATAATGGGTAAACGATTACCAATATCAAAAGAATTGATAGACCATAGATGGCTAAGTTAAATATTTTCTCTCCAGTCGAAGTTGGTTTTTTATTTTTCTTTAACATCATTCCTCCTAAAATAGTCCAGTCTTCGTGAGACGTCTTGAGATAAAATTCACAGTAACAAGTACGACTAGATTAATCAACGTCTGGAAAAGGTTTATTGCAGTTGAATATGAATATTGGAATGATTGTAACCCCACCTTATAAACATAAGTTGAAATTATTTCACTACCTGGTAAATTCAATGGATTTTGAAGTAACAAAACTTTTTCAAAACCTATATTAAGAAGTTGCCCAACCGTTAATATTAACATGATCATCATAGTTGGGACTAAAAGTGGCAAATCAATATTTCTCATCTGTTGGAAACGTGATGCGCCATCCATAGTTGCTGCCTCATAAAAAGTTGGATCAATTGCGGAAAGTGCCGCTAAGTAAATAATAGAATTCCAACCAACATGTTGCCAGACATCCGTCCAGACATAGAGACTAGCAAAAGCGTTTGGGTTACCAATCACATCTAGCATATGTAGATTCAACAGATGTAATAAGTTTGCAATCAAGCCCGATTGAGGAGAAAAAAACAAAAGAATCATTCCACACATTACCATTGTTGATATGAAATGTGGGAGATATGTCGTCACCTGAAAAAACTTTTTAAAGGCTTGAACACGTATCTGGTTACAAATAAGCGCTAAAACGATAGGAAGAGTAAAGCCAAACGCAGTACTATAAAGGGCTATTTTCAAGGTGTTCAGTATGGTGGGCCAAAATTGATAGGAACTAAAATATTGATGAAACCACTGAAATCCGACCCATGGGCTATTCCATACGCCTACAGCAGGTGAATAGTCTTTAAATGCCATAAGCAGACCATACATTGGAACATAGGCGAACATTATTAACAAAATTGTTGCAGGCGCCAATAAAACATACAATGAAGCATTGTGCGCCAACTTCTCTCTTAATAAACTCTTTTTACGTAAGGGAACTTTAGTTACTACTTCCATAATTATTCTCCACTAATTCTAAATACTCTTTACTTTAACTTTAACTTTAACGTTAAACCAAAACTAAACAGATATTATCATTTTTTGGAAGCGTTGTCAAGAATAAAGTAACACAAATAATTGTCCAGAAACTCGCTTAGAAATTTAGTATGATACTCACCATCACTTTTTAAAACAAAGGCTGAGCCACTGAATTTAGTCCTTTTGCTAATCTAATTCTTTTGTTCCTGCACAAATGTCAGATATCCGTTTATCAATTATTCTCCCATTATCATAATGTGGCATTTTCGATCTCGAGCACGGTTTTGATCCCAATCAATAAAGTAGATATATCCCACCCCGCCAGTTTGAAGAACTTTGTCTTTAATAACAAAGGTTTCACTCGCTCCAAAGAGAGAGCCACGTATATGCGCATCCCCATTTAATATAGTTGCCTTATCACCAGCATATTGTGGGTTATCTTGCAACTTATGAAGAAAGTCAACATGCTTCGGACCGGGATAACGATAATTTGTATTTTCTGATAGTTCCCGAGGCACTAATTTATCAAGTAGCCTATTCAAATCCACTTGTAAAAATTCATCTCCATTAAAGTCTTTGTCATGCACAAACTCCTCAAAGATTACTGAACATGTTGTGTGGGGCGATTGAACGACACACATACCAGTTGTAACACCCGATTCCTCAACTGCTTTAAGCACATCTTCCTTAATATTGTGATAAGTTACTCTCGAACCATTTGAACATAATGTAAGTTCTTTTGTATAAATTTTCATTTATTTGACGCTTTCCATTGATACATGACCTGAAGCATCTCGTCTACGACACAAACCGGATCATCTGCAGCCACAATGCCACTCGTTCCTCCTGATGCATCCGCTCCTGACTCAAGTGCTTTTTGGATATCTGCCGCACTTGAAATGCCTGCAGCCTGTAATATGAAGATATTCGGATTTTTTCTTCTAATAGCGCTATTTGTAGCTTTCATATAGCTAACATCGCTTGATTTTCCCGTTCCTATCAGTTCTGTGGGTTCACATACCACAACATCTGGTTCCAAGGCAGCAATCATCTCAGCCTCCTTAACAGAATTTGCGCAAACAATCGTCAATATCCCTAATTCATCTGCTCGATTTATGGCTTTTGTAAGTTCTCCTGTTGTCATCGGATGCTCCGCATGATTCAAGAAGGTTGCTTCCGCACCTGCAGTTTTAATGCTTTCAGGCAGAATCTTTCCCATACCTGCCCCTGCCATATGCCCATCCATATGCTGCGCAGTTACAATAAGATTTTTTGTTTCGTTTCTTAATCGATAGAGATCAGCGTGTTGGGCAGTGAAGAGAAAATCTATACCATATTTCTCAGAAAGCGAATCACATGATTTGGCTAACTTTATTAATTCATCCCCATAAAGGTATGATTTGGGGTTCATTACAAAAAATGGAGTGTTTAATTGTCTTTTTTTCATACTGCCGCCCTATCTCGTTTCAAAAACTTGATAGTAATGTTCAAGCAATTCAGCCATAGACTCGTTTGTGGCTTTTTTTAAGTCAAAATATGTTTCTGGCTTTTTCTTAGAAATCGCGGACATCCCTGCAAGGCAAAAATCAGTGAATATATTTATCTTATTAATTCCACCCATTGCGCATTTTTTCAAGTTTTTATCCCCAGATGAAGATCCCCCATGGAGAACAAGTGGCAAGTTTACTGCTTGATGAATTTTAGACAGCAGTTCAAAATTGATTTCAGGATTTCCCTTATATTCTCCATGAGTTGTACCAATTGAGACTGCAAGTGAATCCACCTTGGTGGCTTCGGCAAACTTTATAGCTTCTTCAACTGTCGTATATTTTTGCTCACTTTCTTCAATAAAATCTACTCGCTCACCCGAGGCCACATGTCCGATTTCTGCTTCAACAAAAACGCCATGTTCATGGGCATAATTAGCCATATTTTTTGAGCGTTCAATATTTTTTTCAAAAGGATCATAAGAAGCATCGATCATTATTGATGTAAACCCTAAATCAATTCCTTCTTTTATGAAATCTTCCGTTTGTCCATGATCCAGATGTAAATCAACAGCCACATTTGTATTTTGGGCTAAAAACTTCCCAATCAGGGCGGCTTCTTTAAGAGGCAGTATATCAGCGTGAGTCTGAGCAAATGACAGGATAACAGGCTTTTGTAATTTTTCCGCAACTGCTATATATGTTCGAGCTGAATCTAAATCGAAGAAGTTGGGAGCTGGAATTGCAAAGTTTTCTTCTCTTGCTTTTTTTAACATTTGTTCAGAAGTAACTAACACAATCAGTCCCTCAACTTTTTCTCGATTTGCGCAAACATTTCTTCAATCCCCATGCCTGTCAATAAGGGTAACCCCATGATAACTTTATCCTTGATACCATCCGAAACAACCGTAGTAGAAACCACAACATCGTAATCATCGATCTTGTTCATTTCATCAGCTACTTTAGATTGGAAGAGCTGTACTTGATTTTCAATTCCCTTTTCTTTTAGCCAATCTTTCACTTTGCTCATAACAATTGTGGAGGTTGCAACGCCTGTACCACACATTACCATTAGTTTTTTCATTATTAATTACCTTCTACTTTCCATTACTTGCTTGACGTTTGGGTTGTATTTTACGCGTATAAATCATCCCTGCGAGAAGCAAAACAAATACTATTGCAAAGATAGCCCAACCCATAATTTTTACGCCACCTATATACATAAAGGTTGTCCAAAGACCACCTTCAGCTAATGCCGTTATTTGTGAGTGACCTTCCAAATTGAACTTAGCTGCCTTTGCAGCTGATGTAACAAGAGGGGCAACCCAGGAAGTTACATATAAAATTGAAATCATATAAAATGTACCAGCAATAACGGTGCGTATTACATTTCCGTTAAATACGGCCGCCATCAAACATACAATAAACGGTATGGTTGCCAAATCCCCAAACGGAAGTGTTGTGTTGCCCGGTAAAATTGCAGCTAGGAGAATTGTAATTGGAACCAACAAAAGCGAAGAGGATAGAACTGCTGGGTGACCAACCGAAAGAGCTGAGTCCATACCGATGAAAAGTTCGCGACCTGGGAATCGTTTCTGGATAAAAGATTTGGCCGCTTCAGAAATTGGCATCAATCCTTCCATAAGTAACGAAACCATACGGGGCATTAAAACTAACACTGCAGCAGTTTGAACAGATAGTTGCGCAACTTGGGAGAAGTTCTGTCCTGCCAAAATGCCGATAATCAATCCGATAATCAATCCCATAACGGTTGAATCACCAAATATTCCAAAGCGTTTTTGGATTGTTTCTGGATCAGCCTTCCAATCTTTAAATCCTGGGATACGATCAAACAACCAATTAAAAGGAAGCGCTATAAAAAATCCAGGAGCGGAAGTACCATGAGGGAAAGTAATGTCAGGAAATCCATAAAATTTTGTTATCTGAGGGCCGATTACGTCTGCAAAGAATAAAATCATCATTGTATAAACAACAATAGCTATAATGCCCATCACAAAGCTATCGGTCAACGCATAAGTAAGTGAGGCAATAAAAGCAGCATGCCATAAGTTCCAAATATCAATATTAAGAGTTTTGGTCAATCCAAAAACAAGAAGGATGACATTCACCAAAATTGCGATTGGAATAGATAAAGTTCCTAAGGTAGTACCAAATGAAATTGCTGACGCCGCTGGCCAACCAACATCAATAGTGTTTAGATGTAGTCCGAAGCGTTTGACCATTTCTTGAGCAGCAGGGCCAAGAGTAGTTGTTAACAGAGTGATGACCAAATTAAGTCCAACAAATCCAACTCCTACAGTCAATGCCGATGTAAAGGCTTTTCCGGGTTTTGTTCCCAAAATAAGACCAAAAATAAAGATGAGTATAGGTAGGACGACCGTGGCACCTAAGCCGACAAACCAAGTAATTGCTTGTAACATGAGTTTCTCCTATAATTGATTAGTATAAATTGTTTTCGTTCATTATTGAAATGAACTCGTCTACATCTGTGATGCTTTGTAAATGCTTTAGTACGCTTTCTTTTTGAAACATTGTAACAAGAGCTTGTAGCATCTCAGGCTGTTCATGCGCTTCTTTCAGAGCAAGCATAAAGACTAATGTAACTTCAACAGGATTATCTAATGTTCCCATTTGATAAAAAGTCATTGGCTTCTTTAGCGATGCAAAAGCTATCTGAGAAGTTTTTACCCATTCAGCATCCGTATGAGGAATCGCCACACCGCAATCGCCAATAACTAAACCTGTTGGAAAAATCATTTCCCGTTGTGCAACTTTAAATTTGTATTCCTCAGAAACTAATCCTCGATTTTCAAAGTCACTTGATAATAGCTGAAATATATCATCTTTTGAACTTGCTTCAATTTGAAATCGTACTATTTTTTTATCGAAATATGTTGTCATATTTAACCTCCTTTCTTTGTTATTTACCCAAACACAGTATACTCTTTTAAAAGAACATTGGAGGCGCTTCAAAGTTCTAAAATTGGACTTTTGTCCAAGACTTCATTTAAAATGGTATAATGCCTTTATGGGAATTATACTAGAAAGCTTTTTAAACAATACAAGCAGCCTTACGAAGACAGAGTTGCAGCTACTCACAAAAATCGATAATAATCCCGAATTATCAATTGAGTATAATCTCATTGAGCTTGCAGAAAAATTTTTTACTTCTAAAACTGAATTAATACGTATGGCTCAAAAATTAGGGTTTTCTGGCTTTTCAGAATTTAAATTCAAAATTAAATCTCTTGTTTTATTAGAAAATACTGATAATTCTAATTTCATTAGTAGCTTAAGAGATTGGGTAAGTGCTTTCCCTGATTTGGAAGATGCAAAAAATATCAAATATTTTATTCAAAAAATTCATAAAGCTGATACAGTTTATATTACTGCAGTTGGGGTTACTAAACCTTTAGCTGAATATTTTTCAAAGAAATTAATCGGATTCGATAAAAGAGCTGTATACATTCATGAAGATCCCTTTTTGGATTTATTACCAAATCTATTAAGACCAAATGATATTGTCATTTACCTTTCTGTTTCTGGAGATGTAGATATTTTAGTTAACTCCGCAAAAAAAGTTAATAGCCTCCAACAGGACCCACTCGCAATCACAGGAGTGAGGTCATCTAAATTAGGAAGAACTGTAAAAAGAAATATTTCAGTGAAATCAAGCATGAGTTATTATCACGGCTATGACATTTCCAGCCGCGCCTACCTCATGATTATTATTGACACAATCTTAGAGCACTATCACGCGAATTATTTAATCAATTCCGCCGTCTAAACTCTTTTTCAGTCAAAAAATGGAATAATTTATCAGCATTTTAATACGCCCAGACTGGCTTACTATCTGACGGATAAAGTCCTGATTGGACTCACTATCTGTGACATCAAGCTTCAGCGCGTTGATATTTTTGCCAGTTGGTATTTTTTCAAGTCGCCTCGCTGCGGCGTAAACCATCCAGCCTTTTTGAGCAAAAAGTTGTACTGCCGCGTAACCTAAGCCAGATGAGGCACCTGTGATTGCGATAACTTTTTCTGTAGAGTGCATTATTTTCTCCTTTTTGATATAATTAGTATATTCTTTTTATATCAATAAATCAAATAAATAAAAAGTCACAACCGAAGTTATGACTTTATACAAGAATTTAAGTTTCTTATTTAGCTAATTTGCGTCGACGGGCGTGGCTCTCTTTAGGGATTATTTAATCTGAATCGAAGCGACACCTGGCGCTACTTCATCTCCATTTGCTGTGCGTTCAGATAAATGTAAATCTGCTAGAATCACGTCGTAAAGCTTGCCATTGTCAGTTGTAATCTCGAGCGTCTGCGGCGTTTTGTCAGTGCTGACAGAAGGTGCAGGCTCTGTGCTAAACAAATCCGTCTCATCATAAGGCGCGGTATTTCCGTCAGCTGTGACCGTGCCTGCCGCAAAGACTTGCAGCGGCTCAGATTTGACGGTTTTTAGGACTTGTAAGCCACGATTCGCGCGCGCGGTGGCTGGAATTTCGCTTGCCGCCACGCGTTTCAAAAACCCTTTTACCGTGAGCAGCCACCAGCTGTCAGTCGTCACGAAGAATGCGGTTTGAACGGTATCGCCGGCTTTGAGATTCATGGCTTTCACGCCAGCGGCTTTGGCGCCGATGACAGGCACGTCTGACAAGTCAAAGCGCAGCGCATAGCCGTTTTTCGAGACGAGCATCACGTCGGCTGACAAAACAGTGCTGACAAACACGACCATGTCGTCCGCTGTTTTCAATTTTGCGTAAGCGGTCGCTTTTGACTTGTACGTGCGCCACGGCGCGAATGCGGCAACTTCCAGCTGCTTGATTTGCCCATTTTTCGTGACAACAAGCAATTTTTCTGGCGTCTCAAAAGTGTCGAGCACTTTGACAAAAAGAATTTCTTCTGCCGCGTCAAAATTCGTCACAGTTTGCGATACATGCTCGCCAATGTCCTTCCAGCGCGTGTCAGCGAGCTCGTGAACGGGCCGATAAATCACATTGCCAAGCGTCGTGAACAGCAAAAGATGTTGCGTCGTTTTCGCCGTGCCAAAATACAACAGCTCATCGCCGTCGCGCTTGCCGATTTCTGTCAGCTCTGACGACGCAAAACTCCGCGGCGATGTGCGTTTGATATAGCCTGCGCGCGTCACGCTGATGACCGTTTCTTCCTCGGAAATCAGCTCATGCGCTTCGATTTCAATCGTCTCGACTTCGTCTTGCAAGCTCGAGCGGCGCGCTTTGCCAAATTTTTTCTTGACCTCACGCAGCTCACGCTTCATCAGATTAAACAGCGTTTTTTCATCATTAATGACCGCTTTGAGCTCTAAAATTTTCGCGCGCAAGTCAGCATCTTCTTTTTGCAGCGTCACGATGTCCGTATTCGTCAATCGGTACAGTTGCAGCGTGACAATCGCCTCGGCCTGCTCTTCCGTGAAGCCAAATGACAGTTTGATATTTTCCTTTGCATCGCTCTTATTTTCACTCGCGCGAATCGTTGCGACCACCTCGTCAAGAATTGAGACCATCTTAATCAAGCCTTCAACAATGTGCAGGCGTTTTTCCGCCCGACGCAAATCAAACTGTGAACGCTTGATGATCACTGTCTCGCGGTGCTTGATGTACGCGCGCAAAATCGGCAAAACGCCCAGCTGACGCGGCGTCATTGCGTCAATCGCCACCATATTAAAGTTGTAATTAACCTGCAAGTCGGTGTTTTTAAAAAGATAATTCAGCACGAGCTGGCTGTCCGCTTCTTTTTTCAAATCAATCGCAATACGCAGACCTTCGCGGTCGCTTTCGTCGCGCACCTCAGCGATGCCAGGCACTTTCCCCGCCACGCGCACATCGTCGATGCGCTTCACGAGATTTGCCTTGTTGATTTCATACGGGATTTCGGTAATGACAATCTGTGCGCGACCGCCTTTGAGCGACTCAATCGCCGTTTTGGAGCGCAAAACGATTTTACCTTTGCCCGTTTCATACGCCTGACGAATGCCTGCTTTGCCTTGTATCACGCCACCTGTCGGGAAATCTGGTCCTGGCAGGAAACGCATGATTTTGTCAATTGATAACTCCGCGTCGTCAATCAGCGCAACCGTCGCGTCAATGACCTCGGACAAATTATGCGGCGGAATATCGGTCGCATAGCCTGCCGAAATTCCCGTCGAGCCGTTGACCAAAAGGTTTGGGAAGCTCGCAGGCAAAACCGTTGGCTCTTTTTCTGTGTCATCAAAATTCCACGCCGTCGAAACGGTTTCTTTTTCAATGTCCTGCAGTAAAAAACCCGAAATTTCGGACAAGCGCGCCTCGGTGTAACGCATGGCAGCCGCTGGATCGCCGTCCATCGAGCCATTGTTTCCGTGCATCTCAATGAGCGGCTCCATCATTTTCCAGTCCTGCGACAGGCGAATCATCGCATCGTAAATCGAGCTGTCGCCGTGCGGGTGAAAATTGCCCATGACATTGCCGACAGACTTCGCAGATTTTCGGTACGCCTTGTCAAAGGTATTGCCGTCTTTATTCATCGAGTAAAGAATGCGACGTTGCACAGGTTTCAGCCCATCGCGAATGTCGGGCAGCGCGCGCTCCTGAATGATGTATTTGCTGTAACGGCCGAAACGGTCGCCCATAATGTCTTCTAATGGTAATTGTTGTATGTTCGTCATTTTAGTTGTTTCTATTTCCAGTTTTACTCACCAAAACCAGGCTTTTGCATTTCTTTGAAATAATCGGCGTGAATTTGAATTTCAGCGCCCGTGTCCAGTTTGAGTACGAGGCCCGAGCCGCTGGTGTATTCGCGCGCGATTCGCAGCGAGATGACCTCGTATTGTTTTGCTTCGCGGTCGATGTAAATGAGGGCTTTCGTAATTGGCAAGCCCAGATATTTGCGCAATTCTGTGGAGATTTCTTCCCCAAAAAGTCCCAGCTGCCCGCTGTCAGCTGCTACAAAATGTGCGCGCGGCTTATCCAATTCTTGTAAGCGCTGATAGAGCTTCGCCGTAATCAACACGTCGTTTAGCGCGTCGTGGCTGCGCAAATCAGACAGCCCTAAGTCTTTTTTCAGATTTGAAAGGGCATACGAGCGCGCTTTCATCAGCCGCTTCGCCTCTGACAGCGTGTCGTACACCTCAAAATGCGCAACACCTTGAATGCCGCAATCAATAATCGCCTGATTCAAAAAGCTCATGTCAAACGGCGCATTGTGCGCGACGAGTAAACAACCGCTGATAAACGCCAGAAAATCGGGCAGCACGGCAGAAATCATGGGCTGACTCGCGACATCAGCTGGCGAAATGCCTGTCAGTGCTGTGATTTCAGCGCTGACAAGACTTCGCACAGGCCGCAGCAATTGATTGACACGCCCGAGCTCTTCGTGTGACACGCTGTCAAATTTTGCGGCACCAATCTGAATAATCTCGTTGAATTTAGGCGACAAACCTGTCGTCTCGAAATCCAAAACTACGTATTGCTCTGCCATACTCATCCTTTCTGTCTCAAAATCCGTTCCTATTAAAACACGCTATCTTCTTCAAGTGTAAATCGGACATTGCTTTCAATCCATTTACGGCGCGGCGGAACCTTGTCGCCCATGAGCACGGACACACGTTTTTCGGCTTGCGCCGCGTCGTCAATTTGCACCTGAATGAGCGTGCGCGTTTCAGGATCCATTGTGGTTTCCCAAAGCTGATCCGCATTCATCTCGCCAAGTCCCTTGTAGCGCTGGAGCGCAGCACCGCGGCCAAATTTCTTGCGCATTCTATCCAGTTCTGCATTCGTCCAAGCATAGGCGACTTTTTCTTTTTTTCCTTTGCCCTCGCTCATTTTGTAAAGCGGCGGTAAGGCAATGTACACGTGTCCCGCCTCGACGAGCGGTTTCATGTAGCGGTAAAAGAACGTCAGCAGCAAAATTTGAATGTGGCTACCGTCGTCGTCCGCGTCCGTCATGATGATGATTTTGTCATAGTTTCTGTCTTCAAGCGTAAAATCAGCACCCACACCCGCGCCAATCGTATAAATCATCGTGTTGATTTCTTCATTTTTGAGAATGTCGGCCATTTTGGCTTTTTCGGTATTGATGACTTTACCGCGCAACGGCAAAATCGCTTGGAACTTGCGGTCGCGTCCCTGCTTGGCTGAGCCACCGGCAGAGTCACCCTCGACGAGATACAATTCATTTTTCGACGGATTTTTCGTCTGCGCGGGGGTCAATTTGCCTGACAAAAGTCCTTTGTCTTTTTTGGATTTTTTGCCATTTCTCGAATCCTCGCGCGCCTTACGCGCCGCCTCGCGCGCTTCACGCGCCTTGATGGCTTTGCGAATCAGATTTTGCGCCAATTCGCCATTTTCCATCAGATAAAAACTGAGTTTTTCAGCGACAATGCTGTCCACAATCGGGCGGGCAAGCGGCGAGCCAAGTTTATCTTTCGTCTGCCCTTCAAACTGCAAATGCTCCTCAGGCACAAGAATTGACAGCACCGCCGTCAACCCTTCACGGTAATCCGAGCCCTCGAGATTTTTGTCTTTTTCTTTCAAAAGCGCCGTTTTACGCGCGTAATCGTTCATCGCTTTTGTCAGCGCTGACTTAAAGCCCGACTCGTGCGTTCCGCCGTCTTTCGTGCGCACATTGTTGACAAAACTGAGAAGATTTTCGGAATAGCCGTCGTTGTATTGCATCGCCACTTCCACCTCAAAATCGTCTTGCACGCCGTTGAAATACAATACAGGCGTCAGCGAATCTTTGTCTTCATTCAGATAGCTGACGAAATCCTGCACGCCATTTTCATAGTGAAACTGGTCTGATTGCCCATCACGCTTGTCTTCAAGCGAAATCGTCACATCTTTGAGCAAAAATGCGGACTCATTGAGCCTCTCAGAAATAATCGCGTATTTGAAATCCGTCGTCGAGAAAATCGTCACGTCTGGCATAAACGTGACTTTCGTGCCCGTTTTATCCTTGGGCGCCGAGCCGATTTTTTTAAGACCTGTTGCAGGATGACCGCCATTTTCAAAACGCTGTTTGTAAATCGCGCCGTCGCGCGTGACCTCGACTTCGAGCCAGCTTGAGAGCGCATTGACAACGGATGAGCCCACACCGTGCAAGCCGCCAGACGTTTTGTAGCCGCCCTGTCCGAATTTTCCGCCCGCGTGCAAAATGGTAAAAATGACCTCGATTGTCGGCTTGCCGCTTGCGTGCATTCCCGTCGGCATGCCGCGCCCTTCGTCTTCGACCGTTAAACTACCATCCTCGTTAATCGTCACGCTAATTTTATTGCCAAAGCCGGAGAGCGCCTCGTCGACCGCATTGTCCACGATTTCCCAAACTAAATGATGAAGCCCTGTTGCGTCTGTCGAGCCAATATACATGCCCGGCCGCTTTCTGACCGCATCAAGCCCCTCGAGAACCTGAATGCTGCTGTCGTCATAATTCATTATTTCTGTAACCATACTCGCCTATTTTACACATTATCGGGCGCTTTGTCAAAGGACGACCGTCTATTTTGCTTGCAAGCCCCAAATTTTAAGCAAGGATTAAACTTTTATGATAAAATGTGGTCATGGTAAAAACACTTTATATGGTGCTCCCGTGCTACAACGAAGAGCTGGTCATTGGCGAAACGTCAAAACGCCTGTCTGAAAAATTTGACCGTCTTCTGTCAGCTGGCGTGATTTCGGCTGACAGCCGCATTTGTTTTGTCAATGACGGCTCAAAAGACGCGACGTGGGAAAAAATCGCGGCGCTGCATTCTGTCAGCCCTGACAGATTTTCTGGCATCAATTTGTCGCGCAATCGCGGCCATCAAAATGCGCTTTTGGCTGGGCTGATGACGGTCAAAGACGTGCCTGGCGTAGATTGCGTGATTTCCATGGACGCGGATCTTCAAGACGATATTGATGCGATTGACGGCATGCTCGAAAAATTTGAAGCAGGCGTTGAGGTCGTATACGGGGTGCGTGACAATCGCGACACTGACACGGGCTTTAAGCGCGGGACTGCGGGGCTTTTCTACAAGCTGATGAAATCGCTCGGCTCTGAATCCGTGCCAAATTCAGCTGATTTTCGCCTGATGAGCAGACGCGCGCTTGACGGACTTGCCGAATTTGGCGAAGTGAATCTCTTTTTGCGCGGCATGGTGCCGCTCATCGGCTTCAAATCTGACATCGTCTACTACAAACGCGGCGAGCGCTTTGCTGGCGAATCCAAATATCCATTCAAAAAAATGTTGTCATTTGCGCTTGACGGCATCACGTCCATGTCCGCGACGCCCATGCGACTGATTTTCTGGTCGGGGCTGCTCATGTTTCTCATAGCCGTCATCTCTGGGCTCTGGGTGCTGCTCAGTCATTTCATTGGCCACACCGCGGCCGGCTGGTCTTCTCTTGCCGTTCTCATCGTCGCTTTTGGCGGCTTGCAACTCTTAGCTATTGGCATTATCGGCGAATATATCGGGAAAATATTCCTTGAAGTCAAAGCGCGCCCGCGCTATCTCATCCAAGATTTTCTCAATAAATAATATCTGTTTATCAAAAAAGTGATCAGCCAAACAGCTGCATCACTTTTTCTTTATCTGTTCATTTGAGCTTGAAATCCATGACGACTGGCTGATGGTCGCTGGATTTGAAGTTGTTCGAGACCGTTTTGACTGATAAGCTCGTGACATTTTCCGAGACGAGAAAGCCGTCAATCCAGCCAAAAATTTCCTTTGGATCGCTCAGCGTCACGCCATTTGAGCGCACGGACGGCGCCGAACTGTCAGGATTTGGCGCTACCACGCGCATGCCTTTTGTCAAATCCGCCGTGGGAAATGATTTCATCCAAGTCAGCTCATTTTTCGGACGGCCAACAAGGTCGTGATTGTAATCGCCGCCACAAATCACATAATCGCCTGCATCAACGTAAGTTTGCATCGTGTCAAAAATCTTTTTGAGCTGCGCTTTTTGCACGGCAACATTTTTCGTGTAGGCTGACAAATGTGTGTTAATCAGGACAAATTTCTTCGTCGAGCTTGCAATGGGCAAAATATTCACGTCAAACGCCCGATCCAAGTCAAAAAATTTACTGAAATTCGTGTCAATCGGCAAACTGTAACGTGTAGACGCACTAATGTTGTATTTTGAAAGCGTCAAAATGCCAGATTTCGCCTTGCCGATCGGGTCGAGCACAGGATATTGCAGCCACGCCGAGTCGTAATTTTGCGTCAAAACCGAGCCGTAATCGCCGACTTTCGAGCGCAAACGCGCGGGCTCATTGACGTACTGGCTGCGTGTGCCTTGCCAATCAATTTCCTGAACCGTCACGAAATCAGGCGCCTGCGAGCGAATCATCCGCGCATCCTCGTCAATCGCGTCATTTACCGCTTGAACCGAGCGCGCCCGCACTTCCTTGCCACCGTCCATGAAAAACGTATAATCCGCCGGATAAGAGCCGTAGCCGATGTTATACGTCATCAGCTTGTAAGTTTTGCCCGTCGTGAGCTCAGTCGCACGGTTTGACGTGACCGTCTGCTTTTGAGCGTCCGCAATTCGGTGATACTGAATATAAACATACGCCACATAGACGCCCGCAATCAGCACGACAAGCGCAAATAAAAGAACGATACTTTTGATAAACTTTTTCATTCGTTAATTATAACCTAAAATTTTGCAAAATAAAAACCTGTCAGTTTCGTACGCTGAGCTGTGCTCAGGAGAAAATGCTCTGACAGGTTTAAATCTTTTATTTTCTGCCTTTGACGACGTTGTAAATCGGGAAGCCAATGGCAATGACGACGATACTGATGAGCGCCGGTAGCTGATAGCCAAGGAATGAGCCTGTCAGCGTCATGACGAGAATGAACACACCACCGATGATGGCAATGGCTGGAACCACTGGATAAAGCGGCACTTTGTAAGGGCGCTCAAGCTCAGGTTCTTTTTTGCGGAGGATAAAGAGCGCCACGAACACCATTGTGTAAAACAGCCAGTTGGCAAAGATACACAGATTTGTGAGCAAGCCAAACGCACCGCCAGCCGCCGCGAAATCGCCAGATGCGGGGATAAAATTCGCCAAAAGCATCACCGTTGCAATAATCAACTGCAGAATGGCTGCATTTACAGGTACACTATTCTTTGAAAGTTTTGAAAGGCTGAAAAGTTTTATTTTGTTTTCTCTTGCAAACGCGTATGTCGCGCGCGATCCCGTCATCGTGTAGCCGTTGATAGTCCCATAGACCGAAATCATGATACCAATTGTAATTAATTTGCCAGCCCAGCCGCCAAATAAAAGATCTGCAATTTTGCCTGGTAAGACAGCCGTTCCTTGATGCGGATCATTTGTGATTGTTGCAAGCTGATTCACGCCCAACGTGTGAATGTAGGCCGCATTGATCAGCACATAAATCAGGGTAATCGCAATAAGTCCAAAAATAATTGCGCGCGGCAAATCCCGTTTTGGATTTTTCATCTCACCTGCAACATTTCCGACATAAATCCAGCCGTCATAGGCAAACATCGTAGCCAAAAGGCCCAGCCCAATTGTCTGTGCAAGCGATGGATGATTCGCAACCGCCTCACCCACAGCAATCGGAAAGATTGAAAAATTCACTGCGTGCGGATTAATAAATAAACCGATCAAGATAATCAAGACAATCGGAATCAACTTAATGACAAGCGTCACAGACTGAACAGTTCCTGCAACTTTTGCGCTGATAAAATTCAGCAAGGTCACAGACAAGGCAGCAAGAATACCGATAATGACAATCGCACCCGTTGTTTGCTTCATACCGAATAAATTTAGAAATTGAACTGCAAAAACCGTCGCAAGCGCCGCAATCTGCGCTGGATAATTAATCAGCGTCTGCGCCCAGCCAGTCACAAACCCCCACGCCTTGCCAAAGCCTCGTTCAATGTAGCGAATGAGACCGCCAGTCTCAGGAATCGCAGCTGCAAGTTCTGCCGCCGTCAACCCACCTGCGATGGAAAGTAGTCCACCGAGCGTCCAAACGAGCAATTGCAAACCCGCATTACCTGTCATGCTTGAGATAGTGCCCGCTTTAAAGAATACACCCGCTCCAATGACGGTTCCCATGACCATCGCAAGTACTGGGAAAAAGCCGAGCGAGCGCTTTAATTCTTGTTTTTCTTCCATTTGTTTCTCCTTAATAAATAAATCCAACACAGAGAATCCTCTGCAAGTAAACTGTAACACAAATTTCTTGATTACGCAAGTAATTCTAAAAATTATCTCATCTCAAATGAGCAATTGTTCGATTTATGTGAAAATAATGAGAAAAAAATCCCACACGGCAGGTGCCCGAATGGAATTTTGAGTTTTTTAATGAATCTGTTTCATAACCCTACTTTTTCTCCTAACCACGCTTTAGCGCTCGGCGCATGCGCCAAGTAAATGAACGCAAAGCTGAGTTAGAATTCAAAAGCAAAGCGGGTTATGAAACAAGTTTAATCCACGAAATCTTTGAGTTTCTTGCTTCTTCGCGGATGGCGAAGTTTTTTGAGCGCTTTGGCTTCGATTTGACGAATGCGTTCGCGTGTCACTTTAAATTGGCGTCCGACATCTTCGAGCGTATGCAAACGGCCATCGTCAAGACCAAAACGCATGCGCAGCACATTTTCCTCGCGATCCGTCAGTGTGTCCATGACCTCGTCCAGCTGCTGACGCAGCATCATACGATTCGTGTAAGCCGCTGGATCTTCAATCACATCATCTTCGATGAAATCGCCCAAATGACTGTCGTCTTCTTCGCCAATTGGCGTTTCAAGCGATACGGGATCTTGTGCAATTTTCAAAATCTCACGCACGCGCTGCGGCTCAAGATTCATGCGCTCGCCGATTTGCTCAGGCGTTGGATCCGAGCCCAACTCTTGGAGCAATGTGCGTTGCACGCGAATGAGCTTATTAATCGTCTCAACCATGTGCACAGGAATACGAATCGTACGAGCCTGATCGGCAATCGCGCGCGTAATCGCTTGGCGAATCCACCAAGTTGCATAGGTCGAGAACTTGAAGCCTTTGGTGTAGTCAAACTTGTCGACGGCTTTCATAAGCCCCATATTGCCTTCTTGAATCAAATCCAAAAATTGCATGCCGCGCCCTGAATAGCGCTTGGCAATCGAGACAACCAGACGCAGATTAGCTTCGGCTAACATTTGCTTGGCAAGCGCGCCTTCGTCTCCGCCTCGAATAATCGCCTCTGCAAGCTGCGTTTCGCGTTCAATCGGAATTAAATCATACTGGCCGATTTCTTTGAGATACATGCGTACGGGATCGTCAACGCGGCTTTTGGCGACAATATTATCAAGCTGTGCAAGTTCTTTTTCAAGTTCTTTATTCACCTGAAGCGCCATGGCTGACGGATTTCCCTCTTCGTCAACGATGGCAATACCTGCATCTTGGATTTTCTGGAGCGTATCCTCGATTTGCTCGGGATTGAGCGTCAAATCAGCCGAGAATTCCGTAATCTCACTGTCAATGACTTGCACCGTCACCATATGATCTTTGATGAAGGCGCGCAGAGCACGCTCAAATTCTGCTTTTGAGGTCTGCGGCAAGGGCTGTTTTGGCGCGCTGATTTTAGGAGAGGCTGATTTTTTAGGCGCGGGTGCGCTTGCTGCCTTTTTTTCAGCCGCTTTTTTATCTTCGGCTTCTTTTGCCTTTAATTGCGCTTTTTTTTGTGCGTCTTTAACTTTGGCCACTTTTTTGGCTTCGTCTAAAATCCTCTTTTCTTCGTCAGCTGTGACAGAATTCGAGTGGCTGATTGCTGGAATTCCAAGGGTTTTCGCGGCAGACATCAACTCTTGATTGGTAAATCCGTTTTCTTTTGCAATTTGGTTGAGTCGTTTTTTAGTAGGTGTTGTCATTTGCTCGTTTCTCCTTGTAATTGTTTTTTGAGTGCGACGATATCAATCGTCAATCTGAGGACCTTTTCGCTGTCAGAGAGCTGCTGCGCGGCTGTAAGCTCGCGACCCGCCGCTTCTATTTTTTGCTGAATCGCGGCTTTTGCGAGACTTTCGGTCAGCTCCAAAATTTCTCGGTCTGTCACAATTTCTGGCAAATCAAGAGCCAAAATCACCAACATTTTCCCGCGAAGTGGCTCAGGGAGCGTCAGGGCAAACTCTGTCCAATCCGTGACGTGCGAGAGTTGCGCGTTAATTATTTTTCCGAACAAGTGTTGATAGTCCGTATGAATGAAACTCGGCGCACCGTTTTTCTCGAGCATATCAATCAACTCTGGCTTTTTTGTCAGCCGCGAGAGGAGCTGCTGCTCAAGCCGCTCGCCGCCTGCAAGCGGCGCAATGAACGCTTCTTGTGCCTCAGGTTGTTCTTGCGGCCACGCCTGCGGCGCGTCGAGTTCTGAAAACGTATCATAGTACCTGTCAGCCGCTCTATCAGTTCTGTCAGCGCTGACAGAACCTGAATTTCGATACTGATTGACCGCTTTTTCGACCTGATCGTACTCAAAATCTGGCAACAGCTCTGTTAGCCGCTTGACATAAACATCTTGAGCCGCAAGGCTCATTTCATGCGCGATAATCGGTGCAAGCTGCCCCAGAAAATCAACTTGCGTGTCCACCGTGCTCAGATTTTCTGGGCGCAGATAAGCCATCAAAAATTCGCTGCGGCTGATCCGCGTGGTGCCAAGAAGCGCGCGAAGCGCGTCAATTCCCTGCGTGCGCTGATAATCGTCAGGGTCTTTTCCATCAGGAATTTTGACAATTGCAACCTCGCGATTCTCTAACAATGCGAGCGCCTTGTAAATTGCGGCCTGACCTGCAGCGTCGCCGTCATACACGAGCACAAATTTTTGCGCGAGCCGGCTCAATCGCTTGACGTGCTTTTCTGTCAGCGCAGTTCCCATGCTCGCGACCGCATTGTCAACGCCCGCACGATGCGCGGCAATCACGTCCATGAAGCCTTCCATGAGAACGACTTCGTGCATTTTTGCAATGGAGGCACGCGCTTTATCAAAATTCCAGAGCTCAAAGGATTTATCAAAAATCTTTGTCGCGCTCGTGTTGACATATTTGCCTTGGCGCGTATCGCCCTCTTGCCAAATCCGCCCCGAGAAACCGACTGTTTGCCCATATTGATTGCGAATCGGGAACATCAGTCGATTCTGAAACGTATCAAATACTTTGGAGCGACTAAAGTTGAACAAACCACTGTCAGCCAGCACGCTTTCGTCAAATGTGACAGACAGATTTTGATACAAAAAATCGTCATTGTCAGGCGCGAGCCCGATTTCGTAGCGTTTAATCGTGTCCTCATCAATGCCACGCGCTGACAGATACGCGTGCGCCGCAACGCCTGCCTGCGTTGACGTGAGAATCATGTGATACATGCGCGCCGCTTGATTATTGATGTCAAACAACGCACGATTCGGGTCATCTTCCTGCGTCTCGCCCATTTTGTCAAAGCTGACAGAAATTCCCGCCATTTCCGCGACCTGCGCGAGTGCCGCTTGAAAATCAACCGTCTGAGAATCTTGGATGAATTGGAACACATCACCCGATTTTCCGCAGCCGAAGCAATGATAGAAGCCTTTTTCCGCATTGACGCTGAAACTTGGCGTTTTTTCCCCGTGAAAGGGACACAGCCCCAAATAATTGCGCCCTTGCTTCTTGAGCTGTACCACTTGGCCTACCACGTCAAGAATCGAGACGCGCGACTTTATCTCAGCAATTTCTTCTTTAGTGACTGCCATGCCTCTCCTTTCTTACGCGCTCACAAGCTCGCATACATTTTCATAAAGCACAAAAAACGCCGTCAGGCGCTATTTTTTCTGTTTCCTGAAAAATTATTTTTTCTCAGTCTTTGCAGCTGGTTTTTCAACTTTTTTGATACCATAAGCTGCGAAATGTTTATGTCCGCCGCTTGGTGTGTTACGCTTACCAAATTTTTTTGATTTATAAGCCATCATTGCCCCTTTCAATTACACAGAACGGTCAAGCCGAACTTACGGAGAAGACAGGATTCGAACCTGCGCACCAGTTTCCCAGCCTAACGATTTAGCAAACCGTCCTCTTCAGCCTCTTGAGTACTTCTCCATTTATTTGTCTTATCTGTCAGCGGTATTTCTCCTGAGCACAGCTCGGTGTGCGAAACTGACAGATGGGAAATTGAGGACTCGAACCTCAGACCCCTGCGTTATCAACACAGTGCTCTAACCAACTGAGCTAATCTCCCTATTTGGCGAGCGTGTTGTCAAGCGGATGACGAGAATCGAACTCGCGACGCGACCTTGGGAAGGTCGAGTTTTACCACTAAACTACATCCGCCTCTTGCAGCTGAACTTAGCAACAAGAGAAATTATACACTAAATTTTAAGGAAATGCAAGCCCGAGCGTCTTTATTTGCCCGCTTTATTGCCGACGATTTCGAGCGCCGCGAATGGCTTTTTTTGTCAGCACATTTGCATAAATGCCTTGCGGCGTCTGATTTTCTTCTGAGCGCCTCTGTGCCTCAGATTCCTCTAACACCAACGTTTCCGAGCTTTCAGAGAAGGCGATTTCGTGCGCACTTTCTGACGACGCCAAAAACGGCGTTTCGCTTTCAGACCACTCGGAAAATGCAAATGCGGGCGCACTTTCGGCTTCTTCTTTGGGTGCCTCTGGCGTTTCTGAAGTGACAACGCTCTGAACCTCTGAAATTTCTGACTCTGTCTCTATTTCTTTCTTATTTTTTGACGTCCAATAAACATAATTCAGCATTTCCTCTTCATCGCTGATGAGCGCACGCTCTGACTTGAAAATATAATCAAAAAATCCGGTTGTTTTAGCCTCAAAATGTGGCACGCTCAGCTGCAGCGCATTGGTTTCATCAGGCTGCAAAACAGAACCCGTTTCTTGCGGCTCAACAGCTTCAGGATAAGCCGCCAAAACAGGAAATGCTGAGATCCGCACATTTTCGTTCTCATCTTCATCTTTGGGCTCATTTTCAGACAGCGCTTGTGGTGCAGGTTCTAATTGTGCATGCGCCTTGTCAAGCGTCCTCACGAGCGCCGCGCGCGCCAAGAGATAGTCTTGGTTGGCCTCGTCAAGCGTGCCTTGCGTTTGTAAATAACTCGAAAGCGCACGCTCATATCCCTCAGGCAGCGACGTTTTCGCTCTCTCCAACTTGTTGAGCTTATACGTTTTGCCTTTTATCAGAAGTTCAATGGCTTGCACCAGCATTTTGTCAATTGGATCGGCACTTTTTTGCAATTTGCCAAGTTCACGTGCACGCGCATAAATCTGCTGCTTGAGCTGTATATGCGCGTCAAACATCTCGCCAAGCGCTTCTTTGAACGCAAATGTGTCTTGCTGCGCACGCGTCATCTGCTCATTGAGCTGACGCACACGCTTTTCAGAATGCTCCAGCATTTTTGTATTTTTTTCAACCTCAAAAACCAACTGCGAGAGAGTCAGCGTTTTTTCTTCCTTTTCTCTTTCTTTCAGTTGGTTGAGCGTCTCGCCTGCTATTTCTTGAAGTTGCCTAATCATAAGTCTATTATACCATAATTCGCGCCATTCCCCCAGCGTTTCCAAAGAACTAAAAGCCTGTTTGGAACACGAAAAGCGAGACATTTGACTCGCTTATTTTTTAGATTCGTTGCTTCAGATTCTTTTGCTGATAAATTTCTCGAGTGGCTCTTTTTCTTTGTCAAATTTTTCAACGCGATCAGACCAGCGTTTCAAGAGAACAGGCGCACCCGTGATTTCATAACGTCTGCAAATTAATTGCAAATCAGGTGACAATTTCAAATTTTCCATGTCCACATAATACAGTTTGACAGCGGAAAGTTCGGCCGCAAGCTCACGACTATCAAGATCAGTCACCTTGCCAAAGAAAACAAGCGAACTTTCAGGCAAAAAATCAAGGTCGCGCGCGCTGATGAGTTGTGCGTTTTTGAGTGCGTTGAAATACCCGCCAATCATCTCATCTGTCAGCCCGTGCGTCAAGCGCTGACCACTGACCGCAAATTGATTGCCGTCAAGGTCAAAAAAGCTAAAGGTATAATCTTCGCCAAGCGGCATAATCTCGCTGACACGCTTCGTTTCCTTTGAGATTTCTTCATACGCCTTGTCAATATCATCTGTCGAAAACAAAATATTGGCGTTAATCGTCTGAATGCCTGGGTTCGTGCGTTCAATGTAGTCGATTTCATAAAGCTGAATGCTGACATTGCCGAAATCATAGCCCGAGAGCAGCACCGACATACTGTTTTCAAGCGGAATCGTCGCGAGTTCATCAAAGCCAATCGCCGTCCAAAAATTCATGGCACGACGTACATTTTTCACATAAAGCATGAGTGTCATGCCGTTTATCATAAGTTTAGCTCCTCTTATTCATTCAATTTTGTTGTTTGCGGCGTTTGAGTGACGCGACTGTCAGCGCTGACAAGATAAGCGTGCTGCCAAGCGTTTCAAGCGCCAATTCACCAGATGTGTCGCCCGTTTCTGGGAGCGCTTTGTTAGCTGACGACGCCGTTTTTGAGGTGTTATTTGCGCGCACAATTGTCGCAGACGCTGTTTTTGATTTCACCTGAAAATCAGTGGCGCTTGCAGGCGCTTGCGGCGTCGTTTGGCCGACGAGTGTGCCTGCTGAAACGCCTGATGGAATCACTTTCGCGCTGTCAGCTGACGACGCAATCTCTGCCAATGTTTGAGACGTGCTGCCAGACTCGGATACAAAATTTATTGCTGCAGCCGTTGTCGAAAGCACTTGAGCAAACGCGTAATTTGCTTTCAACGTATGTCCGCTGAGACCTGTGCCGTTAAAACTGAGTGTCACCGTCGTGTTTCCGTAGCCATTATTGTCCAGCGTAAACGTGCTTGACGCTTGCGTGACGGCATTTCCTGTCATCTGATCAATCAGCGTCACTGTTACCTTTTGAGTGGTGCCCGCTTGCGCTTTCGCGTTATTGATAGTGACGAGATTAAAGGCTAATTGGCCCGGCGCCGCGCTAAAGCCGTTGGTCTGATACGCGCCGACAAGTGTGGCTTGCGCAGACGCAACATTGACGGTCGTCGTTACGGTCGCGCTCTTGCCCGTCACAGGATCCACGTAAGAATACGTCAACACGTAGCTGCCTGACTGTGACATATTGACAGCCGAGCTGTCAACGCTCACATTGGACGGATTACCTGTCGTGCCATCCGAGTTTGTGACGGAAACTAGGCCTGCTGACGCGTTTAAGCTGTAGCCTACCCACGTGTCAATTTCTTGCGTGAGAAGCGTTGCGACCCCTGCGGCAGGTGTGCTGCCAAGCAATGTCTGATAAGCTGCAAGCGCATTGCTATACGCAGCTGTCGCCGAAGACAGATTGGTCGTCAAGCTCGCCTGCAACGTGAGTGCCGCGCTATTTTTTGAAGTATAC
This sequence comes from Streptococcaceae bacterium, assembly GCA_031254115.1. GTDB lineage: Bacteria > Bacillota > Bacilli > Lactobacillales > Streptococcaceae > Lactovum. The sequence goes on from JAIRUZ010000027.1 coordinate 65,310, forward strand.
GAAGCATACGCACTTGAGTTGACATATTCAAAAATCATATTGGGCAATGGCTTTGTTGCGGGATTGCTCGTCGCACTTGCCATTGAAATAGCCGCATTGTAAGACGCATTGTTTGTATAACCGGGACCTTCCATGGCAACAAACAGGTCGTAGCCTGTGCCCGTATTTGCAGACGAAAGCACACTCAGCGCCTCATAGCTCTGCATGTAAAGCAAATTCGCGCGGTGACCGTAATGGTCGACGCCTAGAGATTCTGGATTGTCGCTCTCATCGTACCAATCCATCAACAGATAATACGCAACTTCCTGATCCGATAGCATTTGATCAGTGATACCGCCGTTTGCGGAAATATTTTCAGCATGCGTGCCCGCTTGATCGTGGCTAAAATCAGAAATAATCTGCGCCGCACGCGTATTTGCAAACGCTTGTAGGCTCGCGACGTCGCTCGCCAAGCTGCCAGAATAGCCCGCCGTTGTGCCATTTGCGTACAAAATCGCTGGCTGACCGTTGAGCGCGCGAAGCTGATTCAAATCTGCCAAGAAATAGCTGTTAATCGCCGCTTGATTGGGCACATAAGAGCTTGCTGGCATTGGTAAAACAACGACTTCAGAGCTTGAAAAACTCGTTGAAGCAAATAAATCCGTTGCACTCGTTTGCCCATTTGCGCTAAATTTTGTCAAATCTTGCGTGGCGACGGCTGACAAATTCACTTGAGCGGCGCTCAGACTTGCAAGCTGCGACTGATTGAGCGCAAGTGCTGACGTTGCCGAAGCCACTGCTGAGCTTGCGCTTGCAACAGCTGAACTTGCCGCTGACAGCTGATTGACCGACTGGCTCGTCGTGCTGACAGCCGCCGATGTGACCGTTTGTACAGCAGGCTCTGAGCTTGAAGCTGACAAGACCTCCGCTTGCACGCTGTCAGCGCTGACAGAAGTCTGCGGAATGCCTGCAACCATCCCGACGCTCGCGATTAAAGCCGCAGCAAACAACCAAGGCTTCGCTTTCACATGACGCTTATCTTGTTGAAATATCATCTCACTATTTTATCCTAAACCAGACTTAAAGTCAAATAAAAGCCAAACGTGCGTGGCCTGATTTATTCAATCTGAGGCAAGTTATTCCCTAAAACTAATCTGTGTGTTAATAATTTTACTTGAAACCTTTTTATTTTCAATCAGCTCAATCAGCGTGCGCGCAGCCGTTTCTCCCCAAAAATGTTTGTGATAGGAAATCGACGGCAGCGTTGGAAAAAGAAAATCGGCCGAACGGTTATTGTCAAAGCCAACCAGCTTATAGTGCGCACTCAGATCCAGCTTATGCTCGCGCATATAACGATAAAAACCAATCGCCTGATCGTCATTGAGCGAATAAATGCCTGCGGTCTGATTTTTTACTTGGGCTTGAATTTTTTTTGCCGCTTCATAGCCCGCGCACTCATTGAAATCGCCTTCTATGACTTCAAAAGCGACTTTCGCTTCTTGAAAACGCGCTTTCGCGCCTTCTAAACGCGCTTTGGCGTCGTGATTGCCGCGCGGCCCCGAAATCACAAAATAGTGCGCCAAATCTTGCGCCAGCAGATAATCAACCGCCTGACGCGAGCCTGAAATATTGTCAAGCAAAACGGTGCGCACATTTTCATGCTGCATGTCACGATCGAGAACAACGATTTTGTGGCCACTTTTTAGGATTTCTTCGAGCTCTTGTGTCTGAAATTCGGTGTCCAGCACAATCGCCCCATCAAACAATTTTTCGGATAAAAACTTATGCGTCCGGCTGCCTGAGCTGACCATCATGTCATAGCCGAGCAGATCAAACTGATGTTGCATCCCGTCTAACAGCTCTCCGTAAAACTCACCTTGAAAGCCCGAAATATATACTCCTACAATATTAGTTTTACTGCCTTTAAGCGTCCGTGCAGCCAGCTTTGGTGCATAGCCTAGGCCTTTGGCAATCTCTTGCACCCGCTGCCGCGTCTCTTCTGATATTTTATCTGAGCCATTTAAGGCATAGGAAACAGTTGAAATAGAAACCCCTGCCTCACGCGCAACCTCTCTAATCCCTGCCATATTGCCTCTTTTCTGCTTATAAATTTACAATTTTTGAATAAATAATATCTTCTGCACTTTGGGCAATCAATACTTCAAATTTTCCTTTTTCAAAAACCTGCTGATTTGTAAAATTATAGAATTTTAAGGCTTCTTTGTCAATCTCAAAGCGGATTGTCTGGCTTTCTCCAACACTTAACACTCGCTTTTCAAAGGCTTTGAGTTCCTTTAGTGGACGTGCCGTAGAAGCCATTAAGTCATGAATAAAAATCATGACTGTGATAGCGCCATCCAACTTTCCTTGGTTTTTCACTGTGACTTTGGCAGTGATTTTTTCATTATTTGTTTCAATCACCATATCCGAAAAGCTAAACTGACTGTACGACAGCCCGTGCCCAAAAGGATAAAGCGGCGTTTTCAAGCTGTCCTGATAACGCGAAACATAGTCTTCGCTTTCAGTTTCTGTCGGGCGCCCCGTGTTGTAATTATTGTAGTAAATCGGGATTTGGCCGACGGAGCGCGGCAGGCTCATTGTCAGTTTTGCCGAGGGATTTTTTTTCCCGTAAAGTAAATCAACTATTGCTCTGGCGGCCATGGTTCCTGGAAAATAGGCATAGAGAATGGCGGAAACCTTATCATTGACAGCTGACAAATCGAGCGGACGCCCTGCCAGCACGACTAAAATGATTTGCTTACCCGTTTTTGACAACTTGTTGATGAGTTTGATTTGCTTATCGGGGAGCTGTATTTGCGTGTAAGACTTGGATTCGCCCGTTCTATCGCTTGTCTCGCCGACAATCAAAACAATTTTTGTTGCTTCTTCAACCGTCGACAGCTGCTGGCCTTGTCTGTCAAGCAGCGAAGGAATACTTTCTGTCTCGGAAAGCTTGCCCTGCCAACGCCAGGCGCCAAGTAAATCCTGAGAATTAACAAGCGGACCTGCGAACACAACTTTTTCCTCTTTTTTCAGAGGAAGGGCGCTGTCCTCATTTTTGAGCAAGACGATGGACTCAACGGCCGCGTCGTAGGC